>NZ_FNCE01000001.1:0-326775 GCF_900100655.1 Limimonas halophila
CCCCGGGTCCCCGTGACGGACTCAACCATCGCGTTTGGAAGGCGTCCGTTGGCCTGACAGGCGCATCCAATACGCTTGTATTGGCTAAAGGTTGAAGAGCTTGTGCGCGCCCTCGATCTCGGCCTGCTTGGTGTCCAGCATGGCCTTCACGCGCTCCTGCTCTTCGGCGAGGGCCCGCTGATAGGCCTGCAGCTCTTCGATGGAGAAGGTGTCCAGCGGCTTGGTCTCGGTCAGGCGCTGGCGGGGATCGAGCGGATCGTCCTCCATGGCGCGCTCCTCCGGGGTGTTTGCGCGGCCGCGCCGGGGCGGGGTGTTTGCGCGGCTGCACCGAGGCGGGTTGCTTGCGCAGCTGCGCCGACGGTACGAGAGGCGCTACAGTTTATGCGACAAGATCGGCCGCCGCCATACGCGCGGCGCGGGATGAGGAGGAGGCCGAAGCCATGGCGGATGTTCTGCCCGACCACACCCACGCGGTCGAGATCAGTGAACCGGGCGGGCCGGAGGTGCTGCGGCTGGTACCGCGCCCCATGCCCGAGCCGGACACGGGCGAGGTGCTGATCGCCGTCGGCGCCGCGGGGGTGAACCGGCCCGACGTCTTCCAGCGCGAGGGGCGCTACCCGCCGCCGGAAGGCGCGTCCGACATTCCGGGGCTGGAGGTCGCCGGGACGATTCGCAAACTGGGGCCTAATGTCTCCGGTTTGAACGAAGGCGACACGGTCGTGGCGCTGGTCCCCGGCGGCGGGTACGCGAGCTACTGTGTCGCCCCGGCGGCGGTGTGCCTGCCCATCCCCGAGGGCTACGACGCCGTCCACGCGGCGGCGCTGCCGGAGGCGGCGTTCACCGTCTACGGCAACCTCTTCGAGCGCGGGCGGCTGCGCCCCGGCGAAACCCTGCTGGTCCACGGCGGCAGCAGCGGCATCGGGCAGATGGCGATCCAGATGGCCAAGGCGTTCGGCGCGCGCGTCTTCGCCACCGCGGGTTCGGCGGAGAAGTGCCGCGCGTGCGAGCAGGCCGGCGCCGAGCGGGCCGTCAACTACCGCGAGGAAGACTTCGTCGAGGTGGTCAAAAGCGCCACGGGTGGCGGCGTGAACGTCGTGCTGGACATGGTCGGCGGCGACTACATCCAGCGCAACATGAAGGCGCTGGCGCCCGAGGGGCGGCTGATCTTCATCGCCTTCCTCAAGGGCGCGACCGCGGAGGTGGACTTCACGCCGGTCATGCTGAAACGCCTGTCGCTGACGGGCTCGACGCTGCGGGCGCGCGAGCTGAGCTTCAAGGCGACGCTGGCGGCGAAGCTCAGGGCCTACGTCTGGCCGCTGCTGGAGCGGAAGGCCATCCGCACGCGCGTCCACTGCACCTACAGGCTCAGCGAGGCGGCGGACGCGCATCGCCTGATGGAGTCCTCGCAGCACATCGGCAAGATCGTGCTCGTGCCCGACGCCTGATCCGGCCGCTGCGGTAAACGCCGTCCCGGTCGTTCGCCGGGATGGCCACCGCCGGCGGGTTTCGCTGCCGGCGCGCGCGCCCTATATTGGGGGTGAGGCGCGGGCGGCGCCGGCATGTCCGCAGCCGGCATGGCCGCCCGCCGATCCGGCCGCTTTCCGGGTCCGCACCGGTTCCCCCAGGTTCCAGAGGTTCCGGCTCCGCACCGGCGAGGGCGGCCGCGGGAACGCGCGTCACCCACATCAATACCATGTCCGGGCGCCGCGCCCGGGCGCAGCAAGCAGCCGGCCCGGACGGCCTTTTCCGCGGGGGCCGCAGCCAGGCGAGGGAGCAACCATGACAAGACCGCTGATGCCCAAGGCCACGGCCGTGTGGCTGGTGGAGAACACCTCGCTGACGTTCGACCAGATCGCCGCGTTCTGCGGCCTGCATCCGCTGGAGGTGCAGGGCATCGCCGACGGCGAGGTCGCCGGCGGGATGCAGGGCATGAACCCCGTGGAGAACGGGGAACTGACCCAGGCCGAGATCGAGCGCTGCCAGCAGGACCCGGCGGCCCGCCTGCAATCCCGCGAGGCGGACCTGCCGCGCCCGTCCGAGCGCACGAAGGGGCCCAAGTACACCCCCATTGCCAAGCGCCAGGACAAGCCCGACGGCATCCTCTACCTGCTGCGCTACCATCCGGCGGTGAAGGACACCCAGATCTGCCGCCTGCTCGGCACGACCAAGAACACCATCAACCAGGTGCGCGAGCGCACGCACCGCAACTACGCCAACATGCGCCCGCGCGATCCCGTGTTGCTGGGGCTGTGCACGCAGTCGGAGCTGAACCACGTCATCGAGGTGGCCGAGCAGCAGGCCCAGCGCGAGGGCCGGCAGCGCTCCCAGGCCGAAGAGGGGTAAACGCCCGAAGCGCCGCCGCGCGCGGGGCCGCTCGGCCCCGCGGCTTCGGCGGCCTCCCTCAGTCTTCCACCGGAACGGTGTAGTTGAGCGCCAGGCGCCCGCCGTCGGCGTAGATGCACTCGCCCGTGATGTAGCTGGACTCGGGGGAGGCCAGGAAGGCCGCGATCTGGGCGATCTCGTCCGGCTCACCCAGGCGGCCCATGGGCGTGCGGCTCATCACCGCGCGCCACTTCTCCGGATCGCTGGCGACCTGCTTGACCATCTCCGTGCCGATCGAGCCCGGTCCGATGGCGTTGGCGCGGATGCCGTGCTTGGCAAGGCCCAGCGCCTCCACTTTGGTCAGCTGGTTGATGCCGCCCTTGCTGGCGACGTAGGGCGCGATCTCCGGGATCGCCACGACGGCGTTGATCGAGGACATGTTGACGATCGTGCCGCCGCCGCCCTGGGCGACCATCTGGCGCGCGGCGGCCTGGCCGGTGAGGAAGGCGCCTTTCAGGTTGGTGCGGATGACGCGGTCGAAATCCGTCTCGTCAAGCTCAAGGAAATCCGCCTTGGCCACCAAAGCGGCGTTGGCGACGGCGCAATCCAGCCGCCCGTAGGTGTCCACCGCACGCTGGATCAGCGCGTCCACCTGCGACCGGTCCCCGACGTCGCAGGGCTGATAGACGGCCTCCCCGCCGGCGTCGCGGATGCCCTTTGCGGCGGCCTCGCCGCCGGCGTCGTCCACGTCCGCGAGCACCACCTTCGCGCCTTCACGGGCGAAGCGCTCGGCGACGGCCTGGCCGATGCCCTGGGCCGCGCCGGTGATGACGGCGACCTGGTTTTCCAGCCGCATCCTTGCCTCCTCTGGTCGCGGTTCTTCGGACAACCTGTAGCAGACGGCAACGCCGCCGCAGAGGGGCGCCGCACGCACCGGCGCGGCATCGGGCTCACGCCCTCGTGAGGCGCGAGTGAGGCGCACGCTTTACAGGCGTCGCGCGGTTTCTTACTATTGCTCAAAATTTTGGATATCTTGTCCGCAGCATTTGGAACGGTCGTTTTGCATGTTCGTGAAATAATTTGAGGCAAAATACAAGGCGCGAAAGTCCCGGGTTCAGTCCGGCGAGGGGGCGATGGTGCGGACGCTTTTGACCGGCGGGAAACAATGAGCGAGCGTGCGGCGGACAACCGGGCGCCGGGCTTCGTGCGCGGGCACGGCGTAACGATCGCGGTGGCGCTGGCGTTCCTGGCCGTGTTGACCAGCGCGGCCTTCGTCGGGCGCGACATGACGGCGCGCTACGAGACCATCGTCGGTGACTTCCAGCACAAGCAAACCAAGCAGATGGTGCAGGTGCAGGTCGCCGAGATGGCCTG
Organism: Limimonas halophila; assembly: GCF_900100655.1. NCBI lineage: Bacteria > Pseudomonadati > Pseudomonadota > Alphaproteobacteria > Rhodospirillales > Rhodovibrionaceae > Limimonas > Limimonas halophila. The sequence continues at coordinate 3,697 of NZ_FNCE01000001.1, forward strand.
GCAGCGCTACGCCGGCACCGTGACCCAGGTGGCGGTGCGGTCGGCGTCCAACGACGCGTTGGTGAGCGCGCTGCGCGAGCGTGAGACGGACAAGCTCACCGATCTGCTGGGCGAGGAGTTCAACCAGGAGGCGATCTCGACCGGCCAAGTCGTGCTCCACGGCGTCGGCGCCTACGACACCGACGGCAACCGCGTCGCGCGCACCTGGCAGGACGTCGGCCCGGCGCCGCTGCCGGACGCCCTGATGGACAAGATCTATGGGCGCGAGGGCGCGAGCCGGCTGGAGGCCGTGGAGCACGCCTGGACGCACCAGGGGCGGCCCCTGCTGTCGGTCGCGGTGCCGCTGGGCGGGCTGCAGCTCCACGGCTATCTGGTGATGCACTTCGACGTGCTGCACGCCCTGCGCAACCTGGACAGCAACCTCGACCGCGAGGTGACCTTCCTCACCGCCGGCGGCGGCGAGGTGCTCACGCGGCTGTCGCACATCGACCTGCCCGACAGCGCGCAGACCCGCGTGGTCGAGGTGCCCATCGCCACGCCCGGCGGCGCGCCGCTGATGACCGCGCGCATCCGCCAGGACGTCTCCAGCCTGATGACCCGGCTGGCGGACGCGCGGCGAACGTCCTTCATCACCTTCCTGATCGTCTGCGGCACCACCGGCCTTGCCGCGGTGGGCCTGATCGCCGTGGTCTTCGCCCGCATGCGCCGGCGCGAGGCGGCGATGCGCGAGCGCGAGGAGGCTATGCGCGCGGATGCCGAGCGCGCGCGGCTGGACCAGGAGCGCTCGGAGCGCCAGCGGGTGGAGAACGACAAGGCGCGCGAGCTGCGCCAGGCCCTGGTCTCGCTGTGCGACGACATCGAGCAGGACACCAATGCCCTGTTCGGCGAGATCCAGAACAAGGCCGGCTCGATGCGCGAGCTGGCCACGAGCATGACCGGCGGCATGCGCTCGATCGAGGACCGCGCCCAGGCGATGCGCGACACCGCCACCGCCGCCGCCGACAACGTGCAGGCCGTCGCCTCCGCGACCGAGGAGCTGACGCAGTCCAGCCAGGACATCCGCGGGCGCACCACGGAAGCCACGCGCCACATCTCGGAAGCGGCGGATCTGGCGCGGCGCTGCGACAGCCAGACCCAGCAGCTCGAAACCTACGCGGAAAAGATCGGCGGCGCGGTGAAGCTCATCCGCGAGATCGCCGAGCAGACCAACCTGCTTGCGCTCAACGCCACGATCGAGGCGGCGCGCGCCGGGGAGGCGGGCAAGGGCTTCGCCGTCGTGGCGAACGAGATCAAGCAGCTCGCCAATCAGGTCGCCAAGGCCACGGACGAGATCTCGGAGCAGGTCACCGGCATTCAGAGCGCGACGCAGGAGTCCGTTTCGGCCATCCGCACGGTTTCCGAAACCATCGCCAAGGTCGAGGAAACCGCCGGCACCATCGCGGACTCCGTGACACAGCAGGACCAGGCCACCCAGGACATCGCGGGCCACATCCAGAGCGCCTCCGACGGCATCCAGGACGTGGCCGCCAAGGTCGCGGAGACGGCCGAGGAAACGCGTACAACCACGCAGATGAGCGATCAGGTCAACGACTCCGCCGTCGAGGTGTCGCAGCGCCTCGACCGGGCGCTCGACGAACTCACGGACAAGCTGGCGCGCACGCGCGCCGAGAACGGGGCCGGGCAAGGGGACGCGGCCTGAGCGCCGCAGGCTTCACGCCACATCGAAGGGGGAACGACCATGCTGAACACGATCAAGGCCACGCTGGCGGCGCTGGCCGCCGTCGCCGTGCTCGGCGGCGCGGCGCAGGCCGCGGACGACGAGAAGGCGCCCATGCAGATCGACGGCGCCACGACCGTCGACGCCGACAAGGTGATCCAACTTTATAAAAACAAAGACAAACTGAAGATCATCGATTCCCGCAAGCCCGGCGACTACAAGGCCGGTCACATCGAAACGGCGACCAACCTGCCCAACACCGAGACCAACGCCGAGACGCTGAGCGAGCATCTGGCGTCCAAGAGCACACCCGTTCTCTTCTACTGCAACGGCGTCAAGTGCGGGCGTGCCGCAGATGCCGTGAAAACGGCCGTGAACGCGGGCTACGAGAACGTCTACTACTACGCCCTCGGCATGGCGGAGTGGAAGAAGAAGGGCCTACCGCTCGTGCAGGAGTGAGCGCCGGCCCGCACCGCCTTGACGTGCAAGCGCCCCGCCGGCCGGACCGGCGGGGCGTTGTCGTCTCCGGCCCCGCTTACGCCGCGCGGGCGGGCGTGATCAGTTCCAGGATGTCGCGGGCGGCGCGGGGGATGGGCGTGCCCGGCCCGAAGATCGCGGCGACGCCCTCGTTCAAGAGGCGCTCGTGCTCCTGGTGCGGGATGACGCCGCCGCAGACGACGCGGATATCGGCGGCGTCCTGCTGGCGCAGCTCGTCCAGCAGGTCGGGCACGAGCGTGCCGTGCGCGCCCGCCTGGGTGGAGACGCCGATGACGTGGACGTCGTTCTCGATGGCCTGTTGCACGGCCTCGGCGGGCGTCTGGAAGAGCGGGCCCACGTCCACGTCGAAGCCGATGTCGGCGAAGGCGCTGGCGATCACCTTGGCGCCGCGGTCGTGGCCGTCCTGGCCCATCTTCACCACCAGCATGCGCGGCCGGCGCCCGGCCTGCTCGGCGAAAGCGCGCACGTCGGCGCGCACCTTCTCGAAGGTCTCGTCGCCTTCGTAGGCGGCGCCGTAGACGCCGGAGATCGTGCTCGTCGCCGCCTTGTGCCGGCCGAAGACGCGCTCCAGGGCGTCCGAGGCCTCGCCCACCGTGGCGCGGGCGCGCATGGCCTCGATCGTCAGCGCCAGCAGGTTGGACTCGCCGTCGCGCGCGCCGTCCTCCAGCGCCTGGAGCGCCCGGTTTACGGTGTCCGGGTCGCGCTCGGCGCGCACGCGCTCCAGCTTTTTGGATTGGTCGGCCAGCACCTTGCGGTTGTCGATGGCGCGCACCTCGACCTCGTCGCGCTCGGGCGGCCGGTAGGCGTTGACGCCGACGAGGATGTCCTCGCCCCGGTCGACGCGGGCCTGGCGGCGCGCGGCGGCCTCCTCGATGCGGCGCTTGGCGGTGCCCGCCTCCACGGCGCGCGTCATGCCGCCCTGTTCCTCGATCTCGTCGATGAGGGCCTGGGCGCGCTCCATGAGGTCGCTGGTGAGCTTTTCCACGTAGTAGCTGCCGCCCAGCGGATCGACGGTGTCGCCGACGCCCGTTTCGTCGCGCAGGACCAGCTGGGTGTTGCGCGCCAGCCGCGCGGAGAAGTCGCTCGGCAGCGCCACGGCCTCGTCGAGCGCGTTGGTGTGCAGCGACTGCGTGCCGCCCAGCACGGCGGCCAGCGCCTCCACGGTGGTGCGCACGACGTTGGTGTAGGGGTCCTGCTCCTGCAGCGAGACGCCGGAGGTCTGGCAGTGCGTGCGCAGCGCCAGCGAGCGCGGGTCCTGCGGCTCGAACTGCTGCATCAGCCTGGCCCACAGCGTGCGCGCGGCGCGCAGCTTGGCGACCTCCATGAAGAGGTTGGTGCCGATCGCGAAGAAGAAGGAGACGCGCGGGGCGAACTGGTCCACGTCGAGCCCGCGGGCGCGGGCGGTGCGCACGTACTCCAGCCCGTCCGCCAGGGTGTAGGCCAGCTCCTGGTCCGCCGTCGCCCCGGCCTCGTGCATGTGATAGCCGGAGACGGAGATGGCGTTGAACCTGGGCATGTGGTGGGCGCAGTGGGCCATGATGTCGGCCACGATGCGCATCGAGGGCTGGGGCGGGTAGATGTAGGTGTTGCGGACCAGGAACTCCTTGAGGATGTCGTTCTGGATCGTGCCCGCGAGCTTGTCCTGGGAAACGCCCTGTTCCTCCGCCGCCACGATGAAGGACGCCAGCACGGGCAGCACCGCGCCGTTCATCGTCATCGACACCGTCATCTGATCCAGCGGCACGCCGTCGAAGAGGATCTTCATGTCCTCGACGGTATCGATGGCGACGCCCGCCTTGCCCACGTCGCCGGAGACGCGCGGGTGGTCGCTGTCGTAGCCGCGGTGCGTGGGCAGGTCGAAGGCGACGGAAAGGCCCGTCTGCCCGGCCTTCAGCGCGTCGTGGTAGAAGCGGTTGGTTTCCTCCGCCGTGGAGAAGCCGGCGTACTGCCGGATCGTCCAGGCGCGGTTGGTGTACATCGTCGCCCGCGGGCCGCGCGTGTAGGGCGGGAAACCGGGCATCGAGCCCAGGTGGTCCAGGCCCGCCAGCGCGTCCTCGGTGTAGAGCGGGTCGATGCGGATGCCCTCGGGGGTGTCGCGCGCCAGCCCCTCGGGATCGTCGCCCTTCAGCTCGCGCCGCGCCTTGTCGGCCCAGTCGTCGCGGGTGCGCTTGGGAAACCCGTCGGCCACGATGCCACCTCTTCGGCTGCTCGGCTGGTTGGCAGGATATCGCCGCGACGGTGTGTGAGTCGATGCACCGCAAAACGGCCCGGCTTGCATCGGACCCGACGTGGGTCGAAGCTGTCCGCGCCAACCGCAGGGAGGTGAGCGTGAACGCGAAGCTGAAACGGCTGACCGACGGCGGGCGGCTGCTGCTCGACGGCGGCCTGGGCGAGGAACTGGTGAACCGCGGGATCGACACCTCGACCGGGCTGTGGTCGGCGCAGGCGCTGCTGTCCGAGCCCGACAAGGTGGTCGCCGCCCACCGCGACTTCATCGACGCCGGCGCGGACGTGCTGACCACGAACAGCTACAGCACCACGCGCCGGCGCTTTCCCGACGACGGCGACTTCCAGCGCATGAACCGCAGCGCCGGGGCGTTGGCGCAACGCGCCCGGGCGGAGGCCGAACGCGACGTCGCCATCGCGGGCTCGCTGCCGCCCATCTTCGGCAGCTACCGGCCGGAGCTCGTGCGCCCCATGGCGGAGCTGGAGCCGCTCTACCGCGCGCAGGCGGACATCCTGGCCGAGTACGTCGACCTCTTCCTGTGCGAGACGATGTCCACCAGCGGCGAGGCCCTGGCGGCGGCGCGGGCCGCGGCGGCGACGGGCCTGCCGGTGTGGGTGTCGTGGACACTGGCGGACGACGGCACGGGCAAGCTGCGCAGCGGTGAGACCGTCACCCAAGCGGTCGAGGCGCTCGACGGCCTCGACGTGCGTGCCGTGCTGGTAAACTGCGCCATCCCGGAAAGCGTGGACGCCGCGCTGCCGGAGCTCGCACGCGCCGCCGCCGGGCGCCCCTTCGGCGCCTACGCCAACGCCTTCCAGCCCATCGCGCCGGGCACGGGCGTCAACGACGGCCGCGAGCTGCCGGACGCGCGCGCGGACCTCGGCCCCGACGCCTATGCGGATTTCGCCGGCGGCTGGCTGGATGCGGGCGCGCGCATCGTCGGCGGCTGCTGCGAGGTCGGACCAAGCCACATCGCGCGGCTGAAGGAACGCTTCTTCTGATGGGCGCGCGCGCTCACGCCTTGCGCTCGGGATCGTCCGCGTCCCGGTCCGTATCCTCGCGGCGGCGGCGCGCGGTGTCCTCGGCGCTCTCCGCGTCCTCGCCCTCGTTGGCGACCTGCTCCAGCTCCTCGGCCTTCTCCTTGGCCTTCTCGGAGGCCTTGCGGGTCAGGCGGCCGAGCTGGCGCATGCGCTTGTCCCAGTCGATCATCCCGGCGAACCTCGCGGGTCGTGTGACGGCAGGCCGAGCGTATCACGCGCCCACCCGGCCGGTCAGGCCGCGTGCGGGGCGCGGACGGCGGCAACGGCCACGGCCCGAGCACGCCCTCGATCGAACGGAACCACCCCAATGAGCTTCCTTGTCCAATCCATCGATGGGGATGCCGAGCAGTGGCGGTCGCTGCTGCACGCCGCGCTGCCGGACCACACCATCCGCGTTTATCCCGACGACCTCGACGATCCGGCGAGCGTGCGCCACGCGCTGGTGTGGCAACCGCCGGCCGGGCTGCTCGCGTCGCTGCCCAACCTGGAGGCCATCTTCTCCATGGGCGCGGGCGTGGACCACATCCTGCGCGATCCCGAGCTGCCGGCGGACGTGCCCATCGTGCGCCTCGCCGACGCCGGGCTGCGCCAGGGCATGGTGGAATACGTGACCCTGGCGGTGCTGCGCCACCACCGCGCGCTGCGCGGCTACATCGAGCAGCAGGCCCAGCGCCGCTGGGCGGAGATCCCGGTGCCGCTGGCGGGCGGGCGCCGCGTGGGCATCCTCGGCCTGGGCGAGCTGGGGCAGGCGTGCGCCACGGCGCTGGCCGGGCTCGGCTTCGACGTCGCGGGCTGGGCGCGCACCCCCAAGCAGGTGCCGGGTGTGACGACCCACGCCGGCACGGACGGGCTGGAAACGCTGCTGGCGCGCTCGGACATCCTAGTCTGCCTGCTGCCGCTGACCGACGCCACGCGCGGCATCCTCAACCGCACGACCCTGGAAAAGCTGCCGCCGGGCGCGTGCGTGGTGAACGTGGCGCGCGGCCAGCACCTCGTGCAGCCGGACCTGCTGGCGCTGCTCGACAGCGGCCACCTGGCCGGGGCGACGCTGGACGTGACCGACCCCGAGCCGCTGCCGGCCGCCGACCCCCTTTGGGCGCATCCGCGCGTGCTCGTCACGCCCCACGTCGCTGCCCCCACGAAGCCTGAGTCCGCGGTGCCCGAGATCGCGGGAAACGTTCGCCGCCTGGCGCGCGGCGAACCCCCGGCGCCGATCGTGAACCGGAATACCGGATATTAAGCCCGCGCATGCAAGGTTGGGGTGCTTGCCCCGCCGTGGCGGTAGCATGTAAGCGATGGAAAGCTGCCGGGCCGAGGGTCCGGGAATGGGGGGCGCGCCGCTGTCGCGTGCCGGATGGGGAGGAGCCATGACGCTGTCCGTCATCGTCGCCGACGACTCCACGCTCGGCCGCAAGCAGGTGATGCGCGCGCTGCCGGCGGACTGGGACGCCGAGGTGCGTCAGGCGAAGAACGGGGAGGAAACCCTGGCGGCTGTGCGCCAGGGCGCGGACCTGCTCTTCCTCGACCTCACGATGCCGGACTACACGGGCTTCGACGTGCTGCAGATGATGGGCGACGAAGGCATCGTCTGCCCCACCTTCGTGGTCTCCGCGGACGTGCAGCCCCGCGCCATCGAGCGCGCCAAGGGGCTGGGGGCGCTCACCTTCGTCGAAAAGCCGGTGGACGCGGAGAAGCTCCAGGCCGCGCTGGCAGAGCACGGGTTCCGCTGATGGTCGAGCCGCTCTCGGAAGATCAGGCGGACGCCCTCCAGGAGGTGACGAACGTCGCCATGGGCCGGGCGGCACGCTCGCTGTCCACCTTGCTGGACACCTTCGTCACCCTGGCGGTGCCGCGCGTGCAGGTGGTGGACGCCGCCAACGCCGCCGAGGCCGTGCAGGAAACCGCGCATCTCCCCGGCACGGTGACGGCCGTGCGCCAGGCCTTCTTCCACGGCCTGCGCGGGGAGGCGCTGACGCTCTTCGCGCCGGGCGGCGGCCACAACGTCGCCGATCTCCTGGGCCTCGACGCCGACGACGCGGATCAGCCGCCCGAGGACGAAATCCTCATCGAGACCTCCAACATCCTCGTGGGCGCGATCCTCAGCGGGCTGGGCGAACAGCTGGACACCCAGTTCAGCTACACGCCGCCGTCGGTGTTCGCCAAGAACACGCCCATGGACCGTGTGCTCGACCCAGGTGATCTGGAGTGGACGACGGCGCTGCTGGTGGAGGTGACCTTCACGCTGGAATCGCGCAACTTCGTCTGCCACGTCCTCGTGCTGCTGGCCGAAGACTCCATCGCCGTGATCCGCCAGGCGCTGGACCGGCTGCTTGAAGACTTGTAAATGACGCAGACCTCCGAACCCGGCCCCGACTTCGCCGCGCTGGTCGACAACATCAACGTCGGCATCGTGGTCGTGAACCGCGACTTCGAGATTGTGTCGTGGAACCGCTTCATGGCGGCGCACAGCGGCCACGGCGCCGACGCGGTGGTGGGCCGGAACATCTTCGAGGCGTTCCCGGAGCTGCCGCAGCGCTGGCTCAAGCAAAAGCTGCGCAGCGTCTTCCTGCTCAACCACCAGGCCTTCTCGTCCTGGGAACACCGGCCCTATCTTTTCGAATTCCCGCACAACCGCCCCATCACGGGCGGCGTGGACGCGATGCGCCAGGACTGCACCTTCTTCCCCATTCCGGACGACAGCGGCGAGCCGGCCTACGTCTGCATCACCATCTTCGACATGACGGACGCCAGCATCTACCAGGAGCGCCTGCAGCGCACGAAGCAGGACCTGGAGGAGCTGAGCGCGCGCGACCGGCTGACGTGGCTGTACAACCGCGGCCAGTTCGAAACCGAGCTGCACGCCGCCTTCAAGCACCGCGAGCGCCACGGCGGGCATTTGGCGGTAATCCTGCTGGACATCGACCACTTCAAGACGATCAACGACCACCAGGGCCACGACACCGGCGACGCCGTGCTGCGCCACCTCGCCGTGTGCATCCGCGACAGCATCCGCGCCAGCGACGTGGCCGGCCGCTTCGGCGGGGAGGAGTTCGCGCTCTTCCTGCCGGAGACCGACATCGCCGGCGCGCGCGCCGCCGCCGAACGCCTGCGCCAGCACATCCACGAACACCCGGCCGAGCACAACGGCATGGCCGTCGGCATCACGGTCAGCATGGGCGTCAGCGAGGCCACCGACGGCATGCCGGACCCGGAGGCCCTGATGAAGGAGGCCGACCTGGCCCTGTATCAGGCCAAGGAAGCCGGCCGCGACCGCATCGTCGTGTACGGGGAAAACGGCGCCGGCTAACGCGTCGCCTCGCCGGCTTCAGTACGCCCGGGCGGTGGAAAAGCGCAGGGCTTCCAGCAGGGCGTCCTTGATGGGGCCGTCGGCGAAGCCGGAAATGGCCTCGCGCGCGTCGCGGGCGTAGCTCTCCGCCCGGGCGATGCCGGCGTCCAGCGCGCCGTGGCGGTGCAGCAGCTCCATGGCGTGGGCCATATCGCCCTCGCGCTGGTCCAGCTCCTCCAGGCAGCGGCGCCAGAAGGCACGCTCCCGCTCGTCGCCGCGCGCGAAGGCGTGCACGACGGGCAGGGTGATCTTGCCCTCGCGGAAGTCGTCGCCCACGCGCTTGCCCAGTTTTTCCGCCTCGGCGGAGTAGTCGAGCACGTCGTCGACCAATTGGAAGGCAATGCCGAGCCCGCGCCCGAAGCGCTCCAGCGCCTTTTCCTCGGCCCGCGGGCGCTCGGCGACCACCGCGCCCACGCGCGCGGCGGCGGCGAAGAGCGCGGCCGTCTTGGCGGTGATGACGTCGAGGTAATCGCCCTCGTCCGTCTCGGTGTCGTTGGCGGTGAGGAGCTGGTTGACCTCGCCCTCGGCGATCACGGCCGAGGCGTCGGAGAGGATGCGCAGCACGTCCAGCGAGCCGTCGGCCACCATGAGCTGGAAGGCGCGCGAGAAGAGGAAGTCGCCCACCAGCACGCTTGCCTGGTTGCCCCACAGGGAGTTCGCCGTGTCCAGCCCGCGGCGGAGCTGGCTTTCGTCGACGACGTCGTCGTGCAGCAGCGTGGCGGTGTGGATGAACTCGACGCTCGCCGCGAGGCCGATGTGGCGCGAGCCCGTGTGGCCGCACATGCGCGCGGTGGCGAGCGTGAGCAGGGGGCGCAGGCGCTTGCCGCCGGCTGCCACGATGTGCCCCGCGAGCTGCGGAATCAGCGGCACGTCCGACTGCATCCGCTGAACGATCGTGGCGTTGACCTGCTCCAGGTCGTCCGCCATCAGCCGGTGCAGCGGGGTCAGGCCGGTTTCGCCCGTCACGGTTCCGGTCGCTGGTGCGCTGGCCGCCAAGTGCGCGTCCGTCGCTGGTGGGTGGCCGGGGGCTGCGCCCCGCTCCGGTTCGTGGTCGGGCACGCCGTGCCCCGATCGCGTTCGTGGCCCGGGCCGGCCCGCGCAGGGGACATTGCCGCTGCCGCGCCGCGACTGTATCACAGCCGGTAGCACATCTGGGCCGCAGGCCAAACGCCTTTGTGCGGCGGGGACAATAGGCGGGGGCGCGCCCGGGTCAAGTGCCCCGCCCGCGGCGCCGGAAAGGGCTCGGCATGCGCGAACTGGTGCGCACCAACGACGTGGTCTGGCTGTCCTGGCTGCAGGCGCTGCTCTCCGACGCGGGGATCGAAGCGGTCGTGCTGGACACCCACGCCTCGGTGCTGGAGGGCTCCATCTCCGCCATTCAGCGGCGGCTGTGCGTGCACGCCGACGACCACGCGCGGGCGCTGCGCACCCTTCAGGACGCGGGCGAGATCAGCAGCTCCACCCCATGAGCGCGGACGTCCGGGAAGACGCATTGCTGGACGGGCGGGTGCGCCTGCGCCAACCGGCCGCAGGGTATCGCGCCGCCGTCGATCCCGTGCTGCTGGCCGCTGCGGTGCCGGCGCGGGCGGGGGAGCGCGTGCTCGACCTTGGCTGCGGCGTCGGCCCGGCGGCCTTGTGCCTGCTGGCGCGCATGCCGGGCGCGTGGGCGGCGGGGCTGGAGATCCAGGCCGAGCTGGCGGCGCTGGCGCGCGAGAACGCGGCGCTCAACGGCCGCGCGGACGCGCTGGGGATCGCGGTGGGCGACGTGGGCCGGCCGCCCTTCCGCGCGGGCGCCTTCGACCACGTCATGGCCAACCCGCCGTACCAGCGCGCCGGCCACGGCCGCGCGCCCGCCGATGCGGTCGCCAACGTCGAGGGCGTGGCCAAGCTCCCCGACTGGCTGGCGGCGATGGCGGCGCTGGTGCGCCCGCGCGGCAGCGTCAGCGTCGTCCACCGCGCCGACCGCCTGGACGAGGTGATGCGCGGCCTCCCGGCCTCGCTGGGCGAGGTGACGGTGATCCCGCTGTGGCCCGGCCCCGGCACGGCGGCCAAGCGCGTCATCGTGCGCGCCCGGCGCGGCGTGCGCACCCCGGCGAGCCTGACGGCCGGCCTCGTCCTGCACGCGGCCGACGGCCGCTACACCCCGGCCGCCGAGGCGGTGCTGCGCGGCGGTGAGGCGTTGTCTGTTTGAGCTTGGCACGGCGGGCTGCATCGGGCATCCCCGGATACATGGTGAATCGGCCGAACGTGGAGACTTGGCCCCTGATCCGCCGCTTGCCGCCGGTCGTCTCGGTGGTGCGGCTGCAGGGGGCCATCGGCGCGGCGGGCACGCTGCGCGGCGGCATGACGCTCGCCGGTTTGGCGGGGCCGCTGTACCGCGCCTTCAAGACGCCGCGCGTGAAGGCGGTGGCGCTGGCGATCAACTCGCCCGGCGGCTCGCCCGTGCAGTCGGCGCTGCTGGCCCAGCGCATCCGCGACCTGGCGCGCGAGCACGACGTGCCCGTCTACGCCTTTTGCGAGGACGCGGCGGCCTCGGGCGGCTACTGGCTGGCGTGCGCGGCCGATCAGATCCACGCGCACCCCAGTTCCATCGTCGGCTCCATCGGCGTGGTCAGCGCGGGCTTCGGTTTTCCCGAGCTGCTACGCCGCCACGGCGTCGAGCGCCGCGTCTACACGAGCGGCGAGAAGAAGGTCATCCTCGACCCCTTCGAGGAGGAGGACCCCGACGACGTCGCGCGCTTGAAGGGCATCCAGGCCGACATCCACGAACAGTTCAAGGCCATGGTGCGCGAACGCCGCGGCGGCAAGCTGCACGCGGACGAAGCCGACATCTTCTCCGGCGCCTTCTGGACGGGGCAGCGCGCCTTCGAGCTCGGGCTCGTGGACGGCCTGGGGGAGATGCGGAGCACGCTGCGCGGCATCTACGGCCCGCGCGTGCGCCTGCGCGAGGTGCCGATCCAGCGCAAGCTCTTCGGCCGAATCCCGATCGGCGGCCGTTCGACACCGGCCGCGGACACGGGCGGCGGCACCTGGACCGGCGACGTGCTGGCGGGCTTGGAAGAGCGCGCGCTGTGGGGCCGCTACGGCTTGTGAGGTACGCCGCCCTGCGAGGTGTCGCGCCGCGGCGGTTGTGTGGCACGCTGAAATTCACGCAGTGCGGCGCAAGGGGGCACCGGCATGCTTCGCGACGCGGCCATCGGATTTGCCGGCGGGGCGCTGGGCGGGCTGGTGAACGCGCTCTTCGTCTGGATCGTGGGCCTGCTCGGCATCACGGCGGCGCTGGGGATCGACGTGGCGCCGCCCCTGGCCTCGGGGATGATCTACAGCAAGATCACCTGGGGCGGGGTGTTCGGCTTCTTCTTCCTGGCCCCCTTCCTGCAGCGCTGGCGGCTGGTGCAGGGGCTGGTCATCTCGCTGCTGCCCAGCTTGGTCCAGCTCGTGATCGTCTTCCCGGTGAAGACGGACGCCGGTTTCCTGGGGCTCGGCCTGGGCGGGCTGACGCCCGTGTTGGTGCTCGTGGCGAACGCGGTCTGGGGGCTGGCCGCCGGGGCGGTCGTGCTGCTGGCGGAACGCGGCCTGCCGGCGCGGGCGGGGCGCGGTGAAGGCCAGCACGCCCGGGTCTGACCGGCAGGGCCGTCCTGGCGTGGGCTGCGTCCTTTCGGGGGCGCGCGGCCGGGCGTGTACGGCTTGACGCTTGCCACCGCGCGCCGTCATATACCCGGCATGTTTCTCAAGCTCTTGGTGCTGGTCGCGGTGGTCGTGGGCGTGTGGCAGGCGTTCAAGTACGCCCAGCGCCTGCAACTGCGCCGCGAAGAGAAGGCGCGGCTGGCCGGCGACCCCAAGGCGCGGGCGCGCGAGAACGCCGAACGCGCGCCGCGCGCGCAGGACCTCGTCCAGTGCAGCGTTTGCAGCGCCTACGTTCCCAGCAAGAACCCACCCAACTGCGGGCGGCCGGACTGCCCGCACTAATCCGTGCGGACGCATCCGCGCCGGGGGCCGTTGATTCCCCCGCGTCACGCCGATAGGTTCCACGCCCGCTTGCGCACGGCATACCCGGGTAGCATTTCATGGCCACGACGGGCGGCCTCGGCCACCACGATCCGAGCACGTGTTTCCAGCGTCTGGTGCTGACGCTCCAGGACTACTGGGCCCGACAGGGCTGCGTGCTCCTCCAGCCCTACGACATGGAAGTCGGGGCGGGGACCTTCCATCCGGCGACGACACTGCGCGCGCTCGGCCCGGAAACCTGGAACTGCGCCTATGTGCAGCCCTCGCGCCGGCCCACCGACGGGCGCTACGGCGAGAACCCCAACCGGCTGCAGCACTACTATCAGTTCCAGGTGCTGATGAAGCCCTCGCCGGCGGACAGCCAGGAGCTGTACCTGGGCTCGCTGAAGGCCATCGGGATCGACCCGCTGCGCCACGACATCCGCTTCGTCGAGGACGACTGGGAAAGCCCGACCCTGGGTGCCTGGGGCCTCGGCTGGGAGGTCTGGTGCGACGGCATGGAGGTGACGCAGTTCACCTACTTCCAGCAGGTCGGCGGCATCGACTGCGATCCCGTCTCCGTCGAGTTGACCTACGGCATCGAGCGGCTGGCGATGTACGTCCAGGGCGTGGAAAACGTCTTCGACCTGGACTGGGATGGCGTGCCCAAGGACAAGGGCGGCAAGACCTACCGCGACGTCTTCTGGCAGAACGAGCGCGAGTTCTCCGCCTACAACTTCGAGCACGCCGACACCGAGGCGGTGTTCCGCCACTTCCGCGACGCCGAGGACGCCTGCCACCAGCTGCTCAATCTGGACGAGCCGCTGCCCTTGCCGGCCTACGACCAGTGCATGAAGGCCAGCCACCTCTTCAATCTGTTAGATGCTCGCGGGGTGATCTCAGTAACCGAGCGGCAGGCCTACATCGGCCGCGTCCGCGATCTCGCCAAGGGCTGCTGCGAAGCTTGGCTGGCCACCCAGACCGGCGCGAAGGAGCGGGCCCGTGGCTGAATTCCTGCTCGAACTCGCTTCCGAGGAGATCCCGGCGCGCATGCAGGCCCGCGCGGCCGAGGAGCTGCGCCGCCGCGCCGCCGCCCATCTGGACAAGGCCGGGCTCGCCCACGCCGAGATCGCCACCTACGTGACGCCGCGCCGCCTCGCGCTCGTGGTGGAGGGGCTGCCGCACAGCCAGCCGGACACGAGCGAAGAGAAGCGCGGACCCAAGGTTGGCGCGCCCGAGAAGGCGGTGCAGGGCTTCCTGCGCGGGGCCGGGCTGACCTCGATCGAGGAAGCCGAGGTCCGCGAGACCGAGAAAGGGCGCTTCTACTACGCCGTGCGCCACATTCCGGGGCGCGCCACGCCCGAGGTGCTGGCGGAGATCGTCCCCGAGCTGGTGCGCGAGCTGCCCTGGCCCAAGTCGATGCGCTGGGGCACCCACGGGCTGCGCTACGTGCGGCCGCTGCACAGCATCCTGGCGCTCTTCGACGGCCGTCCCGTGCCGGGCGAGCTGGACCTGGACGGTGACACGCTCGCCTTCGGGCGGGTGACGCGCGGCCACCCCTTCCTGGCGCCCGACGCCTTCACCGTGGAGTCCGCGGCCGACTACCGGGCGCAGCTTCACGCCGCTAGCGTCATGGTGGACCCGGACGAGCGCCGCGAGAGCATCCGCCGCCAGGCCGCCGAGGCGGCCGGGCGCGAGGGGTTGACGCCCAAGGCGGACGAGGGGCTGCTCGCCGAGAACGCCGGGCTGACGGAATGGCCGGTGGTCCACATGGGCACGATCGACGAGCAGTTCATGACGCTGCCGCCGGAAGTGCTCACGGTCTCCATGCGCACGCACCAGAAGTACTTCGCCGTCGAGCATCCGGACGGCCAGCTGGCGAACCGCTTCCTCGTCGTCGCCAACATCGAGACGGCCGACGACGGCGCGGCCGTGGTCGCCGGGAACGAGCGCGTGCTGCGCGCGCGCCTCGCGGACGCCGCTTTCTTCTGGGACCAGGACCGCAAGACCCCGCTGCGCGACCGCGTGGGCGATCTGGCCGGGGTGGTCTTCCACGCGCGCCTGGGCACGCTCTACGACAAGGTCGGGCGCATGGACGCGCTTGCCGTGCACCTGGCGGAAACCGTCGGCGCCGACCGCGACAAGGCCAGCTCCGGCGCGCGTCTCGCCAAGGCCGACCTGACCACCGCGATGGTGGACGAGTTCCCCGAACTCCAGGGCCTGATGGGCAGCTACTACGCCGAGGCCGACAACGAGCACGCGGAGGTCGTGCGCGCCGTCGCCGACCACTACGCCCCGCAGGGGCCGGGCGAGGCGTGCCCCTCGGCGCCCGAGGCCGTCGCGGTCGCGCTGGCGGACAAGCTGGACACGCTCGCCGGCTTCTTCGCCATCGACGAGAAGCCCACGGGCTCCAAGGACCCCTTCGCGCTGCGCCGCGCCGCGCTGGGCGTCATCCGCCTGATCGTGGAGAACGAGCTGCGCCTGCCGCTGGCCGCGCCCATCCGCGAGGCGCTGCGGCTCCAAAACGCTGAGGCGCGGCAGGCCCTCGCCGAGCGCGCGCCGCACGCCGCGGGCGAGACGGCGGCGGGCGAGACGCAGCTCGTCGGCGAGCTGCTGAGCTTCCTCACCGACCGCCTCAAGGTGGTGCTGCGCGGCAAGGGCGTGCGCCACGACCTCATCGCCGCGTGCTTCGCCGTGGAGAAGCCCGACGGCGGCGCCGAGGACGATCTGGTGCGCCTGCTGGCCCGCGTGGACGCGCTGGAGCGCTTCCTGAAGAGCGACGACGGCGCCAACCTGCTCACGGCCTACCGCCGCGCGGCGCGCATCGTCGAAAAGGAAGAGAAGAAGGACAAGGCGCGCTTCGACGCGCCGGTGGACCGCGACCGCCTGACGGCCGAGGCCGAGCACGCCCTGCACGAGGCGCTGACGGCGGCCGCGGGCGAGGCCCACGCGGCGCTGGCGCGCGAGGACTTCACGGCCGCCATGCGCGCGCTGGCGGCCCTGCGCCGGCCCGTGGACGCCTTCTTCGACGGCGTCACGGTCAACGCGGACGATCCGGCGCTGCGGGCGAACCGTCTGCGCTTGTTGAAGCAGATCGGCGCCACCCTGGCGCGGGTCGCCGATTTCTCGAACATCGAGGGGTAAGCTGCCGCCATGAGCACCAAACAGGTGTACAGCTTCGGGCCCGACGGGACGGAAGGCCGCTCCGACATGCGCGAGCTGTTGGGTGGCAAGGGCGCGAACCTGGCCGAAATGGCCTCGCTCGGCCTGCCGGTGCCGCCGGGCTTTACGATTTCCACCGCGGTGTGCGCGCACCACACCGAGACGGGCGGCTACCCGGAGGGGCTGACGGACGAGGTCCGCGAGGCCCTGGCCAAGGTGGAGTCCCGCGTGGGCGCCCGCTTCGGCGACCCGAAAAACCCGCTGCTGGTTTCCGTGCGTTCGGGCGCGCCGGCCTCGATGCCCGGCATGATGGACACCGTCCTCAACCTGGGCCTCAACGACGAGACGGTGCGCGGGCTGGCGGACAAGGCGCAGGACGAGCGCTTCGCCTACGACAGCTACCGCCGCTTCATCCAGATGTTCGGCGACGTCGTGCTCGGCATCGACCACAGCCGCTTCGAGGAGGCGCTGGAGCTCTACAAGGAAGAGCACGGCTACAACCTGGACACCGAGTTGACGGCCGACGACTGGAAGGCGCTGATCGAGCAGTTCAAGCAGATCGTCGAGGACGAGACGGGCGAGCCCTTCCCGCAGGACCCCGAGCAGCAGCTCTGGAAGGCGATCAACGCCGTCTTCGGCTCGTGGATGAACCAGCGCGCCGTCACCTACCGCCGCCTGCACAACATCCCCCAGAATTGGGGCACGGCCGTGAACGTGCAGGCCATGGTGTTCGGCAACATGGGCGACGACTGCGCCACGGGCGTCGCCTTCACGCGCGACCCCTCGACGGGTGACAATGAGTTCTACGGCGAGTTCCTGCCCAACGCGCAGGGCGAGGACGTCGTCGCCGGCATCCGCACGCCGCAGCCGCTGACCACGCACGCCAAGCAGAAGAACGACAGCGATCTGCCGGCGCTCGAAGAGACGATGCCCAGCGTCTACCGCCAGCTTCACGACGTGCGCCAGAAGCTGGAAAGCCACTACCGCGACATGCAGGACATCGAGTTCACCGTCCAGCGCGGCACGCTCTACATGCTGCAAACGCGCACCGGCAAGCGCACGGCGCGCGCCGCGCTGACGATCGCGGTGGACATGGTGAAGGACGGCATCATCACCGAGTCCGAGGCCGTCGAGCGCGTCTCCCCGGCCTCGCTGGACCAGCTCCTGCACCCGACCCTGGACCCCGAGGCCGAGCGCGAGGTCATCGCGCGCGGACTGCCGGCCTCGCCGGGCGCCGCGGCGGGCGTGGCCGTCTTCACCGCCGACCGCGCGGAGGAGCTGTCGCAGGCCGGCACGGACGTCATCCTGTGCCGCACCGAGACCTCGCCCGAGGACATCCACGGCATGCACGCCGCCAAGGGCATCGTCACCGCGCGCGGCGGCATGACCTCCCACGCCGCCGTGGTGGCGCGTGGCATGGGCCGCCCCTGCGTCGCGGGCGCCGGGCAGCTGCGCATCGACGAGCAGCAGCGCCGGATGATCGTGGACGGCGTGACCGTGAAGGAGGGCGACACGATCACGATCGACGGCGCCGCCGGTGAGGTCATCCGCGGCAAGGTGCCCACGGTGAAGCCCGAGCTGTCGGGCGAGTTCGCCACCTTCATGGGCTGGGCCGACCGCCTGCGCGAGCTGGGCGTGCGCACCAACGCGGAAACGCCGCAGGACGCGCGCACGGCCGTCGAGTTCGGCGCCCAGGGCATCGGGCTGTGCCGCACCGAGCACATGTTCTTCGAATCCGACCGGATCACGGCCGTGCGCGAGATGATCCTGGCGGAGAGTGAAGAGGGCCGGCGCGGTCCGCTGGCGCGCATCGAACCCATGCAGCGCCAGGACTTCGTGGACCTCTTCCGCATCATGGCCGGCTTCCCGGTCACCATCCGGCTGCTGGACCCGCCGCTGCACGAGTTCCTGCCGCGCGAGGACGCGGACATGCACGAGGTGGCGCAGGCCGCCGGCATGACGGTGGACCAGGTGCGCGCCCGCGCGCTCAAGCTCACCGAGGCCAACCCCATGCTGGGGCACCGCGGCTGCCGCCTCGGGATCACCTATCCCGAGATCTACGAGATGCAGGTGCGGGCGATCTTCAACGCCGCCGCCGATGTCGCCGAGGAAACCGGCGAAACGGTCGAGCCCGAGATCATGATCCCGCTCGTGGCCGTGGCGAAGGAGCTGGAGATCCTGCGCGGGCTGGTCGACCGCGTGGCGAGCGAGGTGATGAAGGACCGGGGCACGCGCATCGCCTACAAGGTGGGCACGATGATCGAGCTGCCGCGGGCGGCCATGCTGGCGGACGCCATCGCCAAGCACGCCGACTTCTTCTCCTTCGGCACCAACGACCTGACGCAGACCGCCTTCGGCATCTCGCGCGACGACGCCGCGAGCTTCATGCCCACCTATCAGAGCCAGGGCATCCTCTCGACCGACCCCTTCATCTCGCTGGACCAGGACGGGGTCGGCAAGCTGGTCGAGATGGGCGCCCGCGAGGGCCGGCGCAGCAACCCGGCGCTCAGCCTGGGCATCTGCGGCGAGCACGGCGGCGACCCGGATTCCATAGGCTTCTGCCAGGGCACGGAGCTGGAGTACGTCTCCTGCTCGCCCTATCGCGTGCCCATCGCCCGGCTGGCGGCGGCCCAGGCCGCCATTCGCCAGCGCAAGGCGCAGCGCGCGGCCGCCTGATACCAGCGAGCCAATCAAGTCGTAGGCTGCGAGAGCAACGCCCCATCCCTCTCTGGGTTTCGGGCTGTCGCCCTAAACCCGTCTCCCCCTTGCCCTGGAGGGGGACAGGCGAGCTTTGCTTGCCTCGCGCGCCGCAGGCGCGCAAGGGGGAGATGACAGTGGGGGTTGGGGTCGATGATCTCATCAGCTCGGCCGCGTGAGGCGGCCCAACCACGCCGGTGGGGCGGCGGTGGGCTGGATCAGCCCGCCGCCGTTTCAGCCCCGGCGGTGGCCGGTGGCAGGTCCACGTGCACCGTCGTACCCACGCCGGCGGTGCTGTCCACGGTGAGCGTTCCGCCGTTGAGTTCGGCGAGGCGCTTGGACAGTGGCAGCCCCAGGCCGGTGCCGCCGTGGTCGGCGAGGTGGGCGTTGCTGCGCACCTGCTGGAAGGGCTCCAGCGCGGTCGCCACCTCGTCGGCGTCCATGCCCGGCCCGCCGTCGGAAACTGAGAGGCGCACGGTGTCCCCGGGGCGCGTTTCCGCCGCGACGCGGACGACCGTCCCGGCCGGCGCGAACTTCACCGCGTTGCTGACCAGGTTCGTCAGGATCTGGCGCGTGTGCCGCTCGTCCGCGTGGATGGCCGGGAGATCCGCCGGGACATCCGACTCCAGGAACACGTTGGCGGCGCGCGCGCGGCGCTCCAGCAGGCGCAGCGTGCGGCGCACGGTGTCGCGCACGTCCAGCGCGTCCGCTTCCACGTGCATCTGGCCGGCCTCGATCTTCGAGATGTCGAGGATGTCGTTGATGATGTCGTGCAGGTGCCGGCCCGCGCCCAGGATGTCGTTGGCGTAGTCGCGGTAGCGGTCGTTGCCCAGCTCGCCCAGCGATTCGTTCGCCATGATCTCGCTGAAGCCGATGATGGCGTTCAGCGGCGTGCGCAGCTCATGGCTCATCGCGGCGAGGAACTGGCTCTTCATGCGGTCGGCCTGCTCGGCACGCTCCTTGGCCGCGTTCAGGGCTTGCTCCAGGCGTTTGTGCTCGCGCATGTCATGGACGACCGCGAGCATGAGCGTTTCGCCCTGCCAGTCGATCTGCGCGCCGGCGATGTCCACGGGCACCTTCGAGCCGTCGGGGCGCAGGCAGCTCATGCCCGATGCCTGCGCCCAGCCGCGCGTGCTCACCTGCCGGTAGAAGGCGCTCAGCGCCGCCATTTCGTCGGGGTGGACGGCGCTCGGCCGCACCGTGGTAATCTCGTCCTCGCTGTAGCCGAGCATGGCGCAGGCGGCGGGGTTGGCGTCGACGATGCGGTCGCCGGGCACGTCGACCAGGAAAATGCCGTCGTAGGAGCGCTCGAAGATCTGGCGGAAGCGCGCTTCGGAGTCGCGGAGCGCGGCGTTGCGGCGGTGCAGGTCGTCCAGGGTGTCCGCCACATGGTCCAGCATGCGCCCGCTGGCATCCACAAGGTCCGCGATCTCGTCGCGCGCGGGGGCGCTCGGCAGCTGTGTGCGCGGGGCGGACTCCGGGCGCTCGGCCACCGTCATGAGGCGGCGCCGCAGGTGCAGCACCGGCAGCAGCACGCGGCGACCCACGAAGAACAGCAGCACCCCTGTGGTGCCCAGCGTGACCACGGCCACGAGGCCGCCCACGCGCAGGACGTAGGCCGACAGCTTGGCCGCGGCGTCGGAGCTGTCGAAGCGCGCCGCGACGGCGTAGGGCAGCCCCGTCGTCTCGGCGGGCCAGCACACCTCGTAGACCCGCATGTCGTCGCGCGTCACCCCGCCGGCGCCCATCTCCGGGCAGCGGTGCGCGAGGCGCGGCGGCACGCCCTGATGGGCCAGCACCCGGCCGTCCGGCGCCAGCACGGCGGCTCCCATCCAGCGGCTGTTCTCCGTGGCGCGCTCGAGCTTGTCGGTGAAGCTGGTGCGGCTGTCCTGCGGGATCTGCTTGGCGGCCCGGATGTAGGCCAGCCCCTCGGTCTCCACCTGCTCCAGCAGCTCGGCGCGGTTGTTGTAATAGGACGGCACGAGCAGAAGAATTTCAATCGTCACGATTGAAACGACCACGGCCAACGCAAGTCCACCGAGGAGGCGGCTGCGGGCGGCACGGCTCGCGTGCGTCCAGATCGACCCGGGCGGCCAATGTTTCATACCAAAGATGTAGCAAGCTTGGGATGAACACACCAGCAGATTTTCAATATTTAAATTAATTCGCGCCGAATTTGGGCGGCTTCGATGCGGTATTGCCGGGGACCCGTCGGCGGTCCGACGGCGCGGCCGGCGCCGGGCCGTTTGCGCGCCGGGCGCGCATGGCGCAGGCTCACGCGTGCGGACAGGCACAGGGAGGCCACGATGTGGGGCAGGCGGCCCGTCAGCATTCCGCTCTTGCGGCTTGCCGGCACACTCTCGGCGGTGGCGGCGGCGATCCTGCTGGTTGCGGCCGTTGCGGTCTTCACCGGCGGCAGCGTCGGGTGGGGCGCGGCCGGCGTGCCGCTGGGCATCGTCTTCGTCGCGGCGGCCGTGGTGGTGGCGTTCGCCGCCGCGATGCTTTTCGGCTTCGCCACCAACCTGGATCTGCTGCACGCCATTCGGGAGCAGCTGCGCGGCCGGCGTTTCTGACGGCACACCAAAACGCCCCGGACCGTCAGGCCCGGGGCGCGTTTCACTCGCCGCGACGTGACCCGTTCAGCGTGCCGCCGGTTCAGCGCGCTTGGGCCATGGCCGCCGGCGGCGTGCTCGCCGCGTGCTGGTCCCAGGTGCCCGGGTTCTGCACCAGGGTGTCGAAGGCGTCGACAAGCTCGCGCGTCACCGGCCCCACGGTGAAGTGGCGGTCGTCGATGCGGTTCACGGGCGTGACCTCGACGGCCGTGCCGGTGATGAAGACCTCGTCGGTCCGGTCCAGCTCCGCCGGCATGATGGCGCGCTCGTGCACGGTGTAGCCGCGCTCGCGCGCGAGCTGGACGACCGTGCGCCGCGTGATGCCGTCCAGGAAGCAATCCGGCTCGGGCGTGTGCAGCTCGCCGTTCTGGACCAGGAAGATGTTGGCGCCGGTGGCCTCGGCGATGCGCCCGCGGTAGTCCAGCATCAGGGCGTCGTTGAAGCCCTCGGCCTCGGCCGTGTGCTTGGACAGCGTGCAGATCATGTAGAGGCCCGAGGCCTTGGAATGCACGGGCGCGGTCTGCGGCGAGGGCCGGGACCAAGGCGAGGTACGCATCTGGATGCCCTTCAGCCGCGCCTCCGGCGTGAAGTAGGTGTCCCACTTCCACGCGGCGATGGCGAGGTGGATGCGGTTGCGCTGGGCCGCCACCCCCATCTGCTCGCTGCCGCGCCAGGCGACGGGGCGGACGTAGCCCTCGGTGATGCCGTTGGCCTCGATCACCTGCTCGGCCGCGCGATTGATCTCGTCGACGCTGTAGGGCACCTCGAAGCCCATCAGGCGCGCGGAGTCCAGCAGCCGCTGGTGGTGCTCGTCGCGCTTGAAGATGGCGCCCTGGTAGACGCGCTCACCCTCGAACACGCAGCTTGCGTAGTGCAGGCCGTGCGTGAGCACGTGGAGCTTGGCGTCGCGCCACGGCACCAGCGCCCCATTGTACCAGATGGAACCGTCGCGATCGTCGTAGGCCACTGTGGACATTGTCTCGCCACCCGGCTGGGATACCGCTCACGTCGTTTCGCCGGCGGACGATACACCACCCGCCGCCGGCTGTGAAAGGCGGCCCGGCTCGTAGCACAGCGGAGGTACGCCTGCAACATGCCGACCACCAGCGGTCCCAACCCGCTCTTCCTGCGCGAGGAGGAGCTGCGCCAGGCGATGGAGATGCTCTTCGTCGCCCAGCGGGACGTCGCCGCTCAGGCCGATCCCGTGCTCGACCGCCACGGGCTCGGGCGCGCGCATCACCGCGTGCTGGCCTTCGTCGCGCGCGAGCCGGGGATCACGGTCACCGCGCTGCTCGACCGCCTGAAGGTGACCAAGCAGAGCCTCTCGCGCGTGCTCTCGGAGTTGTCGGAAGGCGGCTACGTTGAGCAGGGGCGCGGGTTGCGCGACCGGCGCCAACGGACCCTGAAGCTGACGGAAGCCGGGGCGGCGCTGGAACGCGAGCTGAGCGAACGCCAGCGCGCCCTGATCGCGCGCGCCTACCGCGAGGCGGGCGCCGAGGCGGTGGAGGGCTTCCGCCGCGTCCTGCTGGGCTTGATGAGCGAGGGCGACCGCGCCCGCTTCGGCGAGCGCGAGGGGGCCGGTCGAGCCGGGACCGCGCGCGGGCGGTGAGGCCCGGCCTCAGTGCAGCGGGTTGCCGTCGGGCACCGGCCGGTCCGGACCGATGAGCACGACGCCGCCCTCCGCATCGGCGAAGCCCAGCACGAGGCACTCGGACGCGAAGCCGGCCACGCGCTTGCGCGGGATGTTGATCAGCGCCGCCACCTGGCGGCCTTCCAGGTCGGCCTTGGTGTAGTGCGCCGTCAGCTGCGCCGAGGTCTGGCGCCGGCCCACCTGCGGCCCGAAGTCGATCCACAGCTTGTAGGCGGGCGTGCGGGCCTCGGGAAAATCGTCAACCGCGGTCACGGTGCCCACGCGGACGTCGACTTCCTGGAAGGTGCTGAAATCGATCTGCGGCTTGGGCTCGGGCTGATCGGCACCGTCCGCCATGGCTGATATCCCCCCGGGTCTGTCACCGCACGCGATTCAGCCGAACCGGGGGCGGACATGCAACGGGCCGCCGGCGAAAACCGGCGGCCCGTGGTCGGCCCAGGATGGCCGGGGCAGGGGCGTGGTTACGCCTTCTGCGTGGCGCCCTGGCCGCTGCTCTTGCTGGAGGAGCCGGAGCTGCTGCCGCCCGTGCTGCCGGTGGTGGCGGCGGCGGTGGGCTGCATGCTCTCGCGCACCTCGTCGAAGCTGTCGGCGACGCGCTTGTGCAGCAGCTCGAAGGCCTCCTGCTGCGACTTGGCGCTCATCTCGGCCAACTCACGGCTGCCCTGGATGGCGTTCTCGTACGCCTCCTTGGCGACCTCGGCCTGCTTCTGCGCCCGCTCCTCGGCGGTGCCGGCGCCGGTGATGCGCTGCATCGCGTTGACCTGATCGTCCATCATCTTGCGGGCGAACTCGGTCTGGCGCTGCACGATGGCCTGCACGCCCTCGAGCGCCGTACGCTGCGCCTGCGTGAAAGCCTCGATGTTCTTGCGCTGCGCCTCGATCAGCTTGTTGCTGTCCAGCCCCGGCACCTGGAAGGCCTGGGCGAACTTGGACGGGTCGAACATCTGCGTGAAATCCTGATCCAGGAAGGGGTTGCCGGTCTTCTGTGCCATGGTCGTCTCTCCCTCGGCTCGATCCATGTGAACGCGTCGTGTTCGCGCTCGGCGTGTTTTTGTGCGCTGCACAACGCTGACCCCGATATGCGGATTCAGAGCGTAAAGGTCAAGGGGTTTTTGTTGCACCGCACAAAAAGGGTAGCCTTATGGATCGTGCGGAAATTCCCGCGGACGCAGCCGAGGGCGCGCGACACGCCGCCGCCCGGCGACGCAGTGGAGGTCGTGGACGATCCGGATGCGGATGCGCGCTTACAGCGTCCGCTCGCGCTCGGCGCCGCGCGCGCGCAGGCCCTCCATCACGGCGACGGGCTGCTCGACGCGGCGCAGGTAGGTGTCGAGCGTGGCCATCGTGCGCGACATGTCGGTGGTGTCGTCGCTGAGCCAGGTGCGCAGCACGGCGAGGTAGAGGCCGCACAGGCCGTCGCGCCGGATGCGCCCGCGCATTCCCGCGCTGGAGAGGTCGGCCGCCTCCAGCATCGTGGCCATGGAGCGCCGCAGCTGGCACAGCCCGCCCACGGCGAGCAGTGGGTCGCGCTGATAACTGTGCAGGACGGCGCGGATGGCCTCGCGGTTGGGCTGCATGCGCTCGAATCGCTGCATCAGCACCTCGAACATGCGGTCGCGCGCGGGCTCGCCCAGATCTTCCGGCTCCTGCGCGTCCAGAATCGCCTGATCCAGGCCGCGCGTGTAGGCGCGCAGGATGTGCTGCTTGGACGGGTGAGCACGATGCAGCTCGGCCAGGCTCGCGCCCGCGGCGCGGGCGACGTCGCGCAAGGCGAGCTGTTCCCAGCCGTGCACCGCGGCGAGGTGCATGGCCGCCTCGATCACGCGTTCATGATCCATGCCGGCGCTCCCGGTCTCCGCGGCCTCGCTCGTGGTCGCCATTGCCGATCCGTCCCGTGCGTGCGGTGGCCGACCCGTCCCACGATGACATGGCGCGCGCCGCCACGCGATCCAGTGGGGCTCGCTATCCCGCCAGCTCGCGGCTGCGGCGCACGGCCGCCGCCACGGTGCGCCCGATCAACGGGCGCAGGCCTTCTGCCGCCATCAACTCGTTCAGCGCCGCCTCGGTCGTGCCGCCGGGGCTGGTGACGTTGGCGCGCAACTGCTCGGCCGAGTCCGAACTCTGGCGTGCCAGCTCTCCGGCGCCGGCGACGGTCGCGCGCGCGATGCGCCGCGCCAGCTCGTCCGGCAGCCCCTGCTCGACCCCCGCGGCGGCGAGGCACTCGATCATGTGGAAGACGTAGGCGGGGCCGCTGCCGGCGACGGCCGTGACGGCGTCGATCAACGCCTCGTCCTCGACCCAGCCGGTCTCGCCCACGCCGCGCATCAGCTCGTCGCAGGCGGCGCGCTGTGGTTCGCCCACGGTGTCGTTGGCGCACAGCACCGTCACCCCGCGCCCCACGGCGGCGGGGGTGTTGGGGATGGAGCGCACCACCGCCGCGTTTTCGCCCAGATGACGCGTCAGCGAGGGGATGGTGCGGCCCGCCGCGATGGACAGGAAGACGGTGTCGGGCCCCGTGAACTGCGCGTAGGGCGGCAGCACCTCGTCCATGATCTGCGGCTTGACGGCCAGCAGGATCACGGCCGGCGACAGCCCCGCCGGCAGCTCGTCGATCCCGGCGACGGCGTTGACCCCCCGGCGCTGGTGGGCCGCGCGCGTGGCCGGGTCGGGGTCGATGACCGTGATGTCGCCGGGGTCGATCCCGCGGTTCAGCCAGCCCGAAACCAGGGCGCCGCCCATCTTGCCGCCGCCGACCAGGAGCAGGGGCGTCGTCGCCATACCGCCTCCGTTTCGCGTGTGTCGCTCCGCGAGTTGAACGGTCGCACGGCCCCGCGGCGCTGTCCACACGCGGGCCGCGCGGCGGGATCACTTGGATGCCGGGCCGCCCTCGGGCTCGCGCTCGGGCACGGCCTTGGGCCAGTCGTCGCCGGGGGCGGGGTCGCGGTCGAACAGCCCGAACACCCCGCGCAGGAAGCCGGGCGTCAGCGCCGACAGCGGATTCACGCGGATCTCGGGATCGGCCAGCGGCCCCCGCAGCGTGTAGCGCATGGCGATCACCCCCTGGCCCTCGCCGCCGGTGATGATGTCGCCGAGCAGCGGGATCTTGCCGAGCAGGCGATTGACCCGCGCGGCCGGCACGACCGTGCCGTCCAGGTCGGCGTTCCAGCCGTCCACGCGCAGCTTGCCCTTGGTGGTCAGGCCCAGCGAGGGGCCGTAGGCGTGCACCAGCTGCGTCGCCAGGGTGCCGTCGGCGTAGGTGAGGTCGCCGGAAACGCGCTGGAAGGTTACGCCCTTGCCGCCCAGCATGTCCGCCAGCCCCGTGAGCGAGGCGAGCGTGAGCAGGCGGGCCAGCGCCGGGACCTCCTTCACCACGAGGTCGGTGACGATCAGCTCGCCGTCGACGGGGCTGTCGGGATCGGCGGCACGGCCCTGGCCGTCGAAGGTGAGCTTGCCGCCGCGCAGGCGGTCCGCGACGTCGAGCGCCCGCAGCGTGGCGCCAAGGTTGTCCACCGTCAGGCGCGCGGTCTGCGGGCCCTCCGGCTCCGGGCGGTAGTGGCCGGCGATGCCGCCGGCGGCACGGCCGTCGCGGGCGAAGCGGTCGGGCACCCCGGCGTTGAGCCGCAGCGCCCGCCAGGCGCCGCTCGCGTCGCGGCGCGCGTTCACCGCCACGTCGGTCAGCTGCCGCCCGTCGCCGACGATCACCCGGTCCAGCGGCGCCACCGCGACCGTGAGGGGCGGGCCGCCGTCGGCTGCGCCGCTGCCGGCCCCATCGGGAACCCCGGCCGCGTCGGCCAGCCAGGGCCGGGCGTCCAGCGTGCCGCCGCCCACGCGCACCGACCAGCGCTCGCCGTGGTCACGGACCTCGATATCGTCCAGCGCCGTTTCGCCCAGCGTGAGGTGGTCCAGCGTGGCGCGCTCGAAGGCGCCACCCGGCGCGAAGGCGGCCGACCCCGTCGTCTTCAGCGGCGGCACCTCGCCGCCACCCGCCGACACGGAGAACGCCTCCACGCTCGGCGGATGGCCTTCGCGCAGGCGCACCGTGGTGGCGGCGCTTCCGGGTGTTCCGGCGGGCTTGCGCCAGTGCAGCGGTTTCAGCGCCAACTCGGCGCGGTCGAGCGTGACGGCGGCGTCGAGCACGCGCGCGCCGTCGGCATGGGTGCGCGAAACCACGGTGCCGCCCACGGGGCCGGTCAGGTAGGGGGCGGTGGCCACCCCCAGGCGCCGCCGCGCCGCGGCCGTCACCTCGGGCACCTGCGCCCGCATCTCGCTGACGACGCCGTCGTCGGCCGCGAAGGTTTCCGTCCAGGCGAAGGTGAGCGGCACGTCCGCCAGCTCGATGGGCCCGGAAAGCTCCATGCGCTCGGTCGTCACCTTCAGGTCCAGATCGCCCCGGGTGGCGTTCTTGCCCAGCAGGAAATCGCGCACGCCCACATCCGTGAGCTTCGCCTCGGCGCGGGCCTCAAGCTGTTCCATGCGCAGGTCGTCCAGCAGCGGGAAGGCGAAGTGCACCTGCCCGCGCGCACGGCCGCTCGCCGCCTCGGGGCGCAGGCCCAGTTCGTCGATCAGGCCCAGGCGCGGGTGGTTCAACACCGTGAGCGCGTGGCGCAGCGGCCCGTTCACATCCAGGTCGATGGCAATGCGGTGGTCCGTGCCCTCCAGCCCGGTGATCGCGATCTCGCCGTTCGGCACGCGGATGGGGCCGAGCTCGCCGCCTGTGGCCGACACGCTCAGGCTGGTCTCGTCCAGCGTCGCCCGCCCGCTGACCCCCGTAACCGGCGGCAGCGGGCGCATGTAGTGCACCTCGGCGCCGCGGAAGCGCAGGCGCCCGTCCATGTCGCGGACCTTCGGTCCGCCGGCGAAGCGGTCCGGGAAGCGCAGCGTCGTGGTGATCTCCGCGCGATCGATGCGGCCCGTCGGGACGTTTCCCGTGATCCACTGGCGGGTGTTGGTGCTGGCGCCCTTGGGCCAGTAGCGCCCCAGCCGCGCCATCCGCACATTCCGCGCCTTGACCGCGGTTTCGACCGTGATCGCGCCCGACAGCACGTTTGCCACCGTGGCTTCCCCGGCGATGCGCGGGCCGGGGCTGTCCGCCGTTCCGAGCGTGAGCGCCAGGGTGTCCACCGTGAGCCGATCGCCACCACGGTCGTAGTTGGCCGCGAGGGTCAGCTCGCGGATGGGCAGCGGCTCGTCGTAGCGGCCGGGCCAGCGCAGCGTGCCCGACCCGCCGTCCAGCCGGGCGGCAAGGTCGCCGATGTGGCCGTCCAGGCCGACGCGGGTGCGCACGCTGGCGTCCAGCGGCACCGTGAGCTCGCCGGGCAGGGAGAGCTGCGGGATCGCTTTCACCAGCGCGTCGGGGTGCAGGCCGGTCGCGCCCACCCGCACCGCCACCGCGTCGTCGCCGGCCGTGTAGGCGAGGTCGCCGTCCAGGCGCACGCGCGCATCGCCGACGGCCGCGGTCACTTCGGCGTCGCCGCTCAGGCCGCTCGCGGTGCGGCGCAGCGACAGCCGCGCCTCGGGAGCCCGCCAGGCCAGGCCCAGCCGCTCGTCGCGCACGTGCATGGCCGCGTCGGCGATGGTCACCGCGTTGAGATAGGACAGGCGGTTGTCCGGGGTCGGCGCGGCCATGAGGTCGTCGAGCAGCCGCGCCAGCAGGGCGGAGGCGTCGCGCTCGCCCCCGTCACCGCCCAGCCGGAAGCCGTCCTTCCCGCGCACGAGGGTCAGCGTGGCCCCGCGCGCCGTCACGCTGGTCGGGGCGAGCGTGCCGCGTGCCAGCGCCGACATGGAGAGCTGCATGTCCAGCTCGGGCAGGCGGGCCAGGGGTTCGCCCTCGCGCGCGACGCGCACCTCGCGCAGGCGCAGGGCGAAGGTTTCCGGCCAGCCGCGCCAGGCCAGGGCGGTGCCGCCGACGGTGACGCGCGTGTCGGGGCGCGCGGCCGTGAGGGCGTGCTCCAGGCGCGGGGTGAGGCCGTCCAGGTTGACCGGCCCCTGGCTGAGCCGCCACACGCCCACCCCGGCGACGACGGCGAGCAGCGCCGCGAGGCCGGCCACGACCTCCAAGCAGATGCGGCAGGATCGCCGGATCACGGCGCCGCCGCCCGCTTGACCGGGCAGGGGGCCGCGCGCACGCTTCCGCCGCCGACGGCCAGGTTCCCGGCGCGCAAGCAGGTCAGCGATGTCGCACGCGTATCCGCTTCTGTCCGCACCCGATCACCTGCCACGGCCGGGGAATCCGGAACGCGCCGAAACGGCGCGCGCCGACTGGCGGGAGCACGCGGCCCGGGCGGACGATCCAGAAACCGCCCGCTTCGCGCAGGAGCTGGAGGCCGATCCGGCGGGCCGCGCGCTGCTGGACGCCATTTTCGGCAACAGCCCCTTCCTCACGCAATGCATCCTGACCCGGCCGGACGACCTGCACGCCCTGGTCACGCGCGGGCCGGAGCCCGTGCTGCGGGACTCGCTGGAGCGCGCGGCTGCAGCGGCCGAGAGCGCCGACCAGGCCACCGCCATGGGGGTGCTGCGGCGCGAGCGGCGGTTGACCGCGCTGGGCGTGGCGCTGGCGGACATGGCGGGGCTTTGGGACCTGGATGCCGTCACCGGGGCGCTGTCCACCTTCGCCGACACGGCCGTGCAGGCGGCGCTCGGGTATCTGGTGCGGCAGTATGGGGCGCGCGGCGACCTCGACCTCGCGGACGGTGCCGACCACAACGGCTTCACCGTGCTGGCGATGGGCAAGCTGGGCGCGCGCGAGCTGAACTACTCCTCCGACATCGACCTCATCGTCGTCTACGACCCCGAGCGCGTGCCCTACACCGGCAAGCGCGACGTCCACCAGTTCGCCGTGAAGCTGACGCGCGAGCTGGTGCGCATGTTGGAGGAGCGCACGGCCGAGGGCTTCGTCGCGCGCGCGGACCTGCGCCTGCGCCCCGACCCCTCGGCCATGCCGGTGGCCGTGCCCATCGGCACCGCGGAGACCTACTACGAGAGCCTGGGCCAGAACTGGGAGCGCGCCGCGATGATCAAGGCGCGCCCCTGCGCCGGCGACCCGCGCGTGGGCCGCGAGCTGTCGCAGCTGCTGCGGCCCTTCGTCTGGCGCACGCACCTGGACTTCTGGGCCATCCGCGACGTCCACTCCATCAAGCGCCAGATCTCCGCACAGCGCGGCGGCAGCACGGTCGCGGTCGAGGGCCACGACATCAAGGTCGGGCGCGGCGGCATCCGCGAGATCGAGTTCTACGCCCAGACGCAGCAGCTCATCTGGGGCGGGCGCCAGCGCACGCTGCGCCAGGCGCGCACGGTCGACGCCCTGGACGCGCTCGCCCGCGCCGGGCTGATCGGCCGCGACGACGCCGACACCCTGATCGGCGCCTATCGCTATCTGCGCCGGCTGGAACACCGGCTGCAGATGGTGGAGGACCAGCAGACCCAGCGCCTGCCGGAGACGCCGGAGGGCATCGCGGAAATCGCCGCCTTCATGGGCCACGCCGGGGCGGAGCCTTTTCGTGATGAGCTCCTGACCTGCCTGCGCACCGTGGAAGACCGCTACGCCGCGCTCTTCGAGGAAGAGCCGCCGCTGGCGGGGCCGGGCACGCTCGTCTTCACCGGCGGCGAGCCCGATCCGGAGACGCTGGAGACGCTGGCGCGCCTGGGCTTCCGCGACGGCGAGCGCGTCTTCAACGTCGTCGGCGGCTGGCACCGGGGGCGCTACCGCGCCACGCGCAGCCAGCGGGCGCGCGAAATCCTGACGGAGCTGGTGCCGACGCTGCTGGAGGCGCTGGGGCGCACGGCCAACCCCGACGGTGCGCTGGCCAAGTTCGACGAGTTCCTCTCCGGGTTGCCGGCGGGCGTGCAGCTCTTCTCCATGCTCTACGCCAACCCCAGGCTGCTCGACCTGCTGGCGCGCATCATGGGCGCGGCGCCCAACCTGGCCGAGCACCTGAGCCACCGCCCGGGCATGCTGGAGGCTGTGCTCACCCCCGGCTTCTTTGACGAGCTGCCCGGCCGCGAGGAGCTGGACGCGGACCTGAGCACGCGCCTCGCGGACGCGCGCGACTTTCAGGACGCGCTCGACATCGTCCGCCGCTGGGCCAACGACCGCAAGTTCCAGGTGGGCGTGCACCTGCTGCAAGGCTTGGTCGACGTGGACACCGGCGGGCGCGCGCTGACAGCCATCGCGGAAAGCGCGCTGGCGGCGCTGTGGCCGTGGGTGCACGCCGAGTTCGAACAGCAGCACGGGACCTTACCGGGCCCGGGCATGGCGTTGCTGGCGATGGGCAAGCTCGGCGGGCGCGAGATGACGGTCGCCAGCGACCTCGACCTCGTCTTCGTGGCGGAGACGACGGCGGCGCGCGACGACGTTTCCGAGGGCGGCAAGCGCCCGCTGGAGCCGGGGCGCTACTTCGCGCGCCTCGCGCAGCGCGTCATCAACGCCGTCACCGCGCCCACGGCCGAGGGGCGGCTGTACGACGTCGACATGCGCCTGCGCCCGCACGGCGACAGCGGCGAGCTGGTGAGTTCCCTCGACGGCTTCGTGCGCTATCAGCACGAGAACGCCTGGACCTGGGAGCACATGGCGCTCACCCGCGCGCGGGCGGTCCTGGGCGACGCCGAGCTGTGCGCGCGCCTCGATGCGGCTATCCGCGAGGTGCTCACGCAGCCGCGCGACCCGGCAAAGCTCATGGCCGAGGTCGTGACGATGCGCCGGCGCATCGAACGCGAGTTCCCGGCGAAGAGCGACTGGGACGTGAAGTACCGCCGCGGCGGGCTCGTGGACCTGGAATTCCTGGCCCAGGCGCTCCAGCTTCAGCACGCGCACGCCCATCCGGGCGTGCTGGCGGTGTCGACCCAGGGCGCCTTCGCCGCGATGGCGGACGCGGGCGTGCTCGGCCGCGAGCGCGCGGAAACCCTGATCGAGGCGGCGCGGCTGATGCGCCACGTGCAGGGCATGCTGCGGCTGATGGCCGGCTCGGCCTTCGACGAGGCGAACGCCCCCGCCGGCCTCATGGCGCGGCTGGCGGAAAGCTGCGGCGAAGGCGACAGCGAGGCGCTGCGGGCGCGGCTGGCGAACACGGCCGAGCGGGTGCACGCGATCTTCGATGAGCTGGTGGAGGAGCCCGCCGCCTCGGTGTTGGCGGCGGACGAGGAGGCGATGCAATGAGTCTGGCGGAAGGCGACCCGATCCCGGACATCACGCTGCCGCGCGACGGCGGCGGGGAGATGAACCTGCGCGAGCTGGTGGGCGCGCCGGCGGTGATCTACTTCTACCCCAAGGACGACACCCCCGGCTGCACGCGCGAAGCCTGCGGCTTCCGCGACGCCTGGGACGCCGTGCAGGCGCTGGGCGCGCAGGTCGTGGGCGTCTCGCGCGATTCGCCCAAGCGCCACGACACCTTCCGCAACAAGTACGACCTGCCGTTTCCGCTGCTCTCGGACCAGAACGAAGACCTGTGCGCGCGCTTCGGCGTGCTCAAGGAAACCACGCGCAACGGGCAGACCAAGACGAGCGTGCAGCGCTCCACCTTCCTCGTGGACGCGAACGGCGTCATCCAGACGGCGTGGCGCGGCGTGAAGGTGGACGGCCACGTGGACCGGGTCCTGGCGGCCGTTCGCGAGCTGGTGGGGGTCACGCGGTCGGGCGGGGCGGCCCAGTGACGCCCCAGGCCGCTCAGCGGATGAGGCCGGTGACCTGGCGGTAGGTGTAGCCCTCGGCGTTGTATTCGTAGAGCTTGGACAGGCTGATGCACAGCAGCGGGTCGTCCAGGCGGTGCGTGCCGACCGTACAGCTCTGCGCCTGCTCGCGCGTCACCGCGTCGATGACCTCCAGGTTGTAGCGGTGCCCGTCCAGCCGGAAGATCGCGCGCACGGCGGGTTCTTCGCCGCCGCGCGGCGGCTGGATCTCCAGGTCCACGGTGCCCGGCCGCACGAAGCGCAGCGAGCCGTCCAGGAAAAAGGTCTGCAGGTGGGTCATGCGGTCGTGCTGCCCGTCGCCGGAGGATTCCCCGCGCCGCCACAGGCGCGTATCCAGGGCGTCCAGCACGTCGCTGCGGCCCACGCGGCGCACGAGCTGCCAGGGCGTGTCCTCGGCGACGATGTGGTTTTCCGCCTGGTGCATCAGCGTCGCGGTGTCGTCCACCGGCACGTCCACGACGTCCAGCGGGCGGATGCGCTCGCCGCTGTCCAGCACCGCGGCCGCCGGGGCGACGGCCTCGTGATCGACGTCGCTGACCAGCCGCATCCAGGGGCCGAGCGTTTCGCCGTCCAGCCGCCGGCCCATGGCCGTCACGCCGTCCTCGCTCAAGCCCACGCCCAGGCACAGCATCCGCATCCACGTCATCGCCGCCGCTCCGCAGTCCAGGCCGACCGGTAAAACCGCGCGCGCCACGCGCGCAACGCGGCGGACTGTATGGCTGCGCCGGGCCGTGGTCCATATCGGTGTGTCCCGCGCGGTCGCCGGGGGCCGCCCTGGACACGCGGACCAACCGCGCGGCGGATGCGTGCACCAACCCGATTTCCGTCGATCATGGAAGCGATTTTTCATATTCGTTTCGTTCATCGCCGCATGCGCGCTAGGCTTGCCGCAACGATCGCATGTGCCGCCGGTCGGGCGCGTTGTCCGGCACGGCGGTCGAACAGGCCGGCCGGTCCCCACCGTCGCCGCGTGGAGCGGCCGCCCGTGAATTCAAAAAGACAGGGAGGACGAGGCGATGTTCAAACGCGGATTCTGGACGGCCGTGGCGGCCTTCGCCGTGGCCGTCGGCATGGGCCAGGCCGCGGCCAAGCCGTCGGTCACCGTCGGCGGCAAGGACTTCACCGAGCAGCTCATCCTGGCGGAGATGACGGGGCAGTATCTCAACGCCCACGGCTTCGACGCCAACGTCCGCGACGGCATGGGCAGCACGGTGCTGCGCCGCGCGCAGCTCAACGGCCAGGTCGACCTGTACTGGGAGTACGTTGGCACCTCGCTGATCACCTACAACAAGGTCGAAGGCGGCGCGAAGATGTCGCGCGAGGAGGCCTTCGAGAAGGTGAAGGAGCTGGACGCCAAGAAGGGCCTCGTCTGGCTTCAGCCCTCCGGCGCCAACAACACCTACGCCATCGCGATGGAGGAAGAAGAGGCCGAAAAGCACGGCATCACCGCCATCAGCGACCTCGTGGACAAGCTGAAGGGCGGCGAGGAGCTTTCCTTCGCCACCAACGCCGAGTTCGCGGCGCGCCCCGACGGCCTGCCGGGTCTGCAGGACCACTACGGCTTCGACTGGCCGCGCGCGCAGGTGAAGCGCATGAACTCCGGCCTCGTCTACAAGGCGCTGGACGAGGACGAGGTCGATTCCGCGATGGTGTTCGCCACCGACGGCCGCATCGCCGCGTTCGACTTCCGCGTGCTGGAGGACGACAAGGGCTTCTTCCCCAACTACGCCATCACGCCCGTCGTGCGCGAGGACGTGCTGAAGGAGAACCCCGAGCTGCGCGAGCTGATGAACGAGCTGTCCAGCAAGCTCGACGACGACACCATGCAGGCCCTGAACAAGCAGGTGGACGTGGAAAAGAAGGCGATCGAGGACGTCGCCAAGCAGTTCCTCAAAGAGAACGGCCTGATCTGACCTCCTTCCTGTGCCGACTTCCGCGGGGCGCGGCCGCCGGTCGCGCCCCCTTTTTGTGCGCGGGTTAGAGCATCGTGCGTGAGATCGTGTTTGCCGAGCACACCGGCGACCTTATGTTAACTTCGTATTTTTCCTGTGCGAGCAGCTTCACGCACGAGCAAGCTGAATCACGCGCGTGATTCAGCTTTACGGCGATCTGCTCTAATCCGCCCGCGAGGCCGGCGCCGGAATGGCCGGCGATGCGCCGGGGGTGCGCCGGCGCGGGTCAGGGGCGGGCGCGACGGGCTTCATGCCGCGTTCCTCCGGCGTCGCCCACAGGCCCAGGCGCCGCACCAGCGCGCCGGCCGCCGGGTGCGCGGTGGCCCACGCGAACAGCGGCGACACCACCAGCGGGATCAGCACGGGCGCGGCCCACGGCAGCACCGCGGGCGCGTGAACGGCGAGCGCCCAGGCCGTCGCGCCGCCGATGGCGACCTGCGGCCACAAGCCCCGCACGGCGCGGCCGAGCGGCACGCGCTGCGCATCGCGCGTCTGCGCCGTCCAGGTGAGCTTGCGCCCGAACGGCAGCCCGGCGATGAAGATGGTGACGGACAGCATCACCACGGGCGCCAGGAAGACCGAGAGCGCCAGCTCGCTCAGCGCCCCCGCGACCACCGCCAGCACGCCGCCCTGCCCGCGCCGCCGCTCGCCGTTCAGCAGAGTGTGCAGCGTGCCGAAGACCTTGGGCGCGAAGGTGATCCCGAGCATCCCGGCGAACAGCCCGATGCCGACGGCCTTCGCCGTGTCGTCCCTCAGCGCGAAGCCGTCGCCGGCGCCCAGAGCTGCCGCCAGCCCGAAGCCCATGAAGGCGAACCAGGCGGGCGCGGCCGTGTACATCATCACGGCCATCGCCATCTGCAGCCGCCCCATGGCGCGGAAGCCGCGGCGGCCGAGCAGCTTGAGGTATTGCAGGTTCCCGAGCGCCCAGCGCAGCTCGCGCTTCACGAAGTCGAAGAGGGTGGGCGGCATGGCTTCCAGGCTGCCGTCCTCGATCGGCAGAAGGCGCACGGCGTGGCCGTGGGCGCGCATGCGTGCGGCTTCCACCTGATCGTGGCTGAGGATCGCCCCGGCCAGCGGCGAGCGCCCGCGCAGGCGCGGCAGCCCACAGGCTTCGCGGAAGGGCGCCATGCGGATGACGGCGTTGTGGCCCCAGTACGGCCCGGCGTCGCCCTGCCACCACGCGGCGCCGACACTGTGGACGAACATGCCCTGGCGCATGCCGAACTGCAGCGAACGGGCGAAGACGCTCTCCGCCGGGGCGCCCACGGCGAGCGGCTGCAGGATGCCGATCTTTGGCCGGGCGGCCATGACGCGCATCAGCCGGTCCACGGCGCGCGGCGTCATGGCGCTGTCGGCGTCCAGCACCAGCATGTAGGCGAAGCGCTCGCCGTGGTTGGTGACGAAGTCCCAGAGGTTGCCGGCCTTGAAGCCCTCGGGCTCGGGCCGGTGGCGGTAGTGGATGCGCGCCGGCCCCGGCGTCTCGCGCCGCCACGCGGCCACCTGGGCTTCCTCGGCGGCCAGGATCTCGGGGTCGTCGCTGTCCGAGAGCAGCCAGACCTCGCAGTGCTCGCCCAGCCCGAGCGCGTCCAGCCCGTCCAGCAGGCCGCGCAAGGTGCGCACCGCCGGCTCGACCGCCTCGTTGCGCACGGGCATGACGATGGCGAGCCGCCCGTCCCAGGTTTCGCCGCGGTCGTATGCGAAGGGCGCGACCGTGCGCAGCGGGTCGCGGCACACCGCCAGGATCGCCGTGCCCAGGGCGGCGTTCCAGAAGCCCGTGACGACCATGGGGATCGCCAGGCCGAAGCAGGCCAGCATCGCCGCGCCCTGGAGGCCCATCCCGGTGCCGCCGAGCAGGTGCGCCATCGTCGCCATCGCGCCCAGCCACGTGCCGCCGGCGAGCAGCAGGAAAACGGCGCGCGGTAGCGTCTGGGGGCGTCCGGTGTCGACGGCGGCGCGGTCGGGCATGGGCAAGGCACTCCTTGTGGCGATCTCGGCCCGCGGGAAGATACGGCCACGGGCGGCGCGGAAAAGGGCCGGCCGCATCGCGGCCCTACCGTTTGTGGACGGTTTCACGCCGTGCGCGGTGATGTACACTCATCCGGTTGGCAAAGCGCGCCCGGTCGCGGGGCGCGCGAGCACGAGCGCGTTGAAGAGGGTCACCCATGCGCCGGATTTGTGCCGTTTTTGCGGCCGTTGTCGTCGGGGCGCTGTTTGTCGCGCCAGTGAGCGCCGAGCCGCGCGAGTACGAGATCGATCCCGAGCACGTCTCGGTCGGCTTCCTGGTCCACCACCTGGGGCTGGCGGACACGCTGGGCATGTTCCGGGAGGTGAGCGGGTCGTTCACCTACGACCGCGAGACCCAAGAGCTGTCTGACGTGAAGATCGTGGTGCAGACGGACAGCGTCTTCACCAACCACGAGGCGCGTGACGAGCACCTGCGCGGGCCGGACTTCCTCAACGTGAAGGAATACCCAACGA
This sequence comes from Limimonas halophila, assembly GCF_900100655.1. Lineage (NCBI taxonomy): Bacteria > Pseudomonadati > Pseudomonadota > Alphaproteobacteria > Rhodospirillales > Rhodovibrionaceae > Limimonas > Limimonas halophila. Next base: position 40,748 of record NZ_FNCE01000001.1, read on the forward strand.
TGACCTTCACGGCGGACGAGGCCGAGCCCACCGGAGACAACACAGGCAAGCTCCACGGCGAGCTGACGATGCTCGGCACGACCAAGCCGCTGACGCTGGACGTGACCTACGAGGGCGGGCGCAAATACCCCTTCGGCGACGGCCACTATGCCATCGGCATTTCGGCGCGCGGCACGCTCCACCGCAGCGACCACGGCATGACCTATGCGGTGGAGGACGATCTGGTGGGCGATGCCGTGAAGCTGATCATCGAGTTCGAGGCCATCCGCCAGCCGGCCAGCGACTGATCCGGCTGACGGAGGCCGAGTCGAATCGGTCAGCCGCGCTTGCGGCGGGCCTGGGGCAGGCGGCCGGCCAGGGCCCCGGCGCTCCACCCCAGGTCGCGCAGGGTGTTGCTCAGGCCGTTGAACATCACGCGCTCGCGCGGCTCACCGTCCCGGCGCGCCTCGCTCCGCGGCGTCCACGTGGGGCCGGCGAAGGCGGTGTTCATCTGGTCGACGATGCTGCCGATCGGCCGCGCGGTGGCGGCGGCGTCGGTTTGTGTGCGAGCGTTGATGCGGGCGGCCATCGGTCTCCTCCATCGCGGGCTTGGAACCCGAGATGTGGGGCAGGCCGCCGGGCCTGTGGATCGCAAGCTTTTCGATCCAGGCATGCAGCCACGTCACACCGCCGCCGGACGCTTTGGCACGTTCACCCGTGGTCGGGTGATGGCGATGTCGCGTGTAACGGGCCCCGGACGAAAAAGGCCACCAGCCGCGCGTCCACGGGGACGGGGCCGGTGGCCTTGATGATGGGGGCAGGTGTGCGCCCGACCGCGCCGGATTAGCTGTGCAGCCGCTTGCCGACGTCCTGAATGGCGGCGTCGACCAGCTCGCTGCCGCGCTTGTCCGTCATGTTGTCGCGGCACAGCCGCTCGGTCGCGTTCACGGCGACTTCGGCGATGCGGGCGCGAACCTCTTCCAGGGCCTCGCGCTCGGTCTGCTCGATGCGCTGCATCGTCAGGCGCTCGCGGCGGGCGAGCTGTTCCTTCAACTCGGCTTCCGAGCGCTCCCGCAGGCGCTGCGCCTCGGTGCGGGCGTGCTCGACGATCTCTTCCGCGTCGCGCTTGGCCTCGCGCTGGGTGCGCTTGGCCTCCGCCAGTTCCCGCTGCGCTTCCTCGCGGAGCTCCTCGGCCTCGCGGATCTGCTGGCGCACGCGTTCGGCGCGCTTGTCCAGCATGCCGAGGGTCGGGCGCAGCCCCCAGTACAGGCCCATCGCGAGCAGGATGAGGAACGAGATCAGAACCCAGAATTCGGCGCTCGCCAGCATCAGCCCGCCCTCTCAACAGAGCTCTGGACCGCCTTCTTGGCGTGGGCGTCGCCCACGTTGCTGCCGATCAGCCGCGAGGTGGCGTCCTGCGCCAGCCCGGCCGCGACATCCTCGACGTTCTCCAGGGCCTCGGCCTTGGCGCGCTCGATGCGCTCCTCGGCCTCCTGAACCTTTTGCTCGAGCTCCTTGCCGAACTCGGCGTGGCGCTCGGCGTGTTCCTTGCTGATGGCCTCGCTGGTCTCGCGCAGGAGCTTCTGCGCTTCCCCGCGGGCCTCCCGGAGCTGCTCCTCGTAGGCCTGATTGATCTCGCGGGCCTCGTCGCGAAGGCTCTCGGCCTTGTTCAGATCCTCTTGGATCTTGTGCTCGCGGCCCTCGACGATCTCCTGCATGCGCGGCAGCGCGATGCGGCTCATCAGAAGGTACAGCAGCGTGAACGAGATCACCAGCCAGAAGATCTGGCTCGCGAACCATTCCGGGTTGAACTGGGGCATGGTGACTCCCCGCTACCCTGCCAGGCCGGCTCGCCCGGCCGCTGGGATCGGAAGGAAACCGCCCGAGCCGGGCTGACACGCGCCACGCGCCGCAGAGGATGTCCCGGCTGCGGCGCGTGGGGTGGCCGGACCCGGCCCGGCGGTCTCGGTCTCGCGCACGTTTCGTGTTCGCGTGGCTGCTTAGAACGCGAACAGGATGATGAGCGCGACGATCAGGGCGTACAGCGCGATGGCTTCCGTGACGGCGAAGCCGATCCAGATGGTCGCGCCGATGTCGTTCTTGGCCTGCGGGTTGCGGGCCAGGGCGTCGTAGTAGCTCGCCCACAGATTGCCGACACCGATGCCGGCACCGATAACGCCGATCGCAGCGAGCCCGGCGCCGATGAGTTTCGCAGCTTCAATCTCCATGGCGTTTGTTCCTCATGCTTGACGGATGGAGCCGCGCGGGGCCGGGCCGCAGGGCCGATCCCGCTCGCTCCGGGTGACGATCAGTGGAGGTGCAGCGCGTCGCCGAGGTAGATGCAGGACAGGATGGCGAAGACATACGCCTGCAACACGGCGATCAGGAACTCCAGCGCGGTGACCGCGACCTGCGCGGCCAGGGGAATCACGCCGGCCACGCCCAGCGCGAAGACGAAGCCACCGAGCACCTTCAGCATCGTGTGGCCGACCAGCATGTTCGCGAACAGACGCAGCGACAGGCTGATGGGCCGCGAGATGTAGGAGATCAGCTCGATCAGCACGAGCAGCGGCGCGGTCCAGACCGGCGCGCCTTCGGGCATGAAGAACTTGAAGAAGCCCACCCCGTGGCGCGCGAAGCCGATGACTGTGGTGCCGATGAAGACCGCGATCGCCAGCCCGAAGGTGACGATGATGTGACTGGTGAAGGTGAACGCCCCGGGAATCATGCCCTGCAGGTTGCCGACCAGCAGGAAGGTGAAGAGCGTGAAGACCAGCGGAAAGTAGGGCCGGCCGTCGCGCCCGGTGGCCTGGTAGAGCATGTTCGCGGTCGCGTCGTAGAGCATCTCCGCGACGGCCTGGACGCGGCCGGGCACGTAAGCGCGCCCGCGCGTCGGCAGGGCCATCAGCGCGAAGATGATCGCGACGGCGATGAGCATCCACAGCGACGAGTTGGTGAAGGAGAGATTCAGGTCGCCGATGTGGATGGGGACGTAGGTCTTGAGCTCGAACTGGCTCAGCGGATGCAGCGAAAGGCCGCCCCCGCTCTCGGCTCCGCCGTTGGTCGCGGCATGCGCGTCCGCCACGGTCACCCCTCCTGGTCGCGCCTGTGATCGAAGCCCCCGCCCTGGGTGTCCGGAGCTTCGGATGATCCCTCGTCGTCGCCGCTCGCCTGGCCGGCGGGCGAGCCGTCGGCCAGGGGGTCGCCGGTTGCCCGGCCGGCGGGCGACCGGCCCGCGCGGGCGCCGCCGTCCGCCTCTGGGTCGGCGTCGCCCTGCTGCCGCGCCTTGTCGTAGGCGTTCGCCAGCCGGATGACGTTCATGAAGGCAGCCGTGGCGCCGAGGACGAAGAAGACGATCAGGAACAGCGGCATCGTCCCGAGCCATTTGTCGAGCCCGAGCCCGATGGCCACGCCCACCGCCAGCGCCGAGACCAACTCGGACACCAGACGGAAGCCGAAGCCGATCCCGCTGCTGGCCAGATTGCCGCGCTTCCCTCGGGGTCCCCCGTGCTGCCGTTCCTTCGCGGCGGCGATGCGCTTGTCCAGATCCCGCGAGCGGACCGGACCCGTGTCGGTTCCGTTATCCCGGTCCGGTTTGTGGGACATGGCGCGTCGCGCCCCCCGGCCGCGCAAGGCGTGGCGGAAAATACGGGCGGCCTTTTGGCGTGTCAAGCACGCGCGGCGGCGCAAAAATCCCCACAAAACGGGGACTTGCCCGAAACTTCGGGGGCCTTAGCCGGTCTGGGCGTAGGCTTCGGCTTGGTTCAGATCAACGGCAACGACCCGTGAAACCCCGTCCTCGGGCATCGTGACGCCCACCAGCCGGTCCATGCGGCTCATCGTCATGCGGTGGTGCGTGACCACGAGGAAGCGGCTCTCGCCGCGCTCCGCCAGCTCGGTGACGAGGGTGCAGAAGCGGTCGACGTTGGCGTCGTCCAGGGGCGCGTCCACCTCGTCCAGCACGCACACGGGCGCCGCATTGGTCAGGAAAACCGCGAACAAGAGCGCCAGCGCGGTCAGCGTCTGCTCGCCGCCGGAGAGCAGCGACATCGTCTGCAGCCGCTTGCCGGGCGGCGAGGCCATGACCTCCACCCCGGCGGTGAGCAGGTCCTCCGCCTCGGTCAGTTCGAGGTGGGCGCGGCCGCCGCCGAACAGCCGGCCGAACAGCTCGCCGAATCGCGCGTTGACGTCGTCGAAGGCGCTTTGCAGCCGCCGCCGGCCCTCGCGCTCGATGGCGTCCACGCCCTCGCGCAGGCGGTCGATGGCCGCCGTGAGGTCGGCGCGCTCGGCGCGCATCGTCTCCACGTGCGCGCGCAGCTCGTCGGCTTCGGCCTCGGCGCGCAGGTTGACCGCGCCCAGGTTGTCGCGCGCCCGGCCCAGGCGCTCCATCACCTCGCGGGCGCGCTCGCGCTCGGGCAGGGTTTCCGTGCGCGGGTCGACGCCCGCCTGCTGGAGCACGCCGTCGGGCTCGCAGCCGAGGCGCTCGCGGATGCGCGCCTGCACGGCCTCCAGCCCCTCGCGGGCGCGGTCCACGCCGTCCTCGGCGCGCACGCGGTCCTCGCGCACCTTGGCGAGGGCGTCCTGTTCCGCCTTGAGCGCCTTGTCGGCCTCGGCCTGGCGTTTTTCGCCGCGCGCCAGCGCGTCGGCGGCTTCTTTGCGCGTGCGCTCGGCCGCCTGAATGGCCTCGCTCAGGTCCGAGCGGCGCTGGTGCAGTTCTTCCGGTCGCGCCTGTAGGGTTTCCAGCTCGCGCTCGGCTTCCTCGCGCCGGGTTTCCAGCTCGCCCAGGTGGCTGCTGGCGCTTTCCGCGCGCTGGCGCCAGGAGGCCAGCTCGTCCGCGATCTGGCGGCGGCGCTCGGCGCGCTGGCGGGCCGCGCGGTCGTGCTCGTCCAGCTCGCGCTGCCTGGCCGTGAGGGTTTCACGCTTGCCGGCGAGGTCCCGGCGCAGCTCGTCCAGGCGGTCGCGCTCGGCGGAGAGGTCCGGCAGGTTCGCGCGCTCGGCCTCGACCTCTTCGATGGCGCGGTCCTGCTCCGCGATCTCGGTGGCGAGGCGCTCGGCCTGCTCGCGCAGGGCGTCCAGGCGCGAGCGGGCGTCGGCGGCGGCCTTTTCGCGCTTGGCGTGGTCGTCGCGGGCGGCGCGCAGCTCCGTCTCCGCGTCGCGCACCGCCTTGCGCGCCGCGGCATCGCGTTCCCGGGCGGCCTTGGCGGCGTCCGAGGCTTCCTGGCGCCGGGCGCGGGCCTGCTCCACGGCGTGTTCCGCGTCGGGAAGCTGCCCGCGCAGCTCGGCCAGCCGGTTGCGCTGGCGCAGGCGTTCGGCGGCGGCGGGGGCTTCGGCGGCGGCGTCGGCGGTGTAGCCGTCCCAGCGCCAGCAGTCGCCGTCGCGGCTGACCAGCACCTGTCCGGGCGCGAGCCGTGCTTGCAAAGCGGCGCCGGTTTCGCGGTCGGCCACCACGCCCGCGCATGCCAGCCGCCGGTGCAGCGCCGGCGGCGCGGTGACGAGGTCGGCGAGGCAGGTCGTTCCCGCCGGCAGCGGCGGCGGCGCGTCCAGCGGCGGCAGCTCGGTCCAGCGCACGGGGGCGTCCGCGGCCACAGGCGTTTGCAGCGCGTCGCCCAGCGCGGCGGCGAGCGCTGTTTCCGCGCCGGGCTCGGCCGCGACGGAGTCCAGCACCGGCGGGTGGTCGCCGCCGGCCTCCTGTTGGGGCTCGGCCACGCGGCGCAGGGCGTCGATCTCGGCCGTCAGGCGGTCGCGGGCCGATTCGGCCTCGCGCAGCGCGGTCTGCGCCGCTTCGTCGGCCTCGCGGGTCTCGGCCAGCGCGCGTTCCGCCGCCTCGGCCTCCGCCTGCGCCGCTTCCAGCGCCTGTTCCCCGGCAGTCACGCGCTCGGCGGCTTGGGCGACCGCGGCGTCGTCGGGCGCGTCCAGCTCGGCCTCCTGGCGCGCGACGGTGTCGGCGTCGCGCTGGAGCTTGTCCCGGCGCTTGCGCACCTCGGCCAGGCGGTCGTCCAGGCTCTTGGCCTTGGCGGTCTGCTCGGCGATGCGCTCGGTGAGCTGGTTGACCGCGCGTTCGGCGTCCTCGACCTCGCGCTGGGCGGCGTCCCGCGCTTCCTGGGCGCTCGCGCGGGCGTCCCGCTCGCCCTCCATGGCGGCGGCCAGGTCGCCGTCCTCGGTTTCCAGGCGCTCCATGGCGGCGCGGGCGTCGTCGGCTCGCGTCTGCGCGTGTTTGCGGTCGCGGGTGATCTGGTCCAGGCGGTCGCGCACGCGCTGGGCCTCCTGGGCGACGCGCTTTTCCTCGTGGGCGAGGCCGTCGCGCTCGCGCGTCAGCCGCGAGACCTCGCTGGCCGCGTCCTGTTCGGCCTGCCGCAGCTCCGGCAGGGCGGCCTGGGCGTTCGCCTGCTCCGTGCTGGCGGCGGCGGCGCGGCGCTCGGCCTCGGCGACGCGTTCCTCGGCGTCTTCGTGCTGCTGGCGGGCCTGGGCGAGGGCGCGCTGCGCGGCCACGGCGTCGAGGTGGAGCAGGATGGCCTCGTGCCGACGCACCAGCCGCGACAGCCAGCGGTAGCGCCGGGCACGGCGGGCCTCGCGCTCCAGGCCCGTGAGCTGGGCTTCCTGGGTGTCCAGGCGGTCGTCCAGGCGCTCCAGGTTCTGTTCGGCGGTGCGCAGGCGCTGCTCGGCCTCGCGCCGGCGGGTGTGCAGCCCCGTGATCCCGGCCGCTTCCTCCAGCAGCTGGCGGCGCTCGCTGGGCTTGGCGTGGATGACGTGGGTGACGCGGCCCTGGCTCACCAGCGCCGTCGCGCCCGCACCCGTGGCCTGGTCCGCGAACAGCAGCTGGACGTCGCGCGCCCGCGTTTCCGCGCCGTTGACGCGGTAGGTGGAGCCCTTCTCGCGCTCGATCCGGCGCGTGACCTCCAGCTCGCCCGCGTCGTTGAAGCGCGCGGGCGCGGTGCCGTCCCGGTTGTCCAGGGTGAGGGCGACTTCCGCCCAGGTGTGCTGCGGCCGCGCGCGCGATCCGGCGAAGATGACGTCGTCCATCTCCCCGCCGCGCACCCGCTTGGCGGAGGTCTCGCCCATGACCCAGCGCAAGGCCTCGACGATGTTGGACTTGCCGCAGCCGTTGGGCCCGACGATCCCGGTCAGGCCGGGCTCGATGGGCACCTCGGTGGGGTCCACGAAGGACTTGAAGCCGCGGAGGCGCAGCCGCGTGAAGTGCACGCCGGATTCATCCCTGCCGTGGAAGCGTTCGCGGGTTTACTGCGCCGCCTCCAGCGCCTCGACGAACTTGTCGTAGGGCTGGTTGCCGGCCAGCTTTTCGCCGTCGATCAGGAAGGTGGGCGTCGACTGAATGCCGATTTCCTTCCGCGCCTGAAGCTGCTGCTGAACGATGGACTCGGCCTCGGCGTCGTCGTTGACGCAGGACTCGAAGGTGCCCTTGTCCATCCCGGCCATGCCCGCGATGCGGCCGAGCGCCTTCGTCGGCTCCTGTGCGCGCGCCCACTTGGCCTGGCTGTCGAACATCATCTCCAGCACGGCGAAAAAGCGGTCACCCTCGAAGCAGTTGGCGGCCATGGCCGCGCGCAGCGCCGGCCGGTCGAGGGGATAGTGCCGGTAGATCAGCTTCGCCTTGCCCGGCTCGATCCAGTTCTCCTTGAGCTTGGGCAGGGTGTCGCGGTGGAAGTGCGCGCAGTGCGGGCAGGTCAGCGAGGCGAACTCGACAATCGTGATCGGCGCGTCCGGATCGCCCATGACGCGGCCGTGCTCGGCGTGGTTCTGCGCGCTCTGCGCCCGGGCGGGCTGGCCGGGCGCCAGCGCCAGCGCGGCGAGGAGGGCGAGAACGCTCGCGATCGTCGCGGTGCGAAGCTTCATCGTGCATGTCCCCAGGTTCGTGTCGCGCGCAGGATGCGGGCAGCGGGGGCCGGGATCAATCGCCGCCACCGAGCGTCCGTCCCAGGCGGGCGAGCGCTTCGCGCAGCTCCGGGTCGGCGACGTGCTCGACCTGCTGCGTGACCCTGCGCTCGGTTTCGGGCGAGGATGTGGCGGCCTCGGCCGTATCCCGCTCGGTGGCCTGCTCGGTTGCGCGGTCTTGGGCGGCCTTGCGGTCCAGGCGGCCGTCGTGCAGCAGGCGCAGCGAAGCCACCGCCTTGTAACCGAAGAAGGCGTTCACGCGCTCCACCACCAGCGGCTCCTGGTGCTTCAGGCGCGTGGCGTGCGCGGCGGCGACGCGCAGCTCCAGCGTGCCCTCGCGGCGCTGGTTGCGGTTGGGAAAGCGGATGCCGCGCGGCACGGCCATGCGCGCGATGTCCGCGCCCACGACCGAGGGCCATTCCGTCAGCAGGCTGGCCTCGGCGAGGCTGTGCTTGCCCAGCTTGCTGCGGGCGACGCGCTGCACTTCCGGGGCCAGAGCGCGCAGCGTCCCGCGGCGGCGATCGTTGACGCCGCGGGCGTTGGCACCATCCTTCGACGACTTGGTATCGGACATCGCTGAAAGGATACCCCGTCGCATGGCGGACGGCGCAAGCCCGCATTCGGACACGCCCGCGCGGCCCGATACACCAGCGAACCGCGTCCTCGCCTGGTACGACCGCCAGGGGCGGCGGCTGCCGTGGCGCGCCCCGCCGGGCGTGCGCCCCGACCCGTATCACGTCTGGCTGTCGGAGGTGATGCTCCAGCAGACCAGCGTGCAGGCCGCCGCGCCCTACTTCCACGACTTCCTGGTGCGCTGGCCCACGGTGCACGACCTCGCCGCCGCACCGCAGGACGCGGTGCTCGCGGCCTGGGCGGGGCTGGGCTACTACGCGCGCGCCCGCAATCTGCACGCCTGCGCCAGGGTGGTGAGCGAGCAATACGGCGGCGTCTTTCCCGGCACGGAAAAGGAGCTGCGCAAGCTGCCGGGCATCGGCCCCTACACGGGCGCGGCCATCGCCGCCATCGCCTTCGACCAACCCGCCGCGCCGCTGGACGGCAACCTGGAGCGCGTGGTGGCGCGGCTGTTCGACGTGCGCGCCGAGCTGCCCGGCGCCAAGGAGACGCTGCGCGAGCACCTGCGGTTCCTGGTGCCCGAGGACCGGCCGGGTGATTTCGCCCAGGGCATGATGGATCTGGGCGCGACCATCTGCGTGCCGGCCTCGCCCAAGTGCATGCTGTGCCCGCTGGCCGAGCACTGTGCCGCGCGCGCGGCCGGCACGGCCGAACGCCTGCCCGCGAAGGCGGCCAAGAAGCCGCGCCCAACCAAGCGCTGCGTCGCCTTCTGGACGGTGCGCGACGACGGCTGCGTGCTTCTGCGCCGCCGGCCGCAGAAAGGCATGCTCGGGGGCATGCTGGAAGTGCCCTCGACCGACTGGACCGAGGCGGGCTGGGACGCGGACTCGGCGCGACCCCACGCGCCGGCGAATGCCCAGTGGCGCGAGCTGCCCGGCCGCGTGCGCCACGGCTTCACGCACTTCGCCTTCGAGATCACCGTCTGGGCGGGCGCGGTGCCGGCCGGCACCGATCCCGGCGACGGCCAGTGGTGGCCGCTCGACCGCCTCGCCGACGCGGGCCTGCCCACGGCCATGCGCAAGATCGCCGAGCACGCCATCAAGCACGGCGCGGTGCCCGAGGGCGGGGATTTCGCCGCCATTCGCGCCCGGTAACGGGGATCAGAACACCCACGCCCAGTAGCCCAAGCCCGCGCCGAAGGCGACTACAGCCATCGCCAATCCCGTGCGCAGCCAGGGCTGTTGATGGCGACGGGCCAGCCACACGGCCAAGCCGAACGCCAGCGCAAGTTCCAGCGGCTGGACGATCTCGCCGTGATGCGCCGGGTTCCAGTAGGACACGGGGCTCTGGAAGCGCCAGTCGCTCAGCGGCCAGAGGTGCGGGTAGGCGTCGCCGTGGTGCAGGGCGAAGTCGCAGCCCAGGTGCACCAGCCCCGCCAGCACGAACGCGATCAGCCAGCCGCGCCGCAGCCACAGCGCGAGCAGGCCCAGCGCGCCCCAGACCACCACCGAATTGCTCACCGCCAGCGGGATCTGCCAGCCGGGCGTCCAGTACAGCTCGTCGAAGATGACGCCGTCGGGCACGCCCTGGACGAGTTTCGCCCAGCCGAACAACACGAACAGCGCGGCGTCTGGGGCGAACGCCCCCGCCAGCGCCCCGAGGTTCCGTCCGTCGTCGCGCACGCGCCCGGCCACGGCCAGCCCGACCAGCAGGTGCGTGGGCGTGTTCACCGGCCTACGCCCCCAGGGCCCCGCGCAGCCGTGCCGCGCCCGCGCGCAGGGCGGCGGCCGTGCGCTCGCCCAGCACCAGCAGCGCGGGGGTGAACACCAGCGTCAGCACCGTGGCGAAGGTCAGCCCGCCCGCGATGGCGGCGGCGAGCTGCGTCCACCACTGCGTCGAGGGCGCGCCGAAGGCCAGCTCGCGGCCGATCAGGTCGACGTTGAGCGCCAGCACCATGGGCAGCAGGCCGAGCACGGTGGTCACCGTGGTCAACAGCACGGGCCGAAGGCGTTGTGCACCCGTACGCAGCGCGGCTTCCACGGCGTCGAGCCCGGCGCGGCGGCGCAGGTCGTTGTAGGTGTCGATCAGCACGATGTTGTTGTTCACCACGATGCCCGCGAGCGCGATCACCCCGATGCCGGCCATCACGACGCCGAAAGGTTCGCCGCGGATCAAGAGCCCGATGAGCACGCCGCCGGTGGACAGCACGATGGCGCTCATCACCAGCAGCGCCTGGTAGATCGAGTTGAACTGCGTCACCAGCAGGATGAACATCAGGAAGACGGCGACGGCGAAGGCCATCACCAGGAAATTCATCGTTTCCTGGATGTCCTCGTTCTCGCCCTTGAAGGCGACCTCGACGCCCGGCGGCAGCTCGGCGTCGGCCAGCGCGGCCTGGAGGCGCTTGACCTGGGTGTCCACCAGCCGCCCTTGGGCGACGTCCGTGCCGATCTCGATGACGCGCTCGGCGTCCACGCGCTCGATCGTGCCCGTCTTGGGCGCGGGTTGCAGCTCGATGAAGTTGGTGATGGGAATCTGGCCCAGCGCGGTGGGCACCTTGAGCTGGTCGAGCTGGTCCAGGCTGCGCTCGCCGAAGGGGTAGCGCACCCGGATGTCGACCTCCTCGTCGGTGTCGTCGGGCTGGTACTCGGCCACGCGCACGCCGTTGGTCACCATCTGCACGGCTTGGCCGAGCTGTGTCACGTCGGCGCCGAAGCGCGCGGCCTGCCCGCGATCCAGCGCCAGGCGCCACTCCACGCCGGGCGGCGAGCGCGAGTCCGAGACGTCCACGAAGCCGCCCAGATCGCGCATGATCGCGCGGATGCGCTCGGTCGCGGGGGCGAGATCGTCGCGTTCGGCGGCCGTTACCTCCATCTGGATGGGCTTGCCCTGGCCCGGGCCGGGCTGGGCCTCGCGGACCTGCACCTTGATGCCGGGGATGCCGGCGATCTGCTCGCGGATGTCGCCCAGGACCGCGTCGGCCGGCGGGCGCAGCTGCCAGTCCGCGAACTCCAGCTGGATGAAGCCGACGGCGTCCTGGGGCAGGTTCTGCAGCCGCTGCGTTTCCCCGATCGAGCGCGCGTACACCATGTCGATCGCCGGCTCGTCGAGCACGTGGCGCTCGACCGCGCGCACTAGGCGGTCGCGTTCGTGGATCGACAGGTTGCCGCGCGCCTGCACCTGGATCTGTGCGAACTCGGGCTCGACGTCGGGGAACAGCTCGATCCCGCGGCCCAGCTTGGCGTACGCCGCGTACGCGGCGATGACCACGGCCAGCACGGCCACAAGGGTCACGAGCGCGTGGCGTGTACACCAGCGCAGCAGGCGCACGTACACCCCGCTCATGCCACGCAGATCGGCGAGGTTGCCGCCCTCGGCGGCGGCGAGCGCCTGGGCGTCGGTGGCCGTGCCGCGCTGGCCGCCGAGCACGCCGCCCAGCACCGGCACGACGATCAGTGCCATCGCCAGCGAGGCCGTCAGCGTCAGGATCACGCTGATGGGCAGGTACTGCATGAACTCGCCGACGATGCCCGGCCACCACAGCAGCGGGAAGAACACCGCCAGCGTCGTCGCCACGCCCGAGGTGATGGGCCAGAACATGCGCTTGGCCGCGCGCGAATAGGACTCGCGCTGGCCATAGCCCTCGCCGCGGTTCCGGTCGGCCAGCTCGGCGACGACGATGGCGCCGTCCACGAGGATGCCGACGACCATGATGAGGCTGAACAGGACGACGATGTTCAGCGTGAAGCCCATCATGTCGATGGCCAGGATGCCGGTGAGGAAGGCGCCGGGGATGGCCAGCCCCACCAGCAGCGAGGAGCGCGGGCCCAGCGCCGCCACGACCACGATCATCACCAGCACCACGGCGGTGACGACGTTGTTCTCCAGGTCGCCGAGCATCGAGCGCACGCGCTCGGACTTGTCCTGGGTGTAGGAAACGCGCACGCCCTCGGGCCAGCGCTCCTGGCTGCGCTCCACCACCGCGCGCGCGTTTTCCACGGTTTCGATGATGTTGGCGCCGACGCGCTTGGTGATCTCCAGCGCCACGGCGGGCTGGCCGTCGGCGCGGGCGAAGCCCGTGGGGTCCTTGTAGGTGCGCCGGACGGTGGCGATGTCGCGGATGGTGACGACGCGGTCGCCGTCCACCGTCAGCGGCAGGGTGAGAACGTCGCTGACGTCCTCCACCAGCCCCGGCACCTTGATGACCATGCGGCCCGTGCCGGTGTCGATGTCGCCGGCCGCGACCAACCGGTTGTTGTTCTGCACGCGCCGGAGGATTTCGTCGTAGGAGAGGTCGTAGGTCTGCATGACCGTGGGGTCCACGATCACCTCGGCCACGTCCTCGCGGTCGCCCGCGATCTCCACCTCCAGCACGCCTTCCAGGCTTTCCAGGCGGTCCTTGGTGTCGCGGGCCAGCTCCAGCAGCGTGCGTTCGGGCACGCCCCCCGAGAGCACCGCCGTCAGCACCGGGAAGAGCGCGACGTTAACCTCGCGGATGACGGGCTCTTCCGCATCGGGCGGCAGCTCTGCCTTGGCGATGTCGACCTTTTCGCGCACGTCCTGCAACGCCTGATCGCTGTCGAAGCTGGCCTCGAACTCCAGCGTCAGCGAGGCGTAGCCCTGCGCCGCCTGCGCGCTCAGCTCGTCGAGGCCCTCGATCCCTTGAAGCTCCTGCTCCATGGGGCGGATGAGCAGGCGCTCGGCGTCCTCCGGCGAGATGCCCTCGTGCAGGATGGAGACGTGGATCGTCGGGATGGTGACGTCCGGCTCCGCCTCCTTGGGAATGCTGACGTAGGCGTAGGCGCCCGCGGCCACCAGCGCGGCGAACACCAGCAGCACGGTTCGGGTGTGGGCGAAGGCGGCGTCGATCAGCGCGCGCATGGCTCGGCCTCCGGCTCAGCCCTGCGGATCGCTGCCGAGGCCGCGCGCGGCCGGCGGAACCGGCACGGCGCCGTCGCTGGGCACGGCGTCGGGGCTGTCGGCGGGGACGACCTCGACCCGCTCGCCGTCGCGCACGAAGCCCTGGCCGACGGTGATGACGCGGGCTTCCTCGGGCAGGCCGACGACCCAGGCGCCGTCGGTTTCCGCGCGCACGATCTCCACGGGGTTGAAGGCGACGGTGTCCTCGCCGGTGACCGTCTTCACGCCCAGTTCGCCGGCGGTGTTGAGGCTGAGGATGGCGGGGGAGATGCGGTGCGCCCGCTCGGTCCCGATGGGCACGCGCACCTCGGCGCTCATGCCGGCGCGGAAGGCGTTGTCGTCGTTGGGAACCTGGACCTCGACGCGGTAGGTGCGCGTCTGGCTGTTGGCCGAGGCGGCGACGAAGCTGACCACGCCCTGCGCGCTGTCGCCGGTGATGAACGCGACCTCCACCGGCGTGCCGACCTCCACGCTGCGGATTTTCTGCTGCGGGACGTGGATCACCACCTCAAGCGGGGTGGAATCGATGATGCGGGCGACCTCGCCGCCGCTGCTGACGAGCTGGCCCATCTCCACCGGGCGCTCGGCCAGCATGCCGCCGAAGGGCGCCTCGATCGTGGTGTCGGCGATTTCCTCGCGGATCGCGGCGAGGCGCGCCCGCGCGGCGGCGAGCGCGGCTTCGGCCTCCTTGCGGCGGTTCTTGGACTGGAAGCCGCGCGCTTCGAGTTGCTGGGCGGCCTGGTACTCGCTCTCGCGCTGGGCGACCAGCGCTTTGGCCTCCTCCAGGCGGGCGCGGCGGTCCTTCATGGCCAGCCGGGCCAGCAGCTCGCCCTCGGCGACGCGCGTGCCCTTTTCCACGGGCAGCTCGACCGCGCGGCCCGAGGTTTCCGCGCGCACGGTCACGGTGCGGTGTGGCTCCGCCTCGCCCTCGATCACGATGCGGCGGGTGACGGGCTCGGCGGTCATCGTCCGCACCTGCACGCGCGTCGCGTCGGTTTCGGCGTCCTCGGCCGGCGCGGTGGTCGCCGAGCCGTCGGTCTTGTCGGCGCGCAGCAGCCCGCTCGCCATCCAGCCGGCGAGGGCGAGCGTGAGCAGGGCGGCGAGGACGAGCGGCCGTTTCATTCCGCGGCGTCCTCCGGCCGGGGGGCCGCCGGGTGTTCCAGCATGTGACGGTTCTCGCGGATGTAGGCGCAGGCGGCCGAGAGCACGGTGATGCCGAAGCCGGCGGCGAAGCGCATGCCCGCGGGCATGTCGTGGCCGTGGCCGTCGGCGAGCCAGGCCCGGCAGGTGGCGATGCGGGTTTCGAAGTCCTCCAGCTGCTGGTCCAGCGTCGCCACCAGCTTGTCCTGGGGCAGGAGGTGGCCGAAGAAGACCAGCGCGATGAAGTCGGAGCGCACGTCGTGGCGCGGCGGCGTGGCGACCAGCGCGTCCGTCAGCGCCCGCCGCCCGGCGTCCGTGATGCTGTAGACCTTGCGCGCCGGGCGGTCTTCCTGCTCGACGCGCGTGCAGGTGACGAGCCCCTCCGCGTTGAGGTCGCGCAGGGCCGGGTAGATCGCCGCCTGGCTGACCGCCATGAAGTGCTTGAAGCTGCGCTCGAAGCGCTTGGTGATGTCGTAGCCCGTGGCGTCGCCCAGGGTGAGGACGCCCAGGCACAGGGTGCGCGTGTTCATCGCCGTGCCGCCGCTTCGCCGCCCGCCACCGCCGGGCGGCGATGGTGTGGCAGCCTGCCATATGTCAGGCTGACATATGGCGAACGCCGCTCGGCGTCAACGCGGCCGTGCTGCGACCGTGAGGCGCATCCGCATGATCCGGCGTGCGTTGCGCACGCGTCCGCGCACACCTATCTTCCAGCCGGCCACCCACGACGGAATCCCGCGTGCCACGGGCACGCACAACGGAGAGACACGATGGCGTCCGAGCGGCACACCAGGGTTCTCATCATCGGCGCCGGGCCGGCCGGCTACACCGCCGCGATCTACGCGGCGCGCGCGAACCTGCAGCCCGTGCTGGTGCAAGGCATGCAGCCCGGCGGCCAGATGTCGATCACGACGGACGTGGAGAACTATCCCGGTTTCGCCGACCCCATCCAGGGCCCGTGGCTGATGCAGCAGATGGAGCAGCAGGCCCGCAACGTCGGCACCGAGATCATCTTCGACACGATCACCGACGTGGATGTCTCGCAGCGGCCGGTGCGCGCCGAGGGCGATTCCGGCACGACCTACTGGGGCGAGACCCTGGTGATCGCCACGGGCGCGCAGGCGCGCTGGCTGGGGCTGGAGAGCGAGTCCAAGTACCAGGGCTTCGGCGTTTCCGCCTGCGCCACCTGCGACGGCTTCTTCTACAAGGGCCAGCACGTCGCCGTGGTCGGCGGCGGCAACACCGCGGCCGAAGAGGCGCTCTTCCTCACCAACTTCGCGGAAAAGGTGACGCTGATCCATCGGCGCGACCAGCTTCGCGCCGAGCACATCATGCAGCAGCGCCTGTTCCACAACGACAAGATCGCGTTCTGCTGGAACCATGTCGTCGATGAGGTGTTGGGTCGGGACAACCCGCCGGGCGTAACCGGCGTGCGCGTCAAGCACGTCCACACCGGCGAGACGCAGGACCTGCCGGTGGCGGGGCTCTTCGTCGCCATCGGCCACGACCCGGCGACACGCCTGTTCCAGGGCAAGCTCGACATGGACGACGAGGGCTACATCCTCACCGCGCCGGATTCGACGAAGACGAACGTGCCCGGCGTCTTCGCGGCCGGCGACGTTCGCGATAAGGTGTACCGGCAGGCGGTTACGGCGGCGGGCATGGGCTGCATGGCCGCGCTGGAGGCCGAGCGCTTCCTGGCCGAGCAGGCCGTCGCCGAGCTGGAAGCCGCGGAGTAGGGTGAGACAGAGGCACGGACACGGCTCATGCCCAGATCGGGACAGGCGAAGACACGCGGATCGCGCGCGGCCGGTGGCGGCGAGGCGGCGGCGCAGGGCCAGCGTGGGCAGATCGGCCCCAGCCCGACGCTGATGGACTGGGACAAGCTGCGCGTGTTTCACGCCGTGGCCGAGGCCGGCAGCTTCACCCACGCCGGCGATCTGCTGAACCTCAGCCAGTCGGCGGTCAGCCGCCAGATTTCCGGGCTTGAGGAGTCCCTGCGCGTGCCGCTCTTCCACCGGCACGCGCGCGGACTCATCCTCACCGAGCAGGGCGAGCTGCTCTACCGGACGGCGCACGACGTCTTCGGCAAGCTCGCCATGACCGAGGCGCAGATTCGGGAGAGCAAGGACCGCCCGCGCGGGCCGCTGCGCATCACCACCACGGTCGCTTTCGGCTCCACCTGGCTGGCCGGGCGCATGCGTGAGTTCCTGGATCTGTACCCGGACATCGAGACGCACCTGCTGCTCGTCGACCGCGAGCTGGACCTGTCCATGCGCGAGGCGGACGTGGCCGTGCGCCTGTCGCCGCCGCGCCAGGGCGACCTGATCCAGCGCCACCTGCTGACGGTGCACATGCAGCTTTACGCCTCGCCGGCCTACATCCAGCGCAACGGCATGCCGCGCAACGCCGAGGATCTGGATAACCACCGCATCGTCGTCTACGGCGACGAGTTGCGGCCGCCGGTGCCGGACATCAACTGGCCCCTGCGGGCGGGGCGCAGCGACGGCAACCTGCGCCGGCCCTGCATGACGGTGAACAACATCTACGGCATCATGCAGGCCATCGAGGACGGCGTGGGCATCGGCTCGCTGCCCGAATACATGGTTCAGGGCTCCAGCGACTTCGTGCAGGTGCTGCCCGAGCTGGAGGGGCCGCAGCTCGACGCCTATTTCGTCTATCCCGAGGAGATGCGCAACTCCAAGCGCATCCAGGTGTTCCGCGACTTCCTGCTGCGCCAGGTCGCCCGCTCGCGATTCTGACGTCGCCGCAGGGGTGTCAGTGCTCGGGCGGCCGGGCTGGACACTGGCCGGCGCCGACATCCCGCCGGATCGCTCGACAAGCCGCTAGCGCACGTGTGAGCCTCGTGTTACAGTCCCCGATCTTCCGCGGCGCTCGGGCCTGCGAAGCCCGGCGACGGCGGGATTTTTTGGGCGACAAAGCACGCACGGGTTGTGGGTGCGGCGCGGCAAGCTATGCGGCGCTTTCATAGCACCCGTGAAACAATCCCTCTTCTCTCAGAAGCGCAAAACCATATTTTCCCGGTCAGACATCGGTGCGCGGCAGCGATGGTGCGAACGGTCCGGTGCGGAGCCGGTTCCGGTTCCGGGTTTAGCCCGGGAAGGGCCTTCGGGTCCTACGTCTCCCAGACGTGAAGCCTCCCTGTTCAACTTGCCGCCAGATCACCCGATCTGGCGGCTTTTTTTGTCCGCATGCCGCACCACGCCGCTGGGCGCGGACCGCTGGGCTGTCCGGGACTGTCTGTCTGCTGAAAAGCGACGCGCCGCCGAATGCGCGTGCCCTGTCGCCCGGCGCGGGAAGGACAGGGAGCGAAAGCGCGCGCCGGTGGAACGGGCCGGCGCGCGCAAAAAACGTCAGCTGTCGTTGGCCTGCTCGTCGCCGGTCTCGGCGTCGCCGGCCTCGCCGTTGCCGCCGGACTCCTGGCGCGTGAAGGCGCCGTTGCGGATCTTGTCCGGCAGGGATTCGACGATGTTGGCGGTGGCTTCCTCGCCGTAGTCGCTGACGAAGTTGGTCACCGCGGCGGAGAGCGTGACGAGCTTCACGACCTCGGAGGAGGCGCCCTCGTCGATGGCGCTCTGCATGGCTTCCAGGATGCGTTGCGCGGCGAGGTCGCGCTGCTGATGTTCGTCCATGAGGCTTCGATCCTTGCGCTGATGGCTGCGAGAGAAGAGCGCGATGGGACGACGCGGGATCAGCCGACGCGCCGCATCGCGCTCTTGTCGTTCATGTGCGGGCATGATGGCTGAGCCCGGATCCGTCCGATCCGGGCTCATCATGCCCTGCGGTTCGCCGCCGCGCCCCGCGTACACCGTGTGCGGCCGGGCGGTCGGTGTGGGCTGTCAGGGGCATGTGGGATCGCGCCGCGCGCGTCAAGCGCGAGCGTTCGAACGCTCAGCGTAGCGCGTAGCCCACGGGCACGACCAGCCGAAAGCGCTCGCGCGTCATGCTGTCGGGAAAGGCGGGGAAGGGCGCGGCCTGGCGCACCATGCGCCGGGCCGCGCGGTCCAGCACGCCGTGGCCGGAGCCGGACACGATCTCCAGGCTCAGCAGCTCGCCGTCGCGGGCGATCTCGAAGGCGATCTTGACCGTGCCCTCCAGCTCGCGCCGCCGGGCGGTGCGCGGGTAGGTCTTGTTCGCCAGGAGCCGCTGCTGGAGCGTGCCCAGGTAGCTGTCCGGCGCGCCGCCGCCCGGACCGCCGCTCGACGCCCCTTGCCGGCCCGAGCCGGCGGACTGACCGGACCCGCCGCTCGTGGTCGATGGCGCGCTGCCCTGCTCGCCAGTGGTCTCGGCGGCCGTATCGCCCTCGGCGGGTGCGCTGGTGGCCGTTTGCGTCTCCGGCCGCTCGACCGGCTCGGTGGCCTGTTCTGCCGGCTCGGGGGTGGTGGCGGTTTCGGGCTCGGCGTCGGCGGCCTCGACGCGCTCCGGCGGTTCGGCGGTGGTTTGCTCGGGCTTCGCGGTCGGGGCCTCGGGCGCCGCGTCCGCCGTTTCGGCTGTCGGCGTGTCGGGGCGGCTGGGCTTCGTGGTGGGGGCGTCGGGCACGGAGGCCGTGGCCGTCGTGGTGGTTGGTTCCACCGTGCTGGCGGTTTCGGCGGGTTCGGCGGTCTCGACGGTTTCGGCTGTTTGCGCCTGCTGCGCGGCTTCGGGCGCGACCGCGTCCGCCGGGGCGGCCTCGGGCGTCTCGACCGCCGGAGCGGCCTCGGCCGTCTCGACCGTCGTCGTTTCGGTGGGCTGAGCCGTGTCCACGGTTGCCGCCGTGTCGGCGGATGGTTGCGCCGTTTCCGGTTGCACAGCCTCGGCCGTGGCCGTTTCCGGCTCGACGGCCTGCGCGGTTTCCACGGTTTCCGTGGGCGTGCTGGTCGTCGACGGCGCCTGCGTCTCGGCCGTGTCCGCCGTCTCGACGGGCTCGGCGGTTTCCGCCTGCGCGGCGTTGGCCGCGTCCGTCGGCCCGACGGCCTTCGCCGTCTGCGGCGCGGACTCGACCGCGTCCGCCACGGCCGCATCGGCCGCCGGCGCGGCGCTGGCGCTCGCGGGGCCGCTGCCCACCGAGATCGTGGCGCCGCCGCCACCGCCGCCCGGCGAGGGCATTTGCGGCGCGCGGTTGGCCCACGCGACGATCGCCGCCGCGGCGGCGTGCAACAGCAGTGCCCCGCCGGCGGCGGCGGCGAGATGCCGGGTCCGCAAACGCATGCCTCAGCCCCCGCCGCGGACCGTGAGCATGTCGATACGCTCGACACCCGCCTCGCGCAGGCGATCCATGACGGCGACCACACGGGCGGCGTCGGCGCGCGCGTCGGCCTTGAGGCGCAGGCGGCCGGTGTCGGCCCCACGCGCCTCGGCCCCACGCGCCTCGGCCACGGCGTCGGCGAGCCCGGCCAGCTTCACCGTCTGCCCGCCCACGGAAATGCGCCCGTCGGCGGCCACATAGAGCGTCGCCGGGTCCTTCGCCGGTTCACGCTCGCTGGCCGAGGACGGCGGGCTGAGCGGGAAGGGATCGCTGCGCGAGAGTTGCCCGGCCATCATGAAGAAAATCAGCAACAGGAAGACGACGTTGATGAGCGGCGTCACGTTCTCCGGGCGCTCGCGGCGTTGGGGCTGGCGCAGCTTCATGACCCGCCCTCCGCGCGCAACAGGCGCGTGCGCTTCAGCCCCGCGGCCTCCACGAGGTCGATGACGCCCACCGCGCGCTGCAAGGACACACCCGGGCGCGGCTCGATCAGCACGCGCGGCGGTTCCGGCCGCTCGGCATAGCCGGTCAGGCGCTGGCGCAGCGTGGCCTCGTCGACGCGCCGGCCGTTCAGGTCCAGCCCGCCGCCGGGCAGCAGCCGCACGAGCACGGCCGGGGATCCGTCGCCCCCGCCGCCGCGCTCCACCGGCGGCTCCATGGCGATGCTGCGCCAGCTCTGGAAGCTGGACGCCAGCATGAAGAAGACCAGCAGGATGAAGACGACGTCGATCAGCGGCGTCAGGCTCACGCTCGCGCGGCGGCGGCGCCTATTCCGCAGCCTGGACGGCCGGTGCTGGCTCGGGGACGGCATGGGCGCTCGCCTCGGCGGTGAACACGCGGGTGATGGCGTCCTCGGCGTGGTGGGTGATGCGCTCGACCTGACGCTCCAGCCAGGTGAAGGCCATTAGCGTCGGGATCGCCACGGCCAGCCCGACGGCGGTGGTCAGCAGGGCCTCCCAGATGCCGCCGGAGAGCACGGCCGGGTCCACGCGGCTGCCCGCGGCCTCCATCTGCTGGAATGCCTCGATCATGCCCAGCACCGTGCCCAGCAGGCCGAGCAGCGGGCTGACGGCGGCGATGATCTCCAGCACGCGCAGGTGCGAGCGCAGCTCCTCCATGAGCTGACCGGCCTCGCGCTCGATCTCCTCGCGCAGGCTCGCCCGGTCGCCCGCGCCGCCGCGAAGCCCCGCCAGCGCCCGCGCCAGGATGGGCGCGAGCGCCCCGCGCCCCGCGTTCAGGCGGTTGAGGGCGTGCGCCGTCGCCCCGCGCCGGTGGTCGTTGAGCGCCGCCTCCACCGTGCCGTCGGGGTCGGGGCGGGCGCGCCAGAGCTGGTACGCCTTGGCGAGCGTGACCGCCAGCGCGATCACCGAGAGCGCCACCAGGATCACCACCACCGGGCCGCCGGCCTGCGCCAGCGACAGCAGGGTGTCCAGGATGCCCTGGGAATCCGTCTGCATGGCTGACATCCTCTGCTCGGCGCCGGGGGCGCCGGTCCGTTTCCCGCAGGGGCCTATTTCACGAAGGCCGCGTCCGTGCGCGAGCTGGTGGCCGTCAGGGCCGTGCAGTCCACCGTGGCGTCGCCCGCCGGCTGGCAGTCGCGCACGCGGTTGAGCAGGATGCGCCCGACGTCGCCGCAGGCCACACCCTGGATGTCGAACAGCTTCACCGTGGTCTTGTCCGCGCGAAGCCCTCGGGTGCGCACGGCCAGCCGCTTCGCGATCACGTCCCGGCTGTCGAAGATGACGAGGTCGAGCGTGTAGGCGTCGAAGGCGTGCCCGCTGGCGTTGTCGAACACCATGTAGGCGCGGCAGCCGCCGTCGACGGCCTCCAGCTTGTTCAGCTCCACGCCGACCTTGCCGGTTTCGGCGCTGGCGGTGCCCGCCAGCAGCCCCGCGGCGAGGCCGGTGACGCCAATGATGTTATATCGTAACATGTCGGCAGCCCTATCCCTGGTCCCGGCGTGCGTCAAGCATGCCGGGGGTGTGGTCCGTCGGATTCGATCCGTTTCCGTGCCGCTTCATCGCGGTATCGCCTTTCGACCGGCCGCGTCATCCCGCGCGCCGCTGGTGTGTTTCCAGCCCGTGTGACGATCTGTCGCTTGACGCGTCTTGCCTAACACGAAAGGTTCCAACGGTGGAAGGTTCGGGCGCTGGTTGTGTTCGGGCGCTTTCGATCCACCGGACCTGCGAATCATTCGCAACACGGGTGTCGCAAATCGGGGGACGGGGCTCAAGCATGATTCAGCACACGGCATCGCGGCGGGCGCGCCGCCTGGCAGGGGTGGGCGCACTCGCCGGCGCCCTCGCGCTGCCGCACGTCGCGCCGGCGCAGACGGCGGACGGGACGGAAACCCTGGGCACGATCGCGGTCGAGGGGACGCCCATCATGGCGCCGGGGCCGGCGGAGACGCTCACGGTCGATCCCGCGGAAACCACAACCTCGGGCGTCGATTCGGCCGACCTCGTCGAACGCCAGCCCGGCTACAGCGTCAACGACAACGGCCCCATCAGCGGGCAGGTGCAGCACCGCGGCATGTTCGGGCCGCGCATGAACGTGCGCGTGGACGGCACCTACGTGAACCCGGGCGGGCCGAACTGGATGGACCCGCCGCTGCACTACGCGCCCTCGGGCCTGATCGACACGGTCGAGGCGGATCGCGGCATGGCGTCGGTGAGCACCGGCGCCGAGAGCATCGGCGGCTCGGTCAACGCCAAGCTCAAGGAAAGCAGCTTCGCCGCCGGCGGGGAAATCCGCGTGGGCGCCGAGGTCAACGGCGAACTCCGAACGGCCGAGGATTCGGGCAGCGGCTCCGGCTTCGTCGAGGCGGCGAGCGACCGCCACCGCGTCCACGCCATGACCAGCGGCAGCACGGGCGGCGACATCGAATTCCCCGGCGGCGAGATCCAGGCCAGCGAGCACGAGCGCACCATGGTCGGCGGCGGCTACGGCGTGCGCCTGGCGCCGGGGCACGAACTGTCGTTCAACGTTCGCCACCACGAAACCGACGACACCGGCAACCCCGCGCTGCCGATGGACATCCGCTTCTTCGACACGAACATCCTGTCGGCCGACTACACCGGCGAAACCGGGCTCGGCACGGTGACGGCGGAACTGTCCTACTCCGACATCGACCACCAGATGGACAACGTGACGCTGCGCGCGCTCGGCAACGCCAATCCGCGCCGCGTCAACGCCCAGAGCACCGGCATCGGCTGGTCGCTCGGCCTAGAACGCGGCATCGGTCTGGGATCGCTGAAGCTCGGCGTGGACGGCCACCTGGCCGGGCACGAGATGAACATCTTCAACCCGCGCAACGCCGCCTTCTTCGTCCAGAACTTCGAGGACATCGACCGCGACCGCTACAGCGTCTTCGGCGAGTGGGACGCCGAGGTGACGCGCGACCTGAACGTCGAGCTGGGCGCGCGTGTGACGCAGGTGGAGATGGACGCCAGCCGCGTCGCCACGGGCAGCGCCCCGGGCGCGCCGCCGGTGCAGCGGCTGGTGGACGACTTCAACGGCGGCGACCGCGACACGAGCGACACCCTCGTCGACTGGGTCGCCAAGGTGGCCTACGATGTCAGCGACAGCGTTACGCTGCGCCTGGAAGGCGGGCGCAAGACGCGCTCCCCCTCCTACATCGAGCGCTTCGCCTGGCTGCCCATCGAGGCCACCGCTGGTCTCGCCGACGGCAACAACTACGTCGGGCGGGTCGGCCTCGACCCCGAGGTGGCGCACGAGGTCGGCCTGGGCGCGGACTGGACCACGAGCAGCGTCTATTTCCGCCCGCGCGTCTTCTACCGGGATGTCGACGACTTCATCACCGGCACGCCCTTCGACGACACGCCGAACACGATCGACAGCGACGTGGAGCGCGTCAGCAACGCCAACGGCGATGCCACGCCGCTGATCTACAGCAACACGGGCGCGGAGTTCTACGGCTTCGACGTCGACTTCGGCTACCGCTTCACCGAGAACCTGCGCATGGACGGGCAGGTGTCGCTCACCCGCGCGGAGCGCACCGACATCGACGACAACGTCTACCGCGTGCCGCCCGCGCAGGGGAACCTGCGCTTCACCTATGCGCAAAGCGGCTGGAGCGCCTTCGTCGGCACGGATCTGGCCGCCGACAAGGACCGCATCTCCCAGACCAACAACGACCCGAGCACCGAGGATCCGCGCACGCCCGGCCACGCCATCGTGAACCTGGGCGGCAGATTGCAGGTCACCCAGGGCGCGAACGTGCAGCTCGCGGTCAACAACCTCTTCGACGACAGCTACGAGCAGCAGCTCGGCGGCTTCAACCGCGTCGCCAACAGCGACGTCGGCGTCGGTCAGCGGCTCCCCGGCACCGGCCGCAGCGTCATCATGCGCGTGACCGCCGCTTTTTGAGGCGCCCAACCCCCAAAAAAGACGACGCCTCTCGCCTGGCCCCGGGTGTGATTGCGCACCCGGGGCTTTTCTGTGGCTCACCGACTGAACGGCACGCGCGCGTGGGACGACGGCGCGGTGAGCGCGATGCAATCCGGCTCGGCACCGTCGGCCGTGCGGCAGGCGAAGATGCCGTCCAGGCGCACGGCCGCGATCGTGTCGCAGGGGACGTCGTGGGCGACGAAGCTGGTTGCGGTGAGCACGCCCGCGGGCATCCCGCGCGTTCGGGCGGGCAGGCGCCGCAGGACACCGCCCCCGTCGTCGAGCACCGTCAGGGTCAGGCCGTAGGCCTTGAAGCCGTGGCCAGTCCGGTTGGACAGCGCGAACACCAGCCGGCAGCCGCGGCGGTCGTCTTCCAGCGTGTCCAGCACCAAGCCGATGCCGCCGGCCTTGGCGGGGCCGGCGAAGGCCGCGCTGATCGCGGCGGCGGCGATGAGCTGTGCCAAGCCTCGCATGGTGGTCTCCGTCCGTGGTCCGCGCCGAGGCGGTAGCATGCGGATGCGGGCGCGGAATCGCAAAAGAACCGCCGCACCGCGCACAGCCGGCCGCTCGCGCGGGAAGCATCGGGGGTGTCGTGCGGTCACCTTCGCGCGGCGATGTTCAACCAATGTCGTCAAATGTCTTAGCCGGAGTAAATTGGCATGTCGTGATGCGATACTGATTTGGTTGCTTTCCGATCGCTCCGGTTGCATCAGTGCGATGGTGATCGCCATTTGATAATCTCAGACCGCTTTTGGATGAATAAAATTCGTATTAAGATATACGAAACCTTTTCGCGCCAGTCTCGGATCGGGTGTCGAGCTGCCGCAGGAGTTGCGGCGCGCGTGGCGTGTTTCCGGTCCGGGAGGAAAATATGGCTGGTGTCCGCGAGCGGCTTGCCAATGTGCGCATTGGCAACAAGATCGCCTCGATCATCGTTCTCTTGGCGGCGTTGGCCGTCGTCGCGACTTGGTTGGGCGTGCGCGGCGTCAACAACACCGCGCAGGCGACCAAAAACCTTTACGACCATCCCTTCAAAGTCAGCAATGCGCTGGGGAACCTGCGCACGGCGCTGCTCAGCACCAGCGACGCGATGCTGGTGCTCACGGCGGGCGACGTGGACGCGGACCGCGAGGCCGTGCGCGAGCGCGTGGCCGAGGACCGCAAGCAGATCGCCGCGGCCATCGACACGCTGCACGCCCGCTACCTGGGCGAGAAGCAGGACATCTCGCGCATCGAAAACACCGTGCAGGCGTATCGGGACGTCGTCGAGCGCACGCTGAGCGCGCTGGACAACGGCAACCGGGAGCAGGCGCGCAAGCTGTACGCCGGACAAGGGCGCGAGACTTTCCAGGCCGCCTATGACTCGGTGGATAAGCTGCTCCAGTTCGCCCGCAACATGGCGAAGAAGTTTCTCGGCGACAGCATGGCCGAGCGGGATTCGCTGGTCTGGCGGCTGATTGGCCTGACGGCCGGCATGCTGCTGGTTGGGGCGGTGCTGGCCGTGCTCGTCAGCCGCAGCATCACGCGCCCCTTGACGCGCCTGCGCGACCAGATGAGCGATCTGGCCCGGGGCAACCACGGCTTCACCGTGGCCGGCACGCGGCGGCGCGACGAAACCGGGCAGATGGCGCAGGCGGTCGAGGTTTTCCGCGAGCAGGCGGAAGAGTCCGACCGCCTGAAGCGCGAAAATGAAGAGAAGGAACGTCAGGCCCAGGAAGAGCGCAAGCAGGCGATGAACGAACTGGCCCAGCGCTTCGAGCGCGAGGTGGGCGAGATCGTGCAGCAGGTCAGCAGCTCCGCCCAGCAGCTTCAGGGCACGGCCGAAACGATGTCCAACTCGGCCTCCACCACGAGCGAGCGCGTGCAGGCGGTCGGCTCCTCCGCCGAGCAGGCATCCAGCAACGTGCAGACCGTGGCCTCGGCGGCGCAGCAGCTCACGAACTCCATCGACGAGGTCGGATCGCGCATCAACCAGCAGTCCGAGACGGCGCGGGCCGCGCGGCAGCGCGCCGACGGCGCGCGCGAGCAGGTGCAATCCCTGGCCCAGGCGGCGGACCAGATCGGCGGCGTCATCCAGCAGATCCAGGACATCGCCGAGAAGACCAACCTGCTCGCCCTCAACGCGACCATCGAGGCGGCGCGCGCCGGCGAGGCCGGCAAGGGCTTCGCCGTCGTGGCGGACGAGGTGAAGTCGCTCGCCAACCAGACACAGAAGGCGACCGAGGACATCTCCGAGCGCATCAAGACGGTGCAGAACGAGACCAGCGAGGCGGTCAGCGTGATCGAGGCGGTGGCCGACAACATGCGCGAGATCGACGAGGCGGCCTCCTCGATCGCCTCGGCGGTGGAGGAGCAGACCTCCTCGACGCGGGAGATCTCGCGCAACGTCGAGGAAGCCTCGACCGGCGTTCAGGACGTCTCCACGCAGCTCGGCGACATCGGCGACACCGCCAGTCAGGCCGGCACGGCGTCCAACGACCTGCTGTCCGCGGCGTCCAGCCTGTCCCGGCAGGCCGACACGCTGTCCACCAAGGTCGACGGCTTCCTCAAGGAAGTGCGCAACGGGTGAGCGTCAGCCCCCCTTGATCGTCTCGAACGCGGCCAGGGCGCGCTTGCGGGCGGCGCTGTGGTCCACGACGGGGTGGGGGTAGGTTTCGCCGAGCCGGACCCCCGCCCCCGTCAGCACCTGGGGCGGCGCCTGCCAGGGGGCGTGGATGTGCTTCGCCGGCATCCGCGCCAGCTCCGGCACCCAGGTGCGCACGTAGCCGCCCTCGGGGTCGAACTTCTGCCCCTGCGTGACCGGATTGAAGATGCGGAAGTAGGGCGCCGCGTCGGCGCCGCAGCCGGCGACCCACTGCCACGAGGCCGAATTGTTGGCGAGGTCGGCGTCCACGAGCGTGTCCCAGAACCAGCGCTCGCCCCACTGCCACGGCAGCAGCAGGTCCTTCACCAGGAAGGAGCCGACGATCATGCGCACGCGGTTGTGCATCCAGCCCGTGGCCCACAGCTCGCGCATCCCGGCGTCGACCACGGGGTATCCGGTGCGTCCCGCCGTCCAGGCGGCGTAGGCGTCCGCATCGTCGCGCCAGGGGAAGGCGCGGAATTGCGATTTCCAGGTGGTTTCCGGGATCTCGGGCCACCAGTAGAGCAGGTGATACGAGAACTCCCGCCACACCAGCTCGCGCAGAAAATCCCAGCCGGCGGACTCCACCCCGGGCTCGGCCGCCATGCGGGCGCGCGTCGCGGCCCAGACCTGGCGCGGCGACACCTCGCCCCAGTGCAGGTGCGGCGACAGGCGGCTGGTGCCCGCTGTGTCGGGCCGGTTGCGCAACTCGGGATAGCCGGCGAGGCTGGTTTCCAGAAAGGCGTTCAGGCGCGCGTGGGCGCCGGCTTCGCCCGGTGTCCAGGCGGCGCGCAGGCCATGCGCCCAGTCGGGCGCCGTCGGCGTCAGCCCCCAGGCGTCGAGGGTCTCGCTGTCCGCCGTGACGCCGCCGGGGACGCGTTCGGGCGCGGGCAAGGGCGCTTCGGGTTCCGGGCGCGCGCGGAACGCCTTCCAGTAGGGCGTAAACACCTTGTAGGGCGCGTCCGCGCCCGTCTTGATGCCCCAGGGCTCGGCCAGCAGCCGCCCGTTGTGGCTTTCCGCGTGCACGCCGCGGGCGCGCAGGTCCGCCTTGATGCGGGCGTCGCGGTCGTTGGCCCAGGGCTCGTAGAGGCGGTTCCAGTGCACGGCCCCGGCGCCCACCGCCGCCGCCACGGCCGGCACGACCGTTTCCGCCGGCCCGCGCCGAAGGACCAGCGGCGCACCGAGGCGGTCCAGCGCATCGGCCAGCGCGCGCAGGGACTGGTGCAGCCACCACCGCGCGGCGCCGCCGGGGGCGTGCGCGCCGGGCGTCTCCTCGTCCAGCACGAACAGCGGCACCACCGGGTGCCCGTGGTCGATGGCCGCCGCCAGCGCGGGGTTGTCCGCCACCCGGAGGTCCGATCGAAACCACATCAAAGTGGGGCAATCACATCCCATGATTGTGTTTCCCTTTCGGGGGGTTGATAACTCACGCGAACGCCGATACGCTCACGCCGATGTGACAGCCCGTTGAAGCCTTTGCGATCTTGTGTCGCATTGTATGACAGGGCAAATTCGGACTAGGTGTTCTGAACATGGGATGGAGTTCGTCCCATCGGGAGGGCGTCTCGCCTCGGCTAGGCCTCCTCACTTCCCGATAAAACTCCGTCCCGTGCGCCGGGCGGCGCCGGTCGTTCCCCCAACCCCACACCCCACCCTCGAGCGGTGTCGCCCGGCATCCTTCCGACCCACCCGCGGGGACGATGGCGTCGTCGCCGCTCACGACAAGAGGCGGTCGCCCGAAAAGCCGTACACGCTTTGCGTGCCCAGGACGTGGACCCGGAACCGGGCCGCGAACAGGCTTTGAAAAGCCGGATCGCGCACGTTCAACCCCCCCGTGTAGGCACCGAACGCCGGGAGCACGAGGCGGCGGCCGTCGTGAACGAAACAGGACCGCCGGAGCGTGCGCCCGCGCACGCGCACCTTGGCCTTGGGGTGGTAGTGTCCGGAGACCTCGCCCGCAGGCAGCGCGTCGGTGCGCGCGATGTGGCGGAACACCAGGCCGCCCGCGCAATGCTCCTGCATGACCTCGCCGCCGAAGGCGGGGCTCGGGTCGGGGTCGTGGTTGCCCGCGATCCAGATCCAGTGGGCCCGCGCCGTCAGCGCGCGCAGCCGCTCGCCCTCAGCCGCGTCCAGCCGCTGCGGCCCGCCGGGGTCGTGAAAGGAATCGCCCAGGCAGATCACGGTGTCGGGGCGGTGCCGGTCGAGCGCCGCGGCCAAGCGGTCCAGGGTTGCCGTGCTGTCGTGGGGCGGCAGGGGGCCGGCGCCGTGGCGGGTGTAATTGCTGCCCTTTTCCAGATGCAGGTCGGCGACGATGAGCGTGCGCCGGGCCGGCCACAGCAGCACGCCCGCCGGATCGGGCTGCAGCGCGACGCCGTTCAGGCGGATCGTTGGCTGCTCGGCGGTGGGCGCGTCCTGCGCTCGCACGGGCGATCGTCTCCTCATGCGCGGTCTTGTCGAGACGGCCGGCCTTGTCGAGCGGTCCCGCTTCCCACTGGCGGCGCGGGGCATGCGGCGGCGCTTCACCGCGCGTCGGCGCCGGGGTGGGGCAAGTGCCTCCCGTCGCCACGGCGGTGGGGGCCTCGAAGCGCGATTGATACGCGGCGAATCCCGCTTCGCCAATCCCGCCCTTTCTCCTGAAGGAGAAGGTGGTGGTTGGCGAAACGTCGCGTCGCGCCAACCCTCTCCCGCCGGGAGATGGCCGCCCGGCGACCCCCGTCGCCGGGCGGGGGGAGGCGGTGACGGTACGGATGGCAACGATTCCCAGACAGCCGCCCCCATCGCGTTTGGACGGCGTCCGGTCAGCTGACGAAGGCGATCAAACATGCCATGTTTGCGTCCGATCGCTTGACGGATGGGATGTTTGATCGCCCCTATGCGGCCGCTCAGCGGCGGCACGCGCTTGATGCGGTTACCCCTCGTCGTCCCGGTCGAGGCGATCGAGCACGGCCAAGGCCGCATCCCGGTCGCCTTGAGACGCCATGGCCCGGAAGCGGTTCTCCACGTCCCACGCTGTGATGGCCTGGGTGCTCAACTCTTCGAACAGCTTGTTGACGCTGATCCCGCGGCTTTGGGCCAGGGCTTTCAAGCGGGCGGCTGTGTCGTCGGGCAGCCGGATCGTCAGGGTGCTCATGAGACTGCCTCCAGGTACGTTCGTGGTGTGCGGACATGGACATTGGGGACATGGAGATCGCCGCCGCCCACATCCCGCACGTTCCAAGTCACGATGTACGAGGCGGTGCCAGCCATCGCCAGCTCAACCAGATGGTTGTCGGCTTCATCCGGCAGGTTGGGCCGCCAGCGATAGAAGATGTGCACCCACCGGCCCGCGGCTGCCAGCGCTGCCAACACGGCCTCTCGTTCCGCTCGCGTGGTCCCGGTGTCCATGTCCTGACGGGAGAGGACCGCTTCGTATTCCAACCATAGGGTGGTGCCGAAAAGGGGCACATCGCGACCGTCGATCGCGCGCCGCAGAACCTCGCGCGATCGCCCGCCCCCAGCGCGCAGACCCGCCACCACCACGTTCGTATCGAGAACGATGTCGGCCATTTGGACAGCATATACGCTGTCACCCGACAGCCGCAATCGGTAAGGCGTGTCGTGCGCTGCGTGCCAAGGTGCGTCACTGGGTATAATCACCCTCGGGCATTGCGCGGAACACCTTCCATGTTTGTCGCACGCTTCACCGTCACCGCCTCATCCCGATGAAGCTGGAGCCTCATCGATCTTGCGCGCCTGGGGCGTGCGAGGCGAGCAAAGCTCGCCTGTCCGCCTGAAGGAGAAGGTGACGGTTCGGATGGCCACATTTCCCGAGAGTGCCGCCCCCATCGCGCTTGGACGGCGTCTGTTCGCTTGACAAATGCGATCAAGCACGCCGTCTTTTCGATCGTCAATCCAGCGGCAGGCTCGCCTGATCCAGCTCGGGCGCGGTGGCCTCGGCGATGAGGTCGTCGGCGCTTTCTTCCAGCAGCGCGTCCACGGCCTCGCCGTGCACCTGCTCGCGGCCGATCTCCAATAGCACGGGCACGGCCAGCGGCGAGATGCGCGGCAGGTGGTGGACCCGCAGCTTGCCCTGAACGCGGGCGAGCATCTGGTCCAGCCGCGCCACGTCGGTCAAGCCGGCGGCGGCCTCCTGGCGCGTGGCGCGCAGCAGCACGTGGCCGGGCTCGTGCTTGCGCAGCACGTCGTAGATCAGCTCGGACGAGAAGGTGACCTGCTTGCCGGACTTCTCGCGGCCGGGCACCTGGCGGTCGATGAGGCCCGCGACGAGGCCGACGTTGCGGAAGGTGCGGCGCAGCAGCGAGGACTCCGCCATCCACTCCTCCAGGTCGTCGCCCAGGATGTCCTGCTCGAACAGCGCCTCGATGTGGGCGGTGTCGAGCGGCTTGGCGCTCCACACCCCGAGCACGTAGTCCGTGCCGACGAAGCCCAGCGGCTGCAGGCCCATGCGCTCCATGCGGCGGGTGAGCAGCATGCCGAGCGTCTGGTGGGCGTTGCGGCCCTCGAAGCAGTAGGCGACGAGGTAGTGGACCTCGTTGCGCGGGAAGGTCTCCACCAGCAGCCCCTCGCGCCCCGGCACGGCGGAGCGCCAGCGCTGGATGCCCAGCCATTCGGCCACGGGGTCGGGCAGGTCGCGCCATTCCCGGCGGTCTTCCAGGATGCCGCGCACGCGCTCGGCCAGGTGTGTGGACAGCGGCAGCTTGCCGCCGATGTAGGCGGGCACCTTGGGCGCGTCGGGGCCCTTCGCGCGCGTCACCTCGCACGTCAGCCCGACGATGCGCTCGAAGCGCAGCATCTCGCCGCCGAAGATGAAGGTGTCGCCGGCCGTGAGGTGCTGGGCGAAGAACTCCTCGACCTCGCCGAGCGTGCGGCCCTTGCGCAGCTGCACCGCGAGCGTCGGCGCCTCCACGATCGTGCCCACGTTGAGGCGGTAGCGCTGCGCGTCGGGGATGCTGGTGACGCGGTAACGCCCCTGTTCGTCGTGCTGCAGGCGGCGATAGCGCCGGTAGCTCTTGAGCGCGTAGCCGCCGTGGTCCACGAAGGCGAAGCAGTCGTCGAAGTCCTCGCGTGCGAGGTCGCGGTAGGGCTGGGCGTGGCGGACCTCGTGGTAGAGCTCGTCCGGGTCCACCGGCCCGGCGCAGGCCATGCCCAGGATGTGCTGGGCGAGCACGTCCAGCCCGCCGGCCCTGGCCGGTTCGCCGTCCAGGGTGCCGTGGCGGATGGCGTCCACGGCGGCGCGGCACTCCAGCACCTCGAAGCGGTTGGCGGGCACCAGGAGCGCGCGGCTGGGCGCGTCCAGGCGGTGGTTGGCGCGGCCGATGCGCTGGAGCAGGCGCGAGACGCCCTTGGGCGCGCCGATCTGGACCACGAGGTCGATGGCGCCCCAGTCGATCCCGAGGTCGAGCGAGGAGGTGGCGACCACCCCGCGCAGCTCCCCGCGCGCCATGGCGGCTTCCACCTTGCGGCGCTGTTCGATCGCCAGCGAGCCGTGGTGGAGCGCGATGGGCAGCGCGTCCTCGTTCAGCCGCCACAGCTCCTGAAAGACGATTTCCGCCTGCGCGCGCGTGTTGACGAAGACCAGCGCGGTCGTGGCGGCGCGGATGCGCTCGTAGACCTCGCCGAGGGCGTGCACGGCCATGTGGCCCGCCCACGGCAGGTATTCGCGCGTGGTCAGGATCTCGATCTCGGGTTTCGGCCCTTCGCCACCGTCGATGCGGGCCACGCGGCCGTCGTCTTCACCGCTCGCCGAGAGCCAGGCCGCCAGCGTGTCGGGTTGCGCCACCGTGGCCGAGAGCCCCACGCGCCGCACGCCCGGCGCCAGGCGGTCCAGCCGCGCCAGATCGAGCGCCAGCAGGTCGCCGCGCTTGGTGCCGGCGAGCGCGTGCAGCTCGTCGATCACGACCGAGCGCAGGCCGGCGAAGACCTCGCCCGCGTCCGGGTAAGACAGCATCAGCGCCAGGGATTCCGGCGTCGTCAGCAGGATGTTGGGCGGCTGGCGGCGCTGGCGCTGGCGCTTGCTCTGCGGCGTGTCGCCCGTGCGCGTTTCCAGGCTAACGGGCGCGGTCATCTCCGCCACGGGGTCGGTGAGGTTGCGGTGGATGTCCTGCGTCAGCGCCTTCAGCGGCGCGACGTAGAGGGTGTGCAGCCCGTCGCGGGGCTGCGCGATCAGCTCCGCCAGCGTGGGCAGGAAGCCGGCGAGCGTCTTGCCGCCGCCCGTGGGCGCGGTCAGCAGCGCGGAGCGACCCTGGGCCGCCGTTGCCAGCATGGCCCATTGATGGGGATGCGGCTGCCAGCCGCGGCCGGCGAACCAGTCGGCGAGCGGTTGGGGTAGGTCGGTCGGCGGGGCGTCGGCGCTCATCGATCCGGACATGGCACGGCGCGGGGCGCACGGAAAGAGCCATGGAACGGCGCGGGGCGCACGGAAAGAGCCATGGCACGGTGCGGGGCGCACGGAAAGAGCCATGGCACGGCGCCGGGAGCAGGGAAAGAGGCATGGGACGGCCGCCGCCCGCTGGCAGGCTGCGCGGAGCGCCGGGGTCCCGGCGTGGCACGACGCCTGCGCCCTGTGACAAGCGTGTGAAGTGGTGGCGCGCGCGCCGATTCGCCCGGTACGCTCGATGAATTCGAGGGGTTTTGGGTTTTTTCAAACCCAGGAGGTAGCCATGTCGAACGCCCGAAACCGGGAATCCATTGAGGCGACGCTCTACGCCTATCTCAATGGCATGCGCCATGCCGATCCCGGGTTGTTAAAAATCGCATTTCACGACGACGCGAATCTTTGTGGGCCAATGGGCGATTCCATGCTCACCGGACCGGTTTCCCGGCTGCTGTCCTGGGTGGAAAACGATCTGGCGCCGGGTGGTACCGGGCGGGACCACGGCATGCGGGTCGAGGAGATCGAGATCCACGAGCCCATCGCGCTGGTGAAGTGCCGCGAAACCGGGTTTCTGGGGCGCGACGCCCTGGACGTCTTCACGCTGGTCCAGCAGGGCGCGGGCTGGAAAATCACCAACAAGTCCTGGACGCTGATGTAAGCGTGCGCGCCGGCGCAAAACGGCCCGGCGGGCCGCGCACCCGCCGGGCCGGTCGCCGCTGTTACGCATTCGGCTGCGGAATGACGCGCAGGTAGGGCTTCAGCGTCTTCCAGCCGTCCGGATACTTCTTCTGCGCATCATCGTTGGAGACGCTGGGCGCGATGATCACGTCCTCCCCCTGCTGCCAGTCGGCCGGCGTGGCGACGGCGTGCTCGGCCGTGAGCTGCAGCGAATCGATGGCGCGCAGGATCTCGGCGAAGTTGCGGCCCGTGCTCATGGGGTAGGTGAGGATCAGCTTCACCTTCTTGTCCGGGCCGACGACCACGACGTAGCGCACCGTCAGGTTGTCCACAGGGGTGCGGCCCTCGGAGCTCTCGCCGGCGTCGGCCGGGAGCATGCCGTAGAGCTTGGCGACCTTCAGGTCGCTGTCGCCGATGATCGGGTAGTTGGGCGCGTTGCCCGTGACGTCCTCGATGTCCTGGGCCCACTGCTTGTGGCTGTCGACGGGGTCGACGCTCAGGCCGAGCATCTTCACGCCGCGCTTGTCGAACTCGGGCTTGAGCTTGGCGGCGGCGCCCAGCTCGGTGGTGCACACCGGCGTGAAGTCCTTCGGGTGGGAGAACAGGATCGCCCAGTTGTCGCCGATCCACTCGTGGAAGCGGATCGGGCCCTCGGTCGTCTGCGCCTCGAAGTCCGGCGCGATGTCGTTGATACGCAGCGTCATCGTCTCCTCCATCGGGTCGGGGTGCGCGTCTCGGTCGTGCCTGTGTACCAGTCGCCGCCCGGCGCGCCCATCGCAGCCACGCCGGATATAGGCACGGCTGCCGGCTCGTGCATCCCCGGGTGATGGACGAAGCCGGCCCGGGCGGCGCCGTGCCCGGGTTACTGCCCGGGCAGCTTGCAGAAGCCCTGCGGCGGCACGTCGAGCGCGCTGTTGAATTTGCTGGACATGTTCTGGAAGGCGATCAGCCCCGTCAGCTCGGTGAGCGCGTCGTCGTCGAAGTGCTGCTTCAGGGCCTGCATCATCTCCTCGCTCACGCGCCCGTCGGTGTGGGTAACCGCCTCGGTGTAGGCGAGCACCGCGCGTTCGCGCGCGTCGAAGGCGTTGCTTTCCCGCCAGCTCGGCAGGGCGTCGATCTTGGCCCAGTCGACGCCGCGCTTGTTGAGCGTTTTGGAATTGATGTCGACGCAGAAGGCGCAGTGGTTGATCTGCGACACAAGCACCGTGACGAGCGCCCGCAGGGCGGGATCGAGCGGGCTTTTTCGGCGCTCGAACGCGCCGTAGAGCAGCGCCACGGCGGCGAACACCTTGGGCGAGCGCGCCCACAGCAGCGCCGGCTCCAGCACGGCCCCGTACGTGCGCTTCTGGTTCCAGAAGAAGGGGCGCAGGTACCAGGGGTAGGCCGAAAGCGGCTTGGGCTCGACGTGCATGGTGACGGCGGCTCGCTGATCCCGGGCGCGGCGGGCCGGCGCGCGGCTGCCGGCCGCGCGAGGGCGTCGAGCGAGGTGGGGCTAGCCCTCGTCCTCGTCCAGCGCGTCCAGGCGGCCGCGCAGGCCATCCAGGCGCGAGGCCAGGTCCGCCGTCAAGGCGCGCGCCTGCGCCACCTCTTCGCGCAGGGCCGCCACGGGGTCGTCCGCGGTCGGC
This sequence comes from Limimonas halophila, assembly GCF_900100655.1. Lineage (NCBI taxonomy): Bacteria > Pseudomonadati > Pseudomonadota > Alphaproteobacteria > Rhodospirillales > Rhodovibrionaceae > Limimonas > Limimonas halophila. The sequence continues at coordinate 76,201 of NZ_FNCE01000001.1, forward strand.
GCGGTGCCTTCCGCGTCGCCGTTGCCGAGCACCCAGCCGACATCCACGCCCAGCGCGTCGGCGAGGGTCACCAGCTTGTTCGCGCGCGGCGCGCTCTGGCCGCTTTCCCAGGCGGCCAGGGTTTCCCGCGTGACGCCCGTGCGCCGCGCCACTTCCGAGGCGGAGAGCTGCGCTTCGCTGCGTTGACGGCGGATGCGATCCCCGATTTCTACGGGGGAGGGTTCGTGGCGCATGGCAGACCTCATCTGCAACGGTTGCGGGCGGCCGCGCCAGCCGCCGCCCCATCCCGGCCGTCCGGGTTAACGACAGCCGCCCCGGACGACCCCGCTTGTTAACCCTGCCTGTTTAGCATGCACGCGCGGCCCCTGCGAGCGAATCCCTGTGACACCCGCGTTTCCTGTGGGGTTTTGGGCCCGTCCGTCGGGTCGTGCCGCTCAGGGGCTTGCAGGCGGCGCCCGGCGGTCCGTAATGCAGCGGCATGGATCGCGAGGTCAGCGCAGCCATTCCCGCGCGCAAGCCAGTGGTCGCCGTCACCGGCCCCACCGCCAGCGGCAAGTCCGGCCTTGCGCTCGCCGTGGCGGAGGCGCTCGGCGGCACGGTCATCAACGCGGACTCCATGCAGATCTACCGCGAGGTGCCGGTGCTCACCGCCGCGCCGACGGCCGCCGAGATGGCCCGCGCGCCGCACCGGCTTTACGGCGTGCGCGACGCCGCGCGCCCCTGTTCGGCGGAAGCTTGGCGCGAACTCGCCCTGCGCGAGATCGCGAGCGCGCACGCCCACGGCCGCCTGCCCATCGTCGTGGGCGGCACGGGCCTGTACCTGCGCGCCCTCACGCGCGGGATCGCCCCCATCCCGGACGTGCCCGCCGACATCCGCGCGGCCGTGCGCGCGCGCCAGCAAGCGGTGCCGCCGCCGCAGCTGCACGCCGAGCTGACGGCTGAAGACCCGCGGATGGCCGCGCGGCTGGACGTCAACGACAGCCAGCGCGTCGCCCGCGCGCTGGAGGTCGTGCGCGCGACGGGGCGCTCGCTGGCCGCCTATCAGGCGCTGCCCGACGCGGGCGCGGCCCCCTACGACACGCTGGGCGTCCTCTCGGTGCCGCCGAAAGCGGACGTGGACGCGGCCGCCGACGCGCGTTTCGACGCCATGCTGGCCGCGGGCGCGGTCGAGGAGGTGCGCGCGCTCGCCGCCCGCAACCTGGATCCCACGCTGCCCGCGATGCGCGCCGTGGGCGTCCCGCCGCTGCTGCGCCACGTGCGCGGCGAAATCGATCTGGACGCCGCGGCCGCCGCGGCGAAACGCGACACGCGGAAGTATGCCAAGCGCCAGCTCACCTGGCTGCGCAACCAGAGCCCGCAAGATTTTTGCAAGATTGTCCGCGTTCAAGAGCAATTTTCGGAAAGTCATATGACCCACGTCTTGGCGAAAATTCGCCGGTTCGTGTTGACCGGGGAACCTTGACCCCGTACCGTCGCCCGCCACATCGGGGGGAAAGCGGTGCGTGCGCGGCTGTCACGACGGGAGCGTGCGGTGCGGCGCAGCATTCACGCTTGCCCCGGCGGCACGTTGCGTGCTCATCTGCCGGCGACGCCCGTACTGCGGTGCGGCATTCACCGTTTGGCTCACGAGCGACACGGATCACGATAGGGACAGGACAGCCATGACGGACGAAAGCATGACCGGCGCCCAGATGGTGCTGAAGGCCCTGGAGGAGCAGGGCGTGGAAGCCATCTTCGGCTACCCGGGCGGCGCTGTCCTGCCCATCTACGACGCGCTCTATGAGGTCGAGAAGCTCCACCACATCCTGGTCCGGCACGAGCAGGGCGCGGTGCACGCGGCCGAGGGCTATGCGCGTTCCAGCAACCAGGTTGGCGTGGCGCTGGTCACCTCCGGGCCCGGGGCGACCAACGCCGTCACCGGCCTGACCGACGCGATGATGGATTCCATCCCGGTGGTCTGCCTGACGGGGCAGGTGCCGACGCACCTGATCGGCAACGATGCCTTTCAGGAGGCGGACACCACCGGCATCACGCGGCCCTGCACGAAGCACAACTACCTCGTGAAGTCGATCGCGGATCTGCCGCGCATCATGCACGAGGCCTTCCACGTCGCGCGCTCCGGGCGGCCTGGGCCTGTCGTGGTCGACCTGCCCAAGGACGTGCTCCAGGCGCAGGGCACCTACGTGCCGCGCGGGGAGGTGCGCCACCGCACCTACAACCCGCAGACGCGCGGGGATGCCGGCGCCATCGCGCAGGCCGTGGAGCTGCTGGCGAACGCCAAGCGCCCGATCATCTACACCGGCGGCGGCGTCATCAATTCGGGGCCGGAGGCCGCGGAGCTGCTGACCGCCTTCGCGCGCGCCACGGGCGCGCCCATCACCAACACCGTCATGGGCCTGGGCGCCTATCCCGGCACGGACCCGCAGTTCCTGGGCATGCTCGGCATGCACGGCACCTACGAGGCCAACATGGCCATGCACGACTGCGACGTCATGCTGGCCATCGGCGCGCGCTTCGACGACCGCGTGACCGGCAAGGTCTCGGCCTTCGCGCCCTATTCGAAGAAGATCCAGATCGACATCGATCCCAGTTCGATCAACAAGAACGTCGTCGTGGACGTGCCCATCGTCGGCGACGTGCGCGAGGTGCTGAGCGAGATGCTGCGCCTGTGGCGCGAGGGCGGTCACGAAATCGACCAGGAGGCGCTGAGCGCTTGGTGGAAGCTGATCGGCGACTGGCGCAGCGTCGAATGCCTCAAGTACGAGCAGCTCGGCGACGTCATCAAGCCGCAGTACGCCATCGACCGCCTGGCGAAGCTCACCGAGACGCGCGACGACGTCTACATCACCACCGAGGTGGGCCAGCACCAGATGTGGGCGGCCCAGTACATCACCTTCAACAAGCCCAACCGCTGGATGACGTCCGGCGGCCTGGGGACGATGGGCTACGGCCTGCCCGCCGCGGTGGGCACGCAGGTCGCCAACCCCGACGCGCTGGTGGTGGACGTGGCCGGCGAGGCGTCGATCCTGATGAACATGCAGGAGATGTCGACGCTGGTGCAGTACGGCCTGCCGGTGAAGATCTTCATCGTGAACAACCAGTGGATGGGGATGGTCCGGCAGTGGCAGGAGCTGCTGCACGGCGAGCGCTACTCGCAGAGCTACACCGAGAGTCTGCCGGACTTCGTCAAGCTGGCGGAGGCCTATGGCGCCACGGGGCTGCGCGCCACCAAGCCGGGCGAGGTGGACGACGTCATCCAGCAGATGATCGACACGCCGGGCCCGGTGATCGTGGACTGCTGCGTCGATCAGGTGGAGAACTGCTTCCCCATGATCCCGGCGGGTGCCGCGCACAACGAGATCCTGCTCGGCCCCGAGGACACGGCGGCCGAGGAGGATGCCGACACGCAGAACGACGGCATGGTGCTCGTCTGAGGTCCGGCCGGCGGCGCCGTCAGGACTGCCCGGCGATCAGCTGCTCGAAGTCTTTCCAGGTGGTCGCCGGCCAGATCTCGGAATGCGCGCGGCCGTGGCAGCGGATGAGCGCGGAGACGTGCTGCGCCGTCGCGATGTCCGGGGCCTCGAAGACGTCGATGTAGTCGTAGGGCCCCAGCACGGCGAAGCTCATCTTCCAGGTCACATCCGGGCAGTGGCGGCGGATCGCGTCCATCGCGCGCTTTTCCAGGTCTTCCAGATCGGCGGGCTTGTCGAAGCTCTCGGGGTCGATCCGGGTCGCCATCACACACAGCATGCTCGCGGTCTCCCTACGCCGGAGTGCGGTGCAGCAAGCTTCGGCCCCGCGCGGGCGGGGGCACAATTGTTCGGCCGGGGGTGCTCGAAAGCGGCACCGCCCGCCGGCACGATCCTGGGGCCGCAAACGGCGGGTGTGTTGTCGCACCGCCCGCGATGCGATACATACGGATGAGGTGAACCGCCCGCCGGAGCGATGTGCGCCCGACGGTGGGCCGTGACGGACCTTCGAGCTTCGTGAACCACGCGGACCGGATGCCCGTGATGACGGACGCGAGCACACAGGCGAACACCAAGGCCCGGCCGGTTTCCGGGTGCGGTGTGCTCGGCAGCCGCCGTCTCGGGAACCTGCGCCTCCGCCTTATGGGCCCCTGAACGCCGCCGCGCTGACGGGGGTGCGGGCGTTCAGGGGGAGACGGGACGGCACCCCGCCGTTCACGACACAACCCTTTTTCGGCTGGAGGCGGAGAGCATCATGACGAGCGATCAGCACAGCGGCGGTGACGTCCGGGCCGTTCAGGCCGGCGACGACGGCCGTGTGACGATTTTCGACACGACGCTGCGCGACGGCGAGCAGTCGCCCGGCTGCTCGATGAACCAGGAAGAAAAGCTGTCGGTGGCGCGCGTTCTCGACGAGATGGGCGTGGACGTCATCGAGGCCGGCTTCCCGGCGTCCTCCGTGGGCGACTTCGAGGCCGTGCGCGAGATCGCGCGCACTTGCCGGACCGCCCGCGTCGCCGGGCTGGCCCGCGCGCGCCCGAGCGACATCGACCGCGCCTGGGAGGCCGTGCAGCACGCCAACCGCCCGCGCATCCACACCTTCCTGAGCACCTCGCCGCTCCACATGCAGTACAAGCTGCGCATGGAGCCCGAGCAGGTCTACGAGAACGCCGTCGAGGCGGTCACTCACGCGCGCAAGCTCTGCGACAACGTCGAGTTCTCCCCCGAGGACGGCACGCGCACCGACCGCGACTTCCTGTGCCGCGTGGTGGAAGCCGCGGTAAAGGCGGGCGCGACCACGATCAACATTCCCGACACCGTCGGCTACACCGTCCCGGCCGAGTTCTTTGAGTTGATCCAGGATCTGCGCAACCGCGTGCCCAACATGGATCGGGCCACGATCTCGGTGCACTGCCACAACGACCTGGGGCTGGCGGTCGCCAACTCCCTGGCGGCGGTGCGCGCGGGCGCCCGGCAGGTCGAGTGCACGATCAACGGCATCGGCGAGCGCGCGGGCAACGCGGCGCTGGAAGAGATCGTGATGGCGCTGCAGACGCGCCGGGACGTGCTGCCCTTCCACACCGGCGTGGACAGCCACTACATCACGCGCGCCTCGCGCCTCGTCTCCGGCATCACCGGCTTCACCGTCCAGCCCAACAAGGCGATCGTGGGCAAGAACGCCTTCGCGCACGAATCGGGCATCCACCAGGACGGGATGCTGAAGAACGCCCAGACCTACGAGATCATGACGCCGGAGTCCGTTGGCCTGACGCGCTCCACGCTGGTCATGGGCAAGCACTCCGGCAAGCACGCCTTCAAGTCCAAGCTGCAGGAGCTGGGCTTCGAGCTGGACGACAAGGAGCTGAACGACGCCTTCAAGCGCTTCAAGGACCTCGCCGACCACAAGAAGGAGGTCTTCGACGAGGACCTGATCGCGCTGGTGGACGACGCGGTGCTGCGCCACAACGACCGCATCCGCTTCGTCTCGCTGGGCATCCACTGCGGCAGCGATCAGCCGCAGACGGCGGAGTTGACGCTGGAGGTCGACGGCGAGCGCACAAGCACGAGCGTTACCGGCAACGGCCCGGTGGACGCGACCTTCAACGCCGTCCAGGCGATCTGGCCGCACGACGCGGCGCTGGAACTCTACCAGGTCCACGCCGTCACCGAGGGCACGGACGCCCAGGCCGAGGTCACCGTCCGCCTGAACGAGGGCGGCATGACCGTCAACGGCCAGGGCGCGGACTACGACACCCTGGTCGCCTCGGCCCGCGCCTACGTCAACGCGCTCAACAAGCTGCTGGTGAAGCGCGAAAAGGCCGCCACGCCGGAGCAGCAGGCCGCGGCCGCGTCCTCCGTGGCGTGATGCCGTTTCGGACCGGGAAGCCGGCCCGGCGCCGGGCCGGCTTCCCGGTGCGATTTTGATTCGTCCCTGCAGGTCAACGGCTTGGCGCCCAATGCGGCGGGCAATACACCCTGGCGGCAACGCACGCCGGCGTGGGCGTTCTTGAAATCCCCTTTGGTGGTGGCTATCCCAAGCGGGGTGTCGTGGTGCGGCGTGTGCCCGGCGGGGACGGCTGCGTTGCCCGCCGTGTGAACGCGTGGCACCAAGCGCGTTAACCACGCCATCTCGAAAGGGCTCGGCCGCGATGTTCTCCCGCCTTCTGGGCATGCTTTCCGCCGACATGGCCATCGACCTGGGCACGGCGAACACCCTGGTCTACGTCCAGGGGCGCGGCATCGTGCTCAACGAGCCGTCCGTCGTCGCCATCGCCGAGCGCAAGGGGCGCAAGCAGGTGCTGGCGGTCGGCGACGAGGCGAAGATGATGCTCGGGCGCACGCCCGGCAACATCCAGGCGATCCGCCCGTTGCGCGACGGCGTCATCGCGGACTTCGAGATCGCCGAGGAGATGATCAAGCACTTCATCCGCAAGGTGCATAACCGGCGCAGCTTCGCCTCGCCGCAGTGCATCGTGTGCGTGCCCTCGGGGTCCACGGCCGTCGAGCGCCGCGCCATTCAGGAGTCGGCGGAGGCCGCCGGCGCGCGCCGCGTCTTCCTGATCGAGGAGCCCATGGCCGCCGCCATCGGCGCCGGGCTGCCCGTGACCGAGCCGGCGGGCTCGATGATCGTCGACGTGGGCGGCGGCACCACCGAGGTCGCGGTGCTCTCGCTCGGCGGGATCGTCTATTCGCGCTCGGTGCGCGTGGGCGGCGACAAGATGGACGAGGCGATCATCGCCTTCATCCGCCGCCACCACAACCTGCTGGTCGGTGAGGGCTCGGCCGAGCACATCAAGAAGCAGATCGGCTCCGCGTGCCCGCCGGAGAACGGCGAGGAGGGGCGCACGCTGGAGATCAAGGGCCGCGACCTGATGAACGGCGTGCCCAAGGAGCTGGTGATCTCGGAGCGTCAGATCGCGGAGTCGCTCGCCGAACCCGTGGGCGCGATCGTCGAAGCCGTGAAGGTGGCCCTGGAACACTCCGCTCCCGAGCTGGCGGCGGACATCGTGGACAAGGGCATCGTCCTCACCGGCGGCGGGGCGCTTTTGGGCAACCTCGACCATGTGCTGCGCGCCTCCACGGGGCTGCCGGTCATGATCGCCGACGAGGCGCTGTCCTGCGTGGCGATGGGCACGGGGCGCTGCCTGGAAGAGATGAAGACGCTGAAAAACGTCCTGATCTCGATGTATTAACCCCCGCCGGGGCGGGCGGCGACGAGTCGTCATGAAGAAAGCGAACGATCTTGACCCAAACCCTGTGGAAGTCTCCGGGATTCCCAGTCGTTTGGATTTTGTTTACGATGTCGTACCACGATTGATTGGTACGGAATGCGGCCGTGCCCGGCGCCGGCCGGGCGCGTGAACCTGGAGGCGCGGCGTGAGGGGTCCCCTGGTCCGATTGGCAACGCCGCTGAAGGCGTGGACCCAACGGTTCGCGTTCGTGCTGCTGGTGGGCGCCGCCTTCGCCCTCACCCTCATGGGCCGCTCGGACACCCCGGTCGTCAGTGAGTTGCGCACCGCCGTCACCGACCTTGTGGCGCCGTTTCTGGACGTCGCCTCGCGTCCCGTCGCCACCACCGCCGACGTCATCCACAGCGTGGAGAGCCTGGCGGAACTGCGGGCGGAAAACGCCGCCCTGCGCCGCGAAAACGAGCGGCTGCAACACTGGAGGGCCGTCGCGCACGAGCTGCGCGCCGACAACGCGGCGCTTCAGCGCATGCTCAAGGTGCCGAACGCGCCGGACACGCAGTACGTCACCGCCCGCGTGATCGGCGACAGCGGCGGCGCTTTCGTGCGCTCCGTTCTGGTGAACGCCGGGCAGCAGCACGGCGTGACCGTGGGGCAGGCGGCCCTGGCACCGGACGGGCTCGCCGGCCGCGTCGTGGAGGTCGGCCGCAACAGCGCGCGCGTGCTGCTCATCACCGACATCAACTCGCGCATTCCAGTGGTCATCCAGCGCACGCGCGTGCGCGCCGTCCTGGCCGGCGACAACACGGAGCGCCCCAAGCTCACCTACCTCGCGGACCAGGCGGAGGTGGCCCCCGGCCAGCGCGTGGTCACGTCGGGTGATGGTGGCGTCTTCCCGCCGGGCGTGCCCGTGGGGAAGGTTGTCGAGACGCCGGAATCGGGCGTGCGCGTTCAGCCCTTCGTGGACTGGCATCGCATGGAATACCTGCGCGTGGCGGACCACGCCCAGGCGGATGCGCTGATGACGGATGCGGCCCCCTCGGCGGAAGCGGCGGTGGCGCAAGGGACTCCGCGGTGAAGCTGACGGTCTGGCAGAACCTGGATCTCGTCGCGCGCCAGATCGCCCCGGTGTTGCTGACCCTGGTGACGGTGATCCTGGCGCGCATGCCCATGCACGTCCCCCACCTGGGGCCGGTGATGCCCTGGCTGACCCTGGTGGCGGTGTTCTACTGGGCAGCGCACCGGCCGGACCTCATGCCCGGGCCGGCCGTGTTCGCCGTCGGGCTGTTCTACGACCTGCTGGCGGGGGCGCCGCTCGGGGTGGGAATCATCGTGCTGCTGCTGGTGCACGCCGCCATCGCGGGCCAGCGGCGGTTCTTCGTCTCGCGGAGTTTTTCGGTGCTGTGGGCCGTGTTCGCCATCGTGGCGCTGGTGGCGATGGCCCTGCACTGGGGCCTGACCATGGTGGCGACTGGGGTGCTGCTGTCGCCCGAACCCATGGTCTTCCAGACGCTGACCACGATCGCGATGTATCCGCTGCTGACCTGGGTGTTCGCCCACGTGCAGCGCGCGGTCCTGAGGTAGCCGGGATGTCGCTGCTCAACGAGGAGCATGGGCGCTACAAGACCTTCTCCCGCCGGGCGCTGCTGCTCGGCGGCGGGCAGCTCCTGCTGTTCGGCGGCCTGGCGGCACGGCTCTATGAGCTGCAGATCGTGGAGAACGAGCGCTACGCCACGCTGGCGGAGGAGAACCGCGTATCCCTGCGCCTGCTGGCGCCGCCGCGCGGGCGCATTCTCGACCGGTACGGCACGCCCGTCGCCGTCAACGAGCACAATTACCGGGTCATGCTGGTGGCCGAGCAGGCCGCCGACATCGAGCGCACGCTCGACCGCTTGAGCCGCATCGTGCAACTCAGCGAGGCCGAGAAGCGGCGCATCCTGGACGACGTCCACGCCAAGCGCCCCTTTGTGCCCGTGAAGGTGGCGGAGAATCTGTCCTGGGAAACCGTCAGCCGGATCGAAGTTAACGCGCCCCGGCTGCCCGGCGTGAACATCGACGTGGGCCAGACGCGCGCCTATCCGCACGGGGCGGCGCTGTCGCACGTCCTCGGCTACGTCGGCGCCGTCGACAAAAAGGACATGCGCAAGGACGATCCGCTGCTGGAGGTGCCGGGCTTCTTCGTCGGCAAAACGGGGCTGGAGAAGCAGTACGACACCGCGCTGCGTGGCGAGGCGGGCACCAGCCAGGTCGAGGTCAACGCCGTCGGCCGCACCATCCGCGAGCTGGACCGCGACCCCGGCAAGCCGGGCCACGACCTCGTCACCACGCTGGATACCGAGCTGCAGAAACGGGCCCACGCCCGCATTTCCAACGCGCGCAGCGCCTCCACGGTCATCCTGGACGTGTCCACTGGCGACGTTCTGGCCCTGGCCTCCACGCCCAGCTTCGACAACAACACCTTCGCGCTCGGCATTTCCGAGCAGCGCTGGCGCGAGCTGACGCGCAACCCCTACGACCCGCTGGCCAACAAGGCGACCACGGGCGCCTACAACCCCGGCTCCACCTTCAAGATGGTCGTGGCCGCCGCGGCCATGGCGAACGGCGTCGCCCCGGACCACGAGGTACACTGCCCCGGCTACTACGACCTGGGCGACGCGCGCTTCCACTGCTGGGCGCAGTGGGGCCACGGCAAGCTCGACATGGTCGGCGGCTTCAAGCACTCCTGCGATGTCTACTTCTACGACCTCGCCCGGCGCGTGGGCATCGATGCCATCGCCGAAACCGCGCGTCAGTTCGGCATGGGAGCCCCGCTGGGAATCGACCTCCCCGGCGAGGCGGGCGGCACGATGCCGACGAAGGACTGGAAGAACCGCAAGCTCGGTGAGCCCTGGCAGCTGGGCGAAACGCTCGTGTGCGGGATCGGGCAGGGCTACGTGCTCTCCACGCCGCTGCAATTGGCCGTGATGACTGCCCGCATCGCCACGGGCCGGGCCGTGGCACCGCGCATCGGGCGCCGGCTCGTTGCCGAGCAGCGCGAGAACCAGTCCTTCGCCCCAGAGTCCTTCGAAAAGATGGGCGTGCGCGAGGAGCATCTGGAGGTGTTGCGCACGGGGATGGACGCCGTCGTGAACAGCCGCGGCGGCACGGCGCACAGCGCCCGGCTGCGCGAGCTCGACGCCGACATGGCCGGCAAGACCGGCACCTCGCAGGTGCGGCGGATCTCGGCCGAGGAGCGCCGCGAGGGCGTGACGGACAACGCGGATCTGCCCTGGCGCAAGCGCGACCACGCCCTCTTCGTCGGTTACGCGCCCGTCAAGGCGCCGCGCTACTGCGCCGCGACCGTGGTGGAGCACGGCGGCGCCGGCTCCAAGGCGGCGGCCCCGATCGTGCACGACCTGCTGCGCGAGACGCTGCAACGCGATCCGGCCACGCGCGGCGACCTCAGGCTGTCCGGGCGCGGACGCGGGCGCACGGGGTAGGGGCATGAGCTTCAACCCCTTCCACCAGAACCCGGACTACACCCTCACCCAGAAGCTCGGCGGCGTGACCTGGGGACTGGTGCTCATCGTCTGCACGCTCGCCGGCATCGGCTGCACGATGCTGTATTCCGCCGCCAGCGGGGCCTGGGAGCCGTGGGCGAAGGACCAGGCGCTGCGCTTCGGCGTCGGCTTCTTCGGCATGATGGCGGTGGCGCTGATCGACGTGCGCGTCTGGTTCCGCTGGGCGTGGGTGATCTACGCGCTCGCCGTTGGCCTCTTGGTGGCGACCGAGGTGGGCGGCGTGACGGGGCAGGGCGCCCAGCGCTGGATCGACCTCAAGGTGATCCAGCTCCAGCCCTCGGAGCTGATGAAGGTGGCGCTGGTGCTGGCGCTGGCGCGCTACTTCCACGGCCTGTCGGAGGAGGAGGTGGCGCGACCGACGCGCCTGATCGCACCGCTGCTGGCGGTGGCCGTGCCCGTGGGGCTGGTGATGCAGCAGCCGGACCTGGGTACGGGACTGATCCTGCTGATGATCGCCGGAGCGGTCTTCTTCGCTGCCGGGGTGCGCTTGTGGAAGTTCGGCGTGGTGATCGGGGCGGGGATCGTGTCGATCCCCATCGCTTGGCAGTTCCTGCACGCGTATCAGAAGGAGCGCGTGCTCACCTTCCTGAACCCGCAGAACGATCCGCTGGGCGACGGCTACCACATCCTGCAGTCCAAGATCGCGCTGGGCGCGGGCGGGTTGTTCGGCAAGGGATTTCTGGAAGGCACGCAGAGCCACCTCAACTTCCTGCCGGAAAAACAGACCGACTTCATCTTCACGATGCTGGCCGAGGAGTTCGGCATGGCCGGCGGGCTGGCGCTGCTCGGGCTGTACGCCGTCGTGCTGCTCTACGGCCTGGCCATCGGCATGCGCGCGCACAACCACTTCGGCCGACTCCTGGCGCTCGGGCTGACGGTGAACATCTTCCTCTACGTCTTCCTCAACATCGCCATGGTGATGGGGGTGATTCCCGTCGTGGGCGTGCCGCTGCCGCTGATCTCCTACGGCGGCACCGCGATGCTGGCGATGCTCGGCACGCTCGGGTTGCTGATGTCGGTCCATGTGCACCGCGACGTTCGCATTCCCCGGCGCGGGCTGGAGGACGAGCAGTAGGATCGCGGCCGTCAGCCAAATCCTGGCTGCGATACCCTTCACAAAGCCGCCGGCAGGTGCTACATCCTCGCGCGCACCGCGATGGGCGTGTAGCTCAGCTGGTAGAGCAGGCGACTCTTAATCGCCGAGTCCGGGGTTCGAATCCTCGCACGCCCACCACCATCTCCCTGAAATCCCTGAAAAAATCGAAAAATGAAAGGGCAGGATCACTGCCCTAAGTTGGAAAAGTTGGAACAGGTTGGATTCCAACCTCGGACGCCCCTGATTCGAGGGTGCGCGGGCGTCAAAAATATCACCGATTCTACTGGTGGTAGCGGCCGCTCCATAGCGACACACGAAGGGGCAAGGTTGGAACAGGTTGGAAAAATGTAACCGGAAAAAGAATGGGCGAGGTCCCGCAGCCCCGCCCATAAAACGACTATTTATTCAGGGATAGGTCTGTTTGAGCGTACTGGCTCAGTAGCATGGGGCAGAAGCTCGAAGTCCCGTTCAAAGTTGGTTTCCCCGTTTGCGTCCTCCACGAGTGCTGCTACGGCTGTTGCTCGCCGCCATTATCGCCCGTGGTCTTAGGGTTATCTGGGTTCGGGGTATCTGAGCCGTCTCGGTCGATGGACTTACCGGCGGAGTACATGTGGTCAGACTGCAGCCCGCTAAAGCCCTTGGCGCTGGCACGACGCTGGCGCATGTCGAGGCGTACTGTGTGGTACTTACAAGACAACTCTTTCGCCAGTTGATCCAGGTGCTCAGCTGCTTTGGCAGCGTCGATTATACCAGGAACTTCCATATCTATAGTCATTGTAGCTCGAAGCTTCATGTCTGGGTTCTCCATTGTGAGTGAAGAGCTGTTTGAGCTTTTGTAACAGTTCGTTTAGGTCACATTGTTGTTAGAAGATGATCCATTGCACTGTGTCCGAAAAGGGCGCGTCTAGCTAGGGTTTAGGCACTTTGCGTGAGCTGTTAGTGACCTAACAGATGTACACCTTTTCGTAGAGAATTGATACTGAAAACGCGCGACCAAAGCAGAGCATCAAAACGCCACAGAAATGCAGTCTAAAAAAATCGGAACCGTGATGATCCTCACGTCGGATTCCAACTTGCAACTGTAAGTGCTTGTTTTAGCTAGGTAATGGCCGGACTCTTAATCGCCGAGTCCGGGGTTCGAATCCTCGCACGCCCACCACTTTCCCCTTGGTTTTGCTTAAAAAAAATATCCCGCATGCCCGGTGGCCGGGTGCGGTCGGCTGGCATGGACGTGATGCGGGTCGTGACACCGAGGTGGGATGCCGCCGCTCAGCCCGTGCGCACCTTCCACTGGCCGCCCGGCTTCTTGCAGGCCGTTCCCGTCTCCTTGAACGTCCGTTCGCCGGTGTCGATCTCCTCGACGAAGTTCTTGCATTCGGTGCCGTCGGCCATCGTGAAGACCTTCGTCACCGTCGTCTTCCCGCTGTTGCCGGTTTCGTCGTTCGTCCAGGTGTTCGTTTCGCCTTCCTCCAGGTTTTGAAGGGACTGAAACTGGTTGGCGGCATGCTTTTTTGCGTCCTCCTCGCTGAGGTATTCGCTCAGCACGCCGCCGGCGACACCGCCGAGAATCGTGCTGGCGGCGACCCACCCCGGATTGGCATTGGCGAGGATGGCGAGGAGGCCGCCGGCAGCCGCCCCCGCGCCGGCGCCCATCTGCGTTTCCTTTTTGACGCCGGTTTCCTGTTCGATGGACTCGCACCCGGCAAGGGCGGTCAGCGAAACCGACCCGAGCAGCACGCACACGGCCGCGGTCCTGATCTGCTTGTTCATGACAAGACAGCGCCTTTCATGAATCATGAAGCATCAATAACGCACTGACCGTCGCGGTCGTTCTGGTGTTCGTAAACGATGAAAATGGATGATACCCAAACGGATTTGTGTTTTACGGGAAGAGAAAAGAGCTTTGACGAAGCGGTCGTTTCTGTTGACCGGCGTTAACGCCGGTTTTGGGCGTCGAAGGCGTTCGACGAGTCGACCGGAGCCAGCCCGCCCGATGACCGGACGGGGTGCGCGCCGACACCGGACGCCGACACCGGGCGCGCGGAACGGGGCGATGGGTTCGCGTCTGCGCACGGCCGGGTCGGTTGAAACCGCGTGGACGCGCTTGCCCCAATACGGTTGTCGACGCCGTTCGGCACGGCGGGTGCAGGAGGGTGTTCAGGCGTGGCGGGCGGGTTCCCGAACACCGTCGCCCGGTGCGGGCCGTTGTTGGGGTTTGTTCGGCGTTGCCCCTGGGCGGCGCCGGTCGGGAGCCCGCATCGTCACCGCTATTGTTGATCGCCGTCGCCGGCGGCATCGTCCGCGGCCTCGCCAGTCTCTTCCGCAGCCTCGCCCGCTGCCTCGCCGGCTTCCTCGGCAGCCTCGCCGGTTTCCTCGACGGCTTCACCGGCTTGCTCGCCGGCGCTGTCGTTGTCGTCACAGGCGGCCAGCCCGCCCGCCAGAGCGGCCACCACGGTCAGAATCGGCAGCATTCGTTTCATCGTGTTCCTCCAGGCATATCCCCAGGCTTTCAGCATGCTTCGGACGCTTCTTGGTCCGCTCGCCAAGAACACGGAATTTGGCGGATGGGTTCCTTTGTGCGATCAAGAGACTTTACCGATTTTTACAGGAGCTGCGTTGATCGCATGATTTATTTGTGTTGAATGTGTTGCGAATATGTGTTCACGACCGTCGATTTGCGGTCATCCGCGCGATTGTTTCGCAATCGCTTACATCGCGATCGCGTGCGGCGCGATCCGGCATCGCCTGCGGCGCCGGGACGCGTGTGGCCACGCGCGGTCCACTACTCCGCCTCTTCCTCAACGGCCTCCCCGGCGCTCTGCATGTCCTTGCCCACGCCTTCGGCGGTGTTGCAGGCGCTCACGCCCCCGGCAAGCGCGCCGAAGAGCGCCACCGCCATCACGACCTTCCGCAGCATTTCACACGCTCCTTTCTTGCAGCGGCCATTCCGTCATAAGGGGGCGGGCGGCCGTCGGCCGCGCAGGAGCGCAACCGCCAGCGATGCGAGGAACAGCACGATGAAGACGATGAACAGGATCTTGGCAATCCCCGCAGCCGTGGCCGCGATACCGCCGAAGCCAAACACCGCGGCGACGATCGCGACCACCAAGAAGAACAGGGACCATCCAAGCATGGCCGGCTCCTGACGGGACGTTCACCGATCAATGGACACCTCCGCCGCAGGGAGGTGATCGTGCGGTCGCCGTTCCCGCGGCGGGTTTCAGGACAAAAACATCCAGCGCGCGGCGGCGGTTCCCTACCTCTTTGCGGCGAGGGGCCGGCGGGAACTCCGGGCTGCGGTCGCGGGTTCGTCCGGCAGCAGCCGCGACGCCGAACCCGGCGCCCCCGCGCCCACAGCGTGAACGGCCCACGGCCTCGGCGGCTCCGGTTGCGCGGATCGCGAGGCCGCAGCCACGGAGACGGCCCCATGACGCGGATGGACCCCGCCGACCGCAACGCCGCGAACGAGAATTCCCGGCGTATCCTCCTGCTCGTGCCCTCACAGCGGGCAGCGGCGATTGGGGAAGCGCGCGTCGACGAGATCGTCCGCGCGTTCGCACCCGCGCGCGTGATCCTCCGCACGCCCCGGACCGCGGCGGAGATGGATGCGGCATTCCGCGATCACGCGGGCGTCGACGCGATCGCCGTCGGGGGCTGCGGCGGCACGCGATCTCGGTGTACGTGCCCCGGAACGAGGGCGCGGCGCCGGGCATTTGCGCCTCCGCGCCTCACGAAACGGTGGACGCCAGGCCGTGAGCGCGATCGCCCGGCCCCTCACGACGCCGGCGGGGTCGCGGAATAATCCCGCACGTTGTGCAGGATCCAGGACGCCCACGGCAGGGCTGCGCCGTGGTGGTGCAGCACGTGGATGGTTCCGGTCCCTTCCATGACCACGGCCTGCACCTGGGCGGGATCGACCACGTTCGCCTTGCGCAGGTGGCAGCGCAGATCGTCCTCGGTGATCCGCGCCACGCGCATGTTCGCGTGCTTCAGCTCGCCCCCGCTTCCCATCAGCAGGATGGGCGCGTTGTCCACGGTCCGCTCCACGCGGTCCCAGCGCACGCGCAGGCGCGAAACGATCAACTGGATCGTGTACAGCGTCGCCACGGCAGCGAGTCCCTGGAGCAGCGGCGGGTTCTTCGCCGCCACCGTGGTGGCGAGCAGCGACCCGATCGCGATCGTGACCGCGATGTCGAAGGTCGACATCTGGGCGAAGCTGCGCACGCCGGACCAGCGAGCGAGGCCCAGGACGGCCAGGTACATTCCGGCCGTCGACGCTGCGACCCAGACGATGGGCCAAAGCGCCGGGGCAAACCACTCGAGCATCATCGTGCCTGTCCCTTCCGCTGAACGCTGTGGCCCGCCAGCCATCACGAGCAGGGCCGGCCAGTCCGCCCACGCTGCCGGCAACGTGCCCGGTTGCGCGGCGTGACGCCGTTATTCGCGGACGCAGCTCGCCGAATCGGGGTTGCTTGACCGCGAGAGCCCGGCGGGTCGCGTTTCCAGGTCCGTACGATACGGGCATCATCTTTTGTGAAGAAGCGCCGCGCCGCCCAGCCTTTCGGCGAACGGGCGGGCTTCACGGACAGGCGATGCGCGTTGCCGGGATCGCCTCAGAACTTGAACGACAGGCTGACGGAGCCGAAGACGTGCGGCGGGTCCTGGCGCTCGAACTGGGGCGAGCGGATGACGGCGGTGTAGGCGATGCGCGCCCGGCCCAGGGTGGTCACCAGGCCGGCCTGCGCGTCCATGACCAATGGTTCCTTGTCCACGCTGGGGCTGTCGCGGAAGGTGTTGCCGTCCAAGAAGATGTTACGGGCGACCATGCGGCCCTCCAGCCCGGCGAAGGCGTACCAGCTCAGGCCGTTGCGGCCCTCGAAAAAGCCGGTGCCGCCGATGGCCGGCCGCACGCGCGGCGGCCCGAAGTCGCGGCGCAGGTCGGTGCCGAAGCGCAAGGTCAGGCCGGCCTTGGCCTGGGTGCGCAAGGTGCCGAGCGAGCCGCCGATGTGCGGGGTCAGGTCGAGTTCGAGGCCGTTGAACCCCGTTTCGACCAGCGCGCGGGTCTGGCGTTCCAGCAACAGGGCGAAGGCGGGCTCGTTCTTGAGCTGATTGTCCCAGCCGTTGGCTTCCGGGCTGTTGATCAGATCGTGAAAGTTGTCCTGCGTGAACTCGGCGCCCGCCGCCGGGCCCACCATGCCGATCTGGAGCGCGGCGATGTGCAGGCGGTCGGGTTCCTGGACGTAGACGCTGTATTCGCCGTAAAGCCAGCCCGCGTAGGGGTGCTGATCGGGCAGGGGCCGCTCGGCCTCGATGTTTTCCGGCGTGAACATGTCCTGGCCGACCGCCAGCCCGTAGCGCACGCGGTCGTGGCGGTCCGCGTCGAAAAGCGCGCGTCCGACGGCGCCGTGGAGCCCGGCGTCCCAGGGTTCGGCGGGCGAGACGTAGGACAGCCGGTTGCCGTTGGTGTAGTTCCGGTCCGTGCCGGAAAAGACGTCGTTTTCCCAGATGAACGACCAGGTGCCGCGTTCGTCCTGCGCCGCGCTCGCCGGGTTCGCGCCGATCGCGGGCGTGGCGGCGTGAAGCAGCGCGAGCGTCAGGCCCGCGAGCGCGTCGCGCGGGGTGGGGCGTTTCGCCGTCATCATCGCGGCCGTTCGTCGTGATTGCCGAGTAGGTCCCGCTTCACGCCCAGAACGCGACGCTCACCGTGCCAGCGTGCGGCGCAGCTCGCCGAGCGGCAGGGTGTTGATGACGTCCGCGGGCGTGACCCAGCCGCGCCGGGCCTGGTCCACGCCGTCGCGCATGAAGGCGAAGTGGTGCTTGGCGTGGGCGTCGGTGCCGATGGCGAGCCGGACACCCGCGTCGCGCGCCATGCGGCAGTGGAGGTCGTTGAGGTCCAGGCGGTCGGGCTGGGCGTTGACCTCCAGGACGCAGCCGGTCTCGGCGGCGTGGGCGATCACCCGCTCCATGTCCAGCGCGCAGGGCTCGCGCGTGCCGATCTTGCGGCCCGTGGGGTGCGCCAGGATGGAGACGTTCGGGTTGTCCATCGCCTTCAGCACGCGCGCCGTCTGCTTCTCGCGCGCCAGGCTCATGTGGCTGTGGATGGCGCCGAGCGTGAGGTCCAGGCGGGCGAGGACGGCGTCGGGCAGGTCGAGGCGGCCGTCTTCCAGGATGTCCACCTCGCACGCCTTGAGGACGGTGATATCCTTCAGCTCCGCGTCGAGCGCGTCGATCTCGTCGATCTGCGCGGCCAGGCGCTCGGCGTCCAGGCCGTTGGCGACCCGCACCGCCTTGGAGTGGTCCGAGATCGCCAGGTAATCCCACCCCTGCTCGCGCGCGGCTTCGGCCATCTGGCGCGGGCTGGCGTGGCCGTCGGAGGCCGTCGTGTGCGTATGCAGGTTGCCGCGGATGGCGTCCGTGGTGATGAGGTCCGGCAGCGTTCCGGCCTGAGCGGCAGCGATCTCCCCGCGGTCCTCGCGCAACTCCGGCGGGATCTCGGGCAGGCCCACGCGGGCATAGACCTCCGCCTCGGTCGCGCCGGCGACGCGCTCGGTGCCCTGGAAGACGCCGTATTCGTTGATCTTCAGCCCGCGCTCCTGGCCCAGACGGCGGATGTGGATGTTGTGCGCCTTGGACCCCGTGAAATAGTGCAGCGCCGCGCCGCGGGCCGCGCTCGCCACCACGCGCAGGTCCACCTGCAGGCTGTTGCGCAGGACCACCGTGGAGCGCGTCTCACCCTTGGAAACGACGTGGCGCACGTCCTCGTGATTCACGAAGCGCTCGATCACGGGGGAATCCGCGCGGCAGGTCACGAGGATGTCCAGGTCGCCGACCGTCTCCTTGCGCCGGCGGTAGCTGCCCGCGATCGTGACCGTCTCCACGCCGTCGACACCGCGCAGGCTGTGCGCCAGCGGCTCGGCCACCTCCTCGGCCTGGCGCAGGCGCGTGCGCTTTTCGCCGCTGCCGCGCGTGGCGAGTTCGTGGCGGATGTTGGCTTCGGTCTTGGCACCGAAGCCGGAGAGGGTGCGGATCTGCCCCGCCTCGGCGGCCGTGCGCAGGTCGTCCAGGTTGTCGACACCGAGTTGGCGGTGAAGCGCCTGTACGCGCTTGGGTCCCAGCCCGGCGATGCCCAGCACCTCGACCAGGCCGGGCGGCACCTCGCGTTCCAGCTCGCCGAGCTGGCTCAGTTCGCCCGTGACCACGACCTCGCGGATCTTGGCCGCCAGGTCCTCGCCGATGCCGGGCAACTCGGTGAGATCCTCGCCGTTGTCCACCATGGCCGCGACGGCGTGGGGCAGGTCGCGCAGCGTCCGCGCGCCGGTGCGGTAGGCGCGCACGCGGAAGGCGTTGGCGCCCTGGATTTCCAGCAGGTCGGCGATCTCGTCGAACTGCTCGGCGATGTCGCTGTTGTGGATGGCCACGGCGGCCCTCGCTGCCCGTGCGGCGGCAGGGCCAGTGTTTCACCCTGCCGCCGGGGGCGCAAAGCCGCCGGGCGATCCCCCGTCGGGTGGACCGGTCAGCTGCGCAGGCGCGTGCCCTCGGGGTCGACGAGCGGCTTGGGCTGCAGCGTGGCCGGGCGCTGCTCGCCCAGGATTTCCACGCTGTAGGCGCCGTCGCGCGTATCGCCCGCGTGGTCCGCGGCCACGTAGCCGAGCGCCACGGCCGTCCCGGCGGTGTGGGCGTAGCCGCCCGAGGTCACCCAGCCCACGACCGTGCCGTCGTGGGTGATGGGCTCGTCGCCGCCCGGATCGGCGCCGTCCGCGTCCACGGTGAGTGTGATAAGCTGGCGCTTCGGGCCCTCAGCCTGCTCGCGCCGCGCGCCCTCGCGGCCGATGAAGTCGCCCTTGGACAGCGCGACGAAGGGGCTCATTCCCGCTTCCGCCGGGCCGTACACCGGGCGGTACTCCGTGGCCCAGGAGCCGAAGCTCTTCTCCAGACGCAGGGAATTGAGCGCGCGCCCGCCGAAGAGGCGGAGGCCGTGCGCCGCCCCGGCTTCCATCAGCAGGTCGAAAAGGGCGTTCTGGTATTCCGGCTTCACCCAGATTTCGTAGCCCAGCTCGCCGGTGAAGGAAACGCGGCCCACCAGCGCCGGGATCATGCCCAGGTCCATCGCCTGGATGCCCAGGAAGCGGAAGGCGTCGTTGGACACGTCCGCGTCGGTGACGCTTTGCAGCACCGCGCGCGCCCGCGGCCCGGCCAGCGACAGCCCCACCCAGTCGAGGCCGTGGCTGGTGATCTCGACGCCGCCGCCCGCGGGCTGCTGCGCGCGGAACCAGCGCATGTGGTGGTCCTGCGCCGCGCCCGCGCCGAAGATGACGAAGTGCTCGGGGCCCAGGCGGGCGAGGGTGAAGTCGCCCTTGAGCGTGCCGGCGGGGTTGAGCATCGGGCACAGCGTCAGCCGGCCTTCGCGCGGCAGCTTGCCGGCCAGCAGGTGGTCCAGCCACGGCGCCGCCTCGGGGCCGGTGATCTCGTACTTGGCGAAGCCCGACACCTCGATCAGCCCGACGCTCTCGCGCACGGCGCGGCATTCCGCGCCCACGGGCGCGAAGGCGTTGGAGCGGCGGAAGGTGGGCGTCTCTTCCGGCGTCTCGCCCTCGGGCGCGAACCACAGCGCCTGCTCCATGCCGTAGGCGGCGCCGAAAACGGCGTTGCGGCGCTTGAGCTTTTCGTAGACGGGCGTGGTCTTGAGGGGACGGCCCGCCGGCAGCTCCTCGTTGGGGTAGGTGAGGGAGAAGCGCCGGGCGTAGGTCTCGCGCACCTTTTCGCGCGTGTAGGCGGGGCGGCACCAATCGCCGAAGCGGGCCACGTCCATGCCCCAGATGTCGAAGCCCGGATCGCCGTGGGTCATCCAGTTGGCGAGCGCCAGGCCGACGCCGCCGCCCTGGCTGAAGCCCGCCATGACGCCGCAGGCCACCCAGTAGTTGGTCAGGCCGCGGACGGGGCCGACCAGCGGGTTGCCGTCCGGCGCGAAGGTGAAGGGGCCGTTGATGACCTGCTTCAGCCCCGCGTTCTGCAGCGCCGGGAAGTGCTCGAAGCCCTTTTCCAGCGAGGGCGTGATGCGCTCGAAGTCCGGGGCCAGCAGCTCGTGCTCGAAGTCCCACGGGGTGCTGTGCGGCGCCCAGGCCTTGGGGTTTTTCTCGTAGGTCCCCATCAGCATGCCGCCGCGCTCCTGGCGCATGTAGATCTCGCCGGAGAAGTCGATGGCGTGGAGCACCTCCTCGCCCGTGGACTCGTTGATCTCCGCGACCTCGGGCATGTCGTCGGTGATGACGTACATGTGCTCCATGGCTTGCACGGGCAGCTCCACGCCGGCCATGCGGCCCATCTCGCGCGCCCACAGCCCGGCGGCGTTGACGACGTGCTCGCATTCGATGGGGCCGGCCGAGGTCTCCAGGCGCCAGGTGCCGTCCGGCTTCTGGTGCATGGCGTCCACCGAGGTGTGGCGGTGGATCGTGGCGCCGTTGGTGCGCGCCGCCTTGGCGTAGGCGTGGGTGACGTCCGCCGGGCTGACGTGGCCGTCCAGCGGGTCGTAGAGCGCGCCCACGAAGTGCTGCGGGTCCATCAGCGGAAAGCGCCGCGCCGCCTCGGCCGCATCGAGCAGCTCGGTGTCCATGCCCAGATAGCGGCCCTTGGCGTGGAGCTGGCGCAGGAAGTCCATGCGCTCGCGGTCGGCGGCCAGCATGACGCCGCCGGTGATGTGGATGCCGCAGGACTGGCCGGACTCCTCCTCCAGCTGGCGGTAGAGGTCGATGGTGTACTTCTGTAGCGTGGCGACGTTGGTGTTGCCGTTGAGCGTGTGCATGCCGCCGGCCGCGTGCCATGTGGACCCGGCGGTCAGCTCCGACTTCTCGATCAGGACCGGGTTCGTCCAGCCGGCCTTGGCGAGGTGGTAGAGCACGCTGCAGCCCACCACGCCGCCACCGATGACAACCACGTCGGCGTGCGTTTGCATTCCGGACCTCTTCACCTGGGGTGGGGCATTTTTGCCCCGGTCTATCCGCCATGACCCTATTTTGTCCGGCGCGGCGGGTCACATGCCGTTTGCGGAAGCAGCCCGTTGATCTGTGGTTATGCGGCCGGACGCGGTGGTGCGCCCGGCCGCGCGGGTCAGCTCTTCGGGATCTCCTTGTTGGGATCGACGAAGGGCATGGGGACCACGGTGCCGTCCACGACGCCAGCCGCCTTGGCGACGGAGAGGTGCGTGCCGGTCTCGGCGTAGGCGATGGGCACCAGGGCGTAGCCGATGTTCTTTTCCAGCCGCGGCGACCAGAACGCCGAGGTGACGTAGCCGATGTGGCTGTCCCCGTCGTGGACCAGCAGGTAGTCCTCGATGTAGCCGATGAGCGGATCCCCGCCCAGCTCGATCCCCACCAGCTTGCGCGACACGCCCTCGTCGCGGATGCGCCGGAGCGCCGCGCGGCCGATGAAGTCCTGCTCCTGATCCAGGTCCACCAGCTTGTCCAGGCCCAGCTCGTAGGGATTCAGGGGATCGTTGAAGATCACCATGTCTGAGCCGTAGCTGTGGATGCCCGCCTCGACGCGGCGGATCTGGCACGGCCCGATGGGCGCGAGGTTGTAGGGCTTGCCGGCCTCGACGACGGTATTCCAGAAGGCCGTGCCGTCGCGCCGCGCGTTGCGCAGGTAGATCTCGTAGCCGACCTCGCCGGTGTAGCCGGTGCGCGAGATCACGACGTGCATGCCGTTCAGCGTGGCCTCGGTCATGAAGTAGTACTTCAGTTCCAGGATTTCCGGGCCGAAGAGGTCGCGCATCACGTCCTTGGCCTTGGGGCCCTGGATCTGCACCGGTGCCACATCCGGCTCGGTGATCCGCACGTCCATGCCCGAATGCACTGCGACGCCGCGTGCCCACAGCAGCACGTCGCCGTCCGCGACCGAGAGCCAGAAGTGGTTCTCACCCAGACGCAGGAGAACGGGGTTGTTCACCATCTTCCCCTGTTCGTCGGTCATGGGCAGGTATTTGCACTGCCCGACCTTGCATTTCGTCAGGTCGCGCGGGGTGAGCATGTTCGTGAATTCGAAGGCATCCGGGCCGGTGATCTCCACCTGACGCTCGACGGCGACGTCCCACAGCGTGACGTCGTTCACCAGCTTCCAGTACTCCGCGATCATGTCGTCGTAGTGGCGCGGATGGTACATGCGGTTGCAGACGGTGTAGGACTGCACGCCGTGCTGGCGCGAGGCGTAGAAGAACGGCGATTTCTGGATGCGCGTGTAGAGGTGGATGCGCGGATTGTCGTACGGGATTTTCATCACGACCTCCCCGTGAATGCAGGGCGGCCGATCGTTTTGGTGTCGTTTGTTTCGGCCGCGGGGTGCTGTCCCTCGGCCGCCCGGTCATGGGAGCGCGATACCTTCGCCTCGACCGTTTTCTTGACGGCAGGGCGGATGGAATTCTATTTGTTCCGCTTGTTAACGACAAGTATTTTAAATATCCGCGATTCCGATTTTGAAAAATAATCGATGACGGAAAGTGGTCGGTTCGATTGCCGTGGTCAAATAAAAAGGGCCCGGTCGCTGTCGCGACCGGGCCCGTCGCCCGCCCGATGGCCGGCGGCTTACTGCATCTCGCCGCTGACCCAGTAGTCGACGCGATCCGCGTTGGCGTCCACGTAGGCCTGCGCGGCCTCGCTGTAGGAGGACTCCTCGGCGTCGTACATCGCCGCCTGGACGTCGGCGATCGGGATCTGCATGCGGTAGAGCATGTCACCCACCTCCGGGTCGTCCTGGTAGAAGCCCTCGCGGGCGATGATGTCGACGTGCTCGAACTTGCCGAGCGTCTTCTTGGGATCCTCGATGTAGCGCAGGTCCCAGCGGCCGAACATCCAGTGCGGGCTCCAGCTCGTGGCGACGATCCACTCCTCGTTGTCGATCGCGCGCTTGACGGAGGAGGTCATGCCGGCGCCGGAGGAGATCTCAAGCTCGTAGCCGGCATCCTTCAGCCCGTAGTCGTCCATCGCCTTCTTGGACAGGCGCGTCAGCCCGGCGCCGGGCCCGATGCCCGTGATCGTGCCGTCCAGCTTCTCGCTGATGCCGTCCTTCTTCAGGTCCGGGATCGAGCTGATCTTGTCCTCGGGCACGTACGCCGGAACGATCCAGCCCAGGCGGGCGCGCGTGTAGATGGCGCCCATGCTGATGACGTCGTCGTTCACGTCCTTGTAGTAGTCGGAGTGCGTGCTCGGCAGCCAGCCGACGGTGTGGAAGTCCACGTCCCCGCTGGCGACGCCCTTGTACAGCGGCGCCGGGTCGACCTGCATCAGCTGAACCTCGCGGTCCATCTCCTGCTCCAGGACCGTCTTCACGATGTGCGTCGTGATGAGGTTGCTGGTCCAGGTCGTGTGGCCGATCATGACTTCCTGCGCCTGCGCGGCGCCGGCGACCGAAACGCCGGCGGCAAGCGCGAGACCGAATTTCAGGCTACGCTTCATGATGTGAAGCCTCCCATTGGTGGTTTGTGTGGGGTGCCGCATCGCGGCGGCCCGTCGCGGCGGCCACACGGCCCCGCCGGCCCGCAACGACGGTCGCGGGCGGAGCGGTGCGCCGCCAACCCATGTGCCGGCGGTACGCCCATCATGGCTGCACGCACCGGCGGTGTGGCTGGGCATGTCGGGTGGGGAGACGCGCCAAAACGCTGGCCGCGCGATCCGGGCGCGCGGCGCGGGACGCGCGCATGCCGACCCGGCTGACTGTGCCGATGGCTGGCGCCGACTTCGGTTGAACCACCTCGGGGCTTTTGCCAAGCGCCCGGGCCTCCGGAACGATGAAACACGGCGGTCATCCTTACGGAGATGCCGCCGTCCTTCAAGCACAATTGGATTGCGGACGAATTCGCCTGGCTGGCTGGCCGGCCGACCGGCCCCGGCGCGGCCGCAAAAATCGCGCTGGCGCAAGGCGTTGGCTCGGCTGCGCGGTGACCGCCGAGCGCTGGCGGCCACCCCGCACCGTGCTGGCGCGGGGTGCGCTGGCGCGGGCGAAAACCAGCGCACCCCGGCGCCGGGGGAGGCAAACGGATCGGATCGGGCACCACGGCGGCGCCCTCCGCCGGGACGGGCAGCCTACTCGGCGGCCGCCATCACCGGCGCGTGGTCGAGGGCGCCGTCCTCCGACATCGCGCGCGCGACCCAGTGGTGGAAGGCGTGGGTGCCCGTATCCATCACGGGCGAGAAGAAGCCGCCCTGGAAGGCGGGCGAATGCCGGCCTTCCTGCATGCGCTGGACGACGTCCACGTCCTCGACGAAGACCTCCTCCCAGCGCGCGATCGTGCGCCGGCGGCTCTCCGCGTAGGCGTCGGACACCGCCTCGTCGCCGACGTAGTAGAGGTTCAGGTGCTCCAGCGTGCGACCCTCGGAAAGCGGCTCCAGCCAGATGGAGAAGAAGTGGTCGGACTGGATGCCGAGCAGCACGTTCGGGAAGAGCGCGACGTATTCCGCCGCCGTGTCCTGCTCGGCGCTGAGGCCGGGGAACTTGGGCAGCGGTGCGTCGTCGCTCGGGGCGTAGTTGGTCACGCCCTGGCCGGCGTAGCTGCGCTCGGCGATGTTGTAGTGGTCGTCCAGGCGCGAATAGCTGTTCAGGCCCGGGTGCACCCACGGCAGGTGGTAGCTCTCGCAGTAGTTCTCCACGGCCAGCTTCCAGTTCGTGGCCACGTCGAAGTCCATGGCGCCGCCGATCTCGCCGCCGTGGCGGATGAGGCTGAGGTCGTAGGCCTGCCAACGCTCCGCGAGCGGGCGCACGTGCTCGGCGAATTCGGGCGCGTTCTCCGCGAGGTTGACGAACACCAGATCCGCCCAGACGGCGCTGCGAACCGGCTTCAGGCCGTGCTGCGAGCGGTCCAGGGCGGGGTGCTCGTCGACGTTCTGGCCGCCGAAGTGCGGTGTTGCCGTCAGCTCGCCGCTGTCCAGCTCGTAGCAAAAGCAGTGATAGGGGCAGCGCAGGCGGCCCTTGGCGCGCATCGGCTGGGTGACGAGCTTCACGCCGCGGTGGCTGCATACGTTGTGGTAGACGTGCACCTGGCCGTCGTGGTCGCGCACCATCACCAGCGGCACGCCCAGAAAGTCCACGGGGCGCGCATAGCCGGCCCGGGGCAGCGAGCTGGCCGTGCCGATGCACGTCCAGGTGCGCGCGAACAGCTGCTCGCGCTCATACGCCCGGAAGGCGGGGTCGATGTAGCACGCGTTGGGCAGGCCGCGCGCCTCCGCCACGGGGCGCTTCGCCGCCTCGAACATCTCGGCCGGGAAGCGGTCGGCGAGGCTCCCGGTCGTGATCCCGTCCGTGATGGCGTGCGTCATGGCGTGACCTCCCTCGATGCCCGCGGTTCGGGTGCGCGGCGTGTTTCATCATCGAAAAGGCTGGCGTATCGTCATCGCGGCGTGAACGGCATGAATTCGTATTGCTCGATTGACGCTGCGTAATGTTGCAGCGCAATAAAGCGGGCGGGACGCGCGATGGCGACACTGAACCGGACGTTGCCGCCGCTGGCCGCGCTGGTCGCCTTCGAGGCCGTGGCGCGCCACCTCTCGGTGACGAAGGCGGCGGGGGAGCTGTGCCTGACCCAGGCGGCGGTCAGCCGCAAGACGCGCGCGCTGGAGGACGACCTGGGCGTGCGCCTGTTCCAGCGCCTGCACCGCGGGCTGCGCCTGACGCCCGAGGGCGAGCGCCTGCAGGCCGCGGTGTCCGCCAGCCTGGGCCGGATCGCGGAGACGGCCGACCAGCTGCGCCAGCGCGGGCGCTCGGCCCAGGTGACCGTGGCGACCTCGGTGGCCTTCGCGACCTATTGGCTGATGCCGCGCATCCCCAACTTCCGCGCCGCGCATCCCGACATCGAGCTGCGCATCACCGCCTTCGACCCCTACGTCGATCCCGTCCGCGAGGGCGTGGACGCCGCCATCCGCTACGGCGGCGGCGACTGGCCGGGGCTGGAGACGACGCGCCTGTTCGCCGACGAGATCTTTCCGGTGTGCAGCCCGGCCTACCTGCGCGCGCATCCCGGCCTGACCAGCCTGGACGCGCTCGCCGAGCACACCCTGCTCCACCTGGACGTGTCCTATCAGGACTGGGTCGACTGGGGGGAATGGTTCCGCGCGCAAGGCCGTGCCGCGCCGGGGCACCGCTCGGGGCTGCTGTTCAACACCTACACCCTGCTCATCCAGGCCGCGGTCGCGGGGCAGGGCGTCGCGCTGGGCTGGCGGCACCTCGTGCAGGACTTCCTGGAAGCCGGGCAGCTCGTCCGCCCCATCGCGCCCACGATGCAGCCGCGCGGCGCCTACCACCTGGTCCATCCCGCCGGCACGGCGCTCGCGCCGGAAACCCAGACCTTCGTCGACTGGGTTCTGGACGAAGCGGCACCCGAACCGGATGGCGCCTGAGCCGTCGCGGCGGCGTGTCGAGTCTCGTTTCCGCGCTCACCGGGGCTCGATTTGCCGGGGAAATGGATCGATAAGACCGGCCGGGGGCGAAACCCGGTGTCGGCCCCGTCGATCGCGGCGCGTGGGGCGCAAATCGACAGCCGGTGCTTGACTCCGGCGCGGCGGCTGACAGGTGATAATCGCGGGCACCGCGCGCGGGGACCGGCTGGACGGCCGGGTGCGGGCGGCTGTACGCCTCTGCGATGGGATCACCACTGGGGGAGAACGCCGTCACGATGGCCTCGGAGCTTGTGCGGCCTGCGCGGCCCGACGACGCCGGCAAACCGCGGGTGCGGGAGCGCTATTCCGCGCTCAGCCTGCTGCGCCACGCCCTCGGCGGCCATCGGGGCTGGACGCCCGCCTGGCGCGACAAGGCCCCCAAGCCCGCCTACGACGTCGTCATCATCGGCGGCGGCGGCCACGGCCTGGCCACGGCGTACTATCTGGCGCGCGAGCACGGCATCACGAACGTCGCCGTGCTGGAAAAGGGCTGGCTCGGCGGCGGCGGCACCGGCCGCAACACCACGATCGTGCGCTCCAACTTCATGCTGGAGCCGAACACCTACTTCACCGAGTGGTCGATGAAGCTCTGGGAGAACCTCTCCCAGGAGCTCAACTTCAACATGATGTTCAGCCAGCGCGGCGTGCTGAACCTCGCGCACACGGAAGGCCAGCTCGACGCCTTCGCCCGGCGCGGCAACGCCATGCGCCTGGGCGGCGTGGATGCCGAGCTGCTGTCGCGCGAGGAGGTCGCGCGGCGTGTGCCCTCATTGGACGTGTCGCCGCAAGCGCGCTTCCCCGTCATGGGCGGGCTGTTGCAGCCGCGCGCCGGCGTGGCGCGGCACGACGCCGTCGCCTGGGGCTACGCGCGGGCGGCGGACGCGCTGGGCGTCGACATCATCCAGAACTGCGAGGTCACGGGCATCCACCGGGACGGCGGCGCGGTGACGGGCGTGGACACCACGCGCGGCCCGATCACGGCGGGCAAGGTCGCCATCGCCGTCGCCGGGCACACCACGCAGCTCGCGGACATGGCGGGCATTCGCACGCCCATCGAGAGCCACGTGCTTCAGGCCGTGGTGTCGGAGCCGCTCAAGCCCACGCTGGACATGGTCGTCACCTCCGGCGCGACGCACCTCTACTGCAGCCAGACGGACAAGGGCGAGCTGGTCTTCGGCGGCGACCTGGAGGGCTACAACAGCTTCGCCGCGCGCGGGAACCTGCCCACGATCCAGTCGCTGGCGGGCGCGCTGACGGCCATGTTCCCGCGGGCCAGCCGGCTGCGCATGCTGCGCCACTGGGGCGGCACCGTGGACATGTCCATGGACGGCAGTCCCATCATCGCCAAGACGCCGGTGGACGGCCTCTACCTCAACGGCGGCTGGTGCTACGGCGGCTTCAAGGCGACGCCGGCCTCGGGCTGGACCTTCGCCCACACCATCGCCCGCGACGAACCCCACCCGCTGAACGCGCCTTTCACGCTGGAGCGCTTCCACACCGGCCGCGTCGTCGACGAGAAGGGCATGGGCCCGCGGCCCGGAGCCCATTAGGAGAATCTGACATGCTGATCCGCTGCCCCTGGTGCGGCGAGCGCGACCAGAGCGAGTTCACCTACGGCGGCGACGCGGCCGCGATGCGCCCCGCCGATCCGGACGCCATCTCGCGCGAGGCCTGGGTCGATCACATCTACCTGCGCGCCAACCCCAAGGGGCCGCACGCCGAGCTGTGGCAGCACAGCGCCGGCTGCCGCGCCTGGATCAAGGTCGTCCGCGACACCACGACCCACGAAGTTCTGGCGACCGGCGGGCCGCACGACGCCCTGGCGCCGGATGCGACGGGTGAGACGGCATGAGCGAGCAACCGCACCGCCTCTCCGCCGGCGCCTCGGGCGGCGCCATCGACCGCGAGCGCCGGCTGACCTTCACCTTCGACGGCCGCAGCTACACCGGCCATCCGGGCGACACCCTGGCGTCGGCGCTGCTGGCGAACGGCGTGCGCCTGGTCGGGCGCAGCTTCAAGTACCACCGCCCGCGCGGCATCGTGTCCGCCGGGGCGGAGGAGCCCAACGCGCTGGTCGGCCTGGGCGCGGGCGCGCGCTACGAGCCCAACACGCGCGCCACGATGACGCCGCTAACCGACGGCCTCGTGGCGCAGAGCCAGAACCGCTGGCCCTCGCTCGGGTTCGACGTGAACGCGCTGACGGGGGTCCTCTCGCCGCTCTTCCCGGCCGGCTTCTACTACAAGACCTTCATGGGCGGCGGGCAGAAGGCCTGGCACCTCTACGAGCGCATCATCCGCAACGCCGCCGGGCTGGGGGTCAGCCCCGAGCAGGCGGACGCCGACCGCTACGAGCGCATGCACGCGCACTGCGACGTCCTCGTCGTCGGCGGCGGGCCCACCGGGCTGGCCGCGGCCAAGGCGGCGGCGGAGACGGGCGCGCGCGTCATCCTGGCCGACGAGAACGAGGGCTTCGGCGGCTGGCTGCGCCGTGAGCGCCTGAGCGTGGACGGCGAGTCCGGTGCGGCGTGGGCAGCCGGCGTCGCGGGCGAGCTGGCCGGGGCGCCCAACGTGACGCTGCTGCCGCGAACGACCGCCTTCGGCCACTACGATCACAACAACGTGGCGCTCGCCGAACGTGTGCAGGACCATCTGCCCGAGCCCGACCCGGACCTGCCGCGCCAGCGCCTGTGGAGCGTGCGCGCCCGGCGCGTCGTCCACGCCACGGGGGCGATCGAGCGCCCGCTCGTGTTCGCGGGCAACGACCGGCCGGGCGTCATGCTGGCCGCCTCGGCGCGCGCCTACGTCAACCAGTACGCCGTCGCGCCGGGCTGGACGGCCGTGATCGCCACCAACAACGACAGCGGCTACCGCACGGCGCTGGACCTGCATGCGGCCGGGCTGGGCGTCGCCGCCGTGGTGGACGTCCGCCCGAAGGGGGGCGGCGCGCTCATGCGGCAGGTGAAGGAAAAGGGCCTGGAGGTGCTGACGGGCCACACCGTCGTGACGACGCGCGGCGGCCACGGCGTCCGCGCTGCCGAGGTCATGGCGCTGAGCGAGGACGGCGCGCGCGTCGAGGGTGCGCGCCGGCGCATTCCCTGCGATCTCGTCGCCATGTCCGG
The DNA here is from genome assembly GCF_900100655.1 of Limimonas halophila. Lineage (NCBI taxonomy): Bacteria > Pseudomonadati > Pseudomonadota > Alphaproteobacteria > Rhodospirillales > Rhodovibrionaceae > Limimonas > Limimonas halophila. Next base: position 106,548 of record NZ_FNCE01000001.1, read on the forward strand.
CGGCTGGAGCCCGGCGGTGCACCTGCACTCCCAGGCGGGCGGGCGGCCCGTCTACGACGACCGCATCGGCGCCTTCGTCCCCGGCGCGTCCAAGCAGGCCGAGCGCTCGGCGGGCGCCGCCGCGGGCACGCTCAACCTCGCGGACTGCCTGCGCGAGGGCTTCAAGACCGGCGCCGAGGCCGCCCACGCCACCGGGCACGGCAGCGGCACCGCGCCCGAGCGTCCCGCCTGCGACAGCGAGGACCGCGGCCACGTGCGCGCGCTCTGGGCGATCCCGGGCAGCCGCTCGATGGGCCGGAACTTCATCGACTTCCAGAACGACGTCACCGCCAAGGACGTCAAGCTGGCCCACCGCGAGGGCTATGGCGCGGTCGAGCACCTGAAGCGCTACACCACGCTCGGCATGGCGACCGACCAGGGGAAGACCAGCAACGTCAACGGCCACGCGCTGCTGGCGGAACTGCGCGGCGAGCCCATGGACCAGGTGGGCACCACCACCTTCCGCCCGCCCTACACGCCCGTCACCTTCGGCACGCTGGCGGGGCAGGACACGGGCGCGCACCTGGAGCCGACGCGGCGCACGCCGATGCACGACTGGCACGTCGAGCACGGCGCGGTGTTCACGAGCGCCGGGCTGTGGCTGCGCGCGCAGTACTACCCCAAGCCGGGGGAGAGCGCGCACGAGGCCATCCAACGCGAGGCGCGCACCGTGCGCCGGGCCGTCGGGATGGTGGACGTCTCCACCCTGGGCAAGATCGACATCCAGGGGCCGGATGCGGCTGAGTTGCTCAACCGCGTCTACATCAACGGCTGGAAGCGCCTGCCGGTGGGCAAGGCGCGCTACGGCGCCATGCTGCGCGAGGACGGCATGGTGGACGACGACGGCACCACCTCGCGCCTGGGCGAGACGCACTACGTCATGACCACGACGACCGGGAAGGCCGGCTCGGTCATGGCGCGGCTGGAGCGCCACCTCGCCGTGGACTGGCCGGAGCTGCGCGTGGACGTCGCCTCGGTCACCGAGCAGTGGGCGACCATGGCGCTCGCCGGCCCGAAGAGCCGCGAGGTGCTGGCGCGCGTGGTCGAAGACGCGGACGTGAGCAACGAGGCGTTGCCGTTCATGGGCGTGACCACGGCCACGGTCGCCGGCGTGCCGGGACGCATCTTCCGCATCAGCTTCTCCGGCGAGCTGGCCTACGAGATCGCCGTGCCCGCCGACTACGGCCGCGCGGTGTGGGAACGCGTCATGGCCGCGGGCGCGGATCTCGGCATCGCCCCGTACGGCACCGAGGCCCTGGGCGTGCTGCGCACCGAGAAGGGCCACCCCGTCGCCGCCGAGCTGGACGGCCGCACCAGCCCCGGCGACCTGGGCCTGGGGCGCATGCTCTCCGGCAAGAAGGACTACATCGGCCGGCGCGCGCTGGAACGCGAGGCGTTCCACGACGAGGGCCGCAAGGTGCAGGTGGGCCTCGTTCCGGTGGACGCGTCGCACAAGCTCCGGCCGGGTTCACAACTCACGGCCGAAGAGCAGCCGGAGATCCCGGCGACGCTGCTGGGGCACATTTCCTCCACCTCGTTCAGCCCGGAGCTGGGCCATTCCATCGCGCTGGCGTTCCTGGAACGCGGCCGGGAGCGCGAGGGCGAGGTCGTCTACGCCCAGTACCCGCTTTACGGCGAAACGGTCGCGGCCCGCGTGACCAGTCCGGTGTTCGTCGATCCCGAGGGGGCCCGCCTTCATGCCTGACGCCCGTTCCGCGCTGGAAAGCGTTTACGCGCCCGGCCGCTTCGGCCGCATCAGCGGCGACGCGCCCGGCGTCACCCTGGCGGAGCGCCGGGGCGTCGCCATCGTGCAGGTTTCCGCCTGGGACAAGGACGGCGAGTCGCTGCGCGCCGCGCTGGCCACCGCCACCGGCCTCGACGTGCCGGGTCAGCCCAACGGCAGCGCCAGCGACGGCACCACAACGGTGTTGTGGAATGGCCCCGCACGCTGGCTGGTGATGCGGCCCGGAACGCACGGCTGGGATCTGGACCGCGAGCTGCGTGACGGCCTGGGCGAGGCGTCGGCGGCCGTCGTGGACGTCAGCATGGGCCGCACGATCATCCGCCTGTCCGGCCCGGCGACGCGCCGGGTGCTCGCCAAGGGCTGCGCGGTCGACCTGCACGCAGCCGCGTTCCGGCCCGGCGAGGTGCGCCTGGCGGCCCTGGGCCACGTCTCGGCGGCGATCCATCTGGTGGACGGCACGCCGACGGCGGACGTCATCGTCGCCCGGAGCGTCGGCGTCTCCGTCTGGGAATGGCTGTGCGAGGCCGCGCGCGAGGACGGCTGCGCGGTCAGCGAGCCGACGGGCTGAGCCTGTCGCTCAGCCCTCGGCGTAGCCGCGGATCTTGTCGTATAGATCCTGTTTGATCGCCACGCCGGCCTCGGCTGTGGTGCTGCGCGCCTTCAGGCGGCCCTGACCGGGCAGGCGCGTGCCCTCCTGCTCGCCGATCGCGCCCAGCAGGCGTTCCACCTTGTCCGCGAACATCGCGCCCGCGAAGGCGTTCGGGTCCACGGCGACGAAGAACTGCCCCGTCTCCGGCGAGCCGCCCTGGTTGTTGGCGAAGGAGGAGGCGTCGATGGACAGGCTGCTCGCGGTCAGCGCGGCGGCGAAGACCTCCACGACCAGGGCCTGGTTGGCCCCCTTGTAGCCGCCCGCCGGGACCATCGTGCCGCCGGCCAGCGCCGCCTCGGGGTCGGTCGTCGGGTTGCCGTCGGCGTCCAGCGCCCAGCCCTCGGGCAGCGGCTCGCCCTTCTGCTTGTGCACCATGACCTCGCTCTTGGCGACGACGCTGGAGGACTGGTCGATCACCAGCGGCGCGGCGTTCGCGCGCGGCACGGCGCAGGCCAGCGGGTTGGTGCCGAAGGTTGCCTTGTGGCCGCCCCACGGCGCGATCGAGGCGGGCGCGTTGACGAAGCCGAGCGCCACGAGGCCCTGCTCGGCCAGCCGTTCCACGTGATAGCCGACGACGCCGCAGTTGTAGGAGTTCGTCACCGCCATGGCGGCGATCCCGGCCTCGCGCGCGGCGTCCGGCAGCACGTCAAAGCCCAGGTCGATGGCCGGGTGCGCGAAGCCGTCGCGCGCGTCGACCAGCACGGTGCCGGCGCGCGGCTGCGCGCGCGTCGGCTCGGCGCGGCCGTCGATCTTGCCACAGCGCGCGTGCTCGCAGTAGGTGGGCAGGCGCGCCAGGCCGTGGCTGTGGATGCCGTCGCGCTCCGCCGCCACCACAGACTGCGTCACGGACTCGGCGTTGCCGGGGGCGACGCCCGAGGCGAGCAGGGCGCGGCGGGTGAGGTCTTCGACGTCGGTCAGGCTGAGCGTCACGGTCACGAGCGGGTCTCCTTCGGTGTGCATACCGGCCGTATCGTGCCGCCGGGCTTGCCGTGGGACAAGCGCGGTGCCGAGCCCCGGGGACGCCGAGACGGGCGCCGCATTACTGCCCGCTCGATTGGCCGCCGCCCATTTGCTCGACCAGCTGCAGCACCCGCTGGCGCAGGCGGGGATCCTGCGACATCGCCTGATTGATCTTCTTGTACTGCTCGACCGTGAGCCCGGCGTTGTCCACGGCCTCGCGGATCTCCTTGCGCATCCGCTCTTCGATTTCCTTCTTTTCCTGCTTGCGCTGGGCGCTCTTCAAATCCTCCGCGTTGCGGGAGAAGACGTTGCGCACGTTCAGCGCCGCCTTGGCGAAGCGGTAGATGGTGTCGTCGCTGAAGGACTGCGCCTGGCTGGTCTGGACCGGCGCCTTGGCCGCGGCCGCGGTGTCGGGGCTCGCGGCGGCGGGGGCGGTGCCCAGGCCGGCGGCGGCGAGGGCGGCAAGGGCGGCAAGCAGGTGTCGCATGGCGGTGGCTCGCGGCTGGTGGCTTGCGGTGACGGCAGCGTGCCTGCTTGGCCGCGCGGTGTGAATGCCGGTCGCACAGGCCGTGATGACAGGCATCGCCATTGGCCGCTTTATGCCCGGTCGCGCGCGGCGGCACCCTCGGCCCCGTTCACGAGCACGAAAGGGCCTGAGCCATGCCGATCCAAAGCCCGTTGACCGGGAACGCGCTCGTCCACGGCCACCGCATCGCCACGGGCGTGCACGGCCCGGCGGATGGAACGCCGGTGGTGCTCATTCACGGAACGCCGTCGCACAGCGTGATCTGGCGCAATGTCGTGCCGCGCCTCGTCGAGGCAGGGTTGCGCGTGCACCTCTTCGATCTGCTGGGCTTCGGCGCGTCGGAACGGCCGTTGGCCGCCGACACCTCGGTGGCGGCGCAGGAGGCGCTCTTAGGGGCGCTACTGCATCACTGGGGCCTGTCGGACGCGATTCTGATCGCCCACGACATCGGCGGCGCCGTCGGACTGCGCGCGGCCGTGCATACGCCCGAGCGCGTGCGGGGGCTGATGCTGGTGGACAGCGTGAGCTACGACTCCTGGCCGTCCGAAACGTGGCGGGCCATCATCCGCGATCACTTCGACAGCTATACCGCGATGGCCGAACCGGATTTTCACGCCATGCTGACGCGTCAGCTGCAGATGACGGTCCACGACCCGGAAACGATGACGGGCGAGGTGCTGGACGCCTACCTGCAACCCTTGAGCGGGCCCATGGGGAAGGTGTCCTTCTTCCACCATCAGGTCCGCCACTACGACAGCCGCTACACCGAAGCGCTGACGCCGGCCCTGAGCGGCATTCGCGTGCCCGTCCACATCCTGTGGGGTGCGGACGACCGCTGGCAGCCGGTGAGCTACGCGCACGAACTGGAACGCGACATTCCGGGCGCACGGCTGGAGACCATTCCGGACACCGGGCACTTCAGCCCCGAGGACGCGCCCGGCGCCGTTGCCGACGCCGTGCGGGCCTTCGCCCGGCGTCACGGCTGACGGCGAGGGCGGCGCGGGCGCGGCGTCGAACCTGCCGCCGCGCCCGAACCGTGGTGCCTACGCCGTCTCGCGGTCGGGCGAATCCACCATGTCGGCCACCAGCCTGTGCAGCGCGGTGTCCAGGTTCGCCCGCTCGCTGTCGCCGAGGCGGTTGATGGCGTTCACCAGGTTCTGGATGGGGTCCTGTTGCAGCAACTCGCGCCCGGCGTCGGTGATGTGCAGCCCGCGATTGCGCGGAACGCCCCGGCCGTAGTCGCGCGCCAGATAGCCCTTGCGCACGAGCGTCGAGATCGTCGTCGACGCCGTGCCCATCGTGGACGCGCGGTGGCGCGCGAACGCCGTGACCGTGCGGTCCTCGGGCTCGGCGGTGGCGAAGTACCGCAGGGCGTGCCACTGCGCGGGCTTGAGGCCGCTGCGGAAGCTCTGGCTGAAGTGCACCCGGATCAACTGCTCCAGGGTAACGGCGATGTCCTCACCCGAGGCGGAGGTCGCTTCGCTCGTCGCCACGCCCGGCTCGTCGTTCACGGCGTGCCCAACGTTTTCCTGCGGATCACCCATCATTGCTCGCCAACTGTTCAGCTTTGCACGGTTTGCGCTTTCACGCGCCGGTTCACCTATTTCCCACCAGGAATTTTAAAACTTTTTGGTGGCAAGTAAACAGGCCGCAACCATCGGGAGGATTAGAAAAGCCAACCGTGGCTGTAAACCCCGTGGTTAACTGGAATTTAGGAAAAGCCGGGTCGAAATGGACACGAATACGTTAGGGTTCCAACTGTTCGTTCAAAACGCGGCGCGCGCCGTTCCATCGCCGCGGTCCGGCCGACGCGCGACCTTGCGTGCCGGCGGGGGCGTGGTTATAACCGCGCGCCCAACGGGAGCAACCGCGGCCCCTGGACATGCCCGGACGCCCCGTTGATGCCGGCCGCCACCGCGGTCGGCCACACTGCATGCGCGCGCCCGCCCGGGCGCACGAACCACCGAAAGGATGGGGAAATGTCCAAGCTCAAGACGAAGAGCGGCGCCAAGAAGCGCTTCAAGGTCTCCGCCAACGGCAAGGTCCGGGTGAAGTACGGCTACAAGGCGCACAACCTGCGCAAGCGTCCCCAGCAGATGAAGCGCCAGAACCGCGGCATGAAGGTGCTGCCCCGCACCGAGGGCAACATCGTCAAGAAGCACTTCCTGCCGTACAGCTAAGGCGGGCGCATTCGCCGCAGCCGCCGACTGGCCGGTTCGCGGCGCACCCGGATCCATGACGCGCTAGACGACGGAGGCATTCGATGGCGCGACCGAAGCGCGGCGTCCAAAAGCACGCCAAACACAAGCACATTCAGAAGCAGGCCAAGGGCTACCAGGGCCGCTCCAACAACACCTTCCGCGCCGCCAAGCAGCGGGTGGAAAAGGCGCATCAGTACGCCTACCGCGACCGCAAGCAGCGCAAGCGTCAGTTCCGCCGCCTGTGGATCGCGCGCATCAACGCGGGCGCGCGCCAGAACGGCCTGACGTATTCCCAGTTCATGGCGGGCATGAAGAACGCCGGCATCGACATCGACCGCAAGGTGCTGGCCGACATGGCCGTGCGCGAGCCGGAGACCTTCCAGGCCGTGGCGCAGCAGGCGCAGCAGAACCTGCCGTCCGGCGCGCAGCAGGGCTGAGGCGCACGCGGACCGGCATGGAAGACGTCGAGGCTCTCCAAGAGCAGGTGCTCCAGGAGGTGCGCGAGGCGGACAGCCTCGACGCCCTGGAGCGCGTGCGCGTTTCGGCGCTCGGGAAGAAGGGGCGCATCACCGGGCTGATGAAGCAGCTCGGCGGCCTCGACCCCGAAGAGCGCAAGGCCGCCGGCCAGCGTCTCAACGCCGCCAAGCAGGCGGTGCAGGAGGCCATCGACGCCCGCAAGGGCGAGCTGGCCGAACGCGAGCTGCGCGAGCGGCTGGCGCGCGAGCGCGTCGACGTCAGCCTGCCGCCGCGGCCCGACCCGGTCGGGCACATCCATCCCATCTCGCGCACGATCGAGGAGATGATCGCCATCTTCGGCGAGATGGGATTCCGGGCGGCGGAAGGTCCCCACATCGAGGACGACTTCCACAACTTCTCCGCCCTCAACATCCCGCCCGAGCACCCCGCGCGCCAGGAGCACGACACCTTCTACGTGCGTGCCACCGACGCGCAGGGCGAGCGCAAGGTGCTGCGCACGCACACCTCCCCGGTGCAGGTGCGGGCGATGCAGGCCGAGGGGCCGCCGCTGCGCATCATCGTGCCGGGGCGCACCTTCCGCAGCGACGACGACGCCACCCACTCCCCGATGTTCCATCAGATGGAGGGGCTGGTCGTCGATCGCGCCACCACGATGAGCCACCTCAAGGGCACGCTCGTCGCCTTCTGCAAGGCCTTCTTCGGCGTCGAGGAGCTGCCGGCGCGCTTCCGGCCCAGCTACTTCCCCTTCACCGAGCCCTCGGCGGAGATGGACATCGGCTGCTCCAAGCGCGACGGCCAGCTGCGCATCGGCGGCGGCGAGGACTGGCTGGAGGTGCTGGGTTGCGGCATGGTGCACCCGCGCGTGCTCGAGAACTGCGGCGTCGATTCAGGCGAATACCAGGGCTTCGCCTTCGGCCTCGGCATCGAGCGCATGGCCATGCTGAAGTACGGCATCCCGGACCTGCGGCCCTTTTTCGACTCCGATCTGCGCTGGCTGCGCCACTACGGCTTCGCCCCCACCGACCTGCCCAGCCCCGTGCGGGGGCTGTAACGCCATGAAATTCACGCTCTCCTGGCTGCGCGACCATCTGGCGACCGAGGCGTCGCTGGAGCGGCTCACCGACGCGCTGACGATGCTCGGCCACGAGGTCGAGGAGGTGGACGACCCGGCCGCGCGCCTGGCGCCCTTCCGCACGGCCTATGTGCGGGCCTGCGAGCAGCACCCGAACGCCGACAAGCTCTCGGTGTGCACGGTTGTCACGCCCGAGGGCGGCGAGGCGCAGGTGGTCTGCGGCGCGCCCAACGCGCGGGCGGGCATGATCGGCGTCTTCGCCGGGCCGGGCACCCACATCCCCGGCAGCGGCATCACGCTGAAGAAGGGCAAGATCCGCGGCGTCGAATCCCAGGGCATGCTCGTCTCGGAGTACGAGCTGGGCCTGTCCGAGGACCACGAGGGCATCATCGAGATGCCCGCGGGCACGCCCCAGGGCGCGCCCTTCGCCGAGCAGGCCGGGCTGGACGATCCCGTGATCGAGGTCGCGCTAACGCCCAACCGCGCCGACTGCTTCGGCGTGCGCGGGCTGGCGCGCGATCTGGCCGCCGCCGGGTTGGGCGAGCTGCGCCCGCTGGAGCGCGCGGCGCCGACACCGGGCGGCCACGCCAGCCCCATCGCCTGGCACCGGAAATTCTCGGCCGATCACGCCGGCGCGTGTCCCTACGTCGCCGGGCGCCACTTCGGCGGCGTGCGCAACGGCCACAGTCCCGCTTGGATGCGGCGCCGTCTGGAGGCGGTGGGCCTGCGCCCGATCTCGGCGCTGGTGGACATCACCAACTATGTGACGGTCGATCTCGGCCGGCCGCTGCACGTCTTCGACGCCGACAAGCTGGACGGCGATCTGGCGATGCGCTTCGCCGAAGACGGCGAGACCATCGCGGCGCTGGACGAGCAGACCTACACGCTCGATTCGGAGATGGTCGTCATCGCCGACCGCCGGCAGGCCCACGGCATCGGCGGCGTCATCGGCGGCGCCGCCTCGGGCGTGAGCGAGGCGACGACCAATGTCTTCCTGGAGGTCGCGCTCTTCGATCCCGTGCGCATCGCCACCACGGGGCGCAAGCTCGGCATCGTTTCGGACGCGCGCCAGCGCTTCGAGCGCGGCGTCGACCCGGAAAGCGCGGACTGGGGCGTCCACGTCGCCACGCGCCTGATCCAGGAGATCTGCGGCGGCGAGGCGAGCGAGGTCGTGGCCGCCGGCCAGGTGCCGCGCCATGAGCGCACGATCACGCTGCGTCCCGAGCGCGTGGGCGCGCTGACCGGCGTCGAGGTTCCCGAGGCGACCAGCGCCGACATCCTCGACCGCCTGGGCTTCGAACCCGAGCGCGCGGACGGCCGCATCGCCACCACGGTGCCCTCGTGGCGCTTCGACATGGACGGCGAAGCCGACCTCGTGGAAGAGGTCATGCGCGTCCACGGCTACGACGCCATTCCCGAGCAGCCGCTGCCGCGCGACTCGGCCGTGCCCGCGCCGGCCGTGAGCTTCGCCCAGCGCCGCGCCGAGCTGGCACGCACGCGCCTCGCCTGGCGCGGGCTGGAGGAGACGGTCGGCTTCTCCTTCGTCAGCTCGCGTTCCGCCGAGCTGTTCGGCGGCGCGGGAGACGAGGTGCGCCTCGCCAACCCGATCTCCAGCGCGCTGGACGTCATGCGCCCCAGCGTGCTCGCCAGCCTCGCGGACTCGGCCCAGCGCAACAGCGACCGCGGCTTCCCGGATGTCGCGCTCTTCGAGGTCGGCCCCGCCTACCGCGACGCCACGCCGGACGGGCAGGCGACCGTGGCCGCCGGGCTGCGCGCGGGCCGCGCCCACGCCCGCCACTGGGCTTCCGGCGAGCGGCCGGCCGACGTCTTCGACGCCAAGGCGGACGCGCTCGCGGCGCTGGACGCGGCGGGCGCCCCGACCGACAAGCTCACCGTCACCACCGAGGTGCCCGGCCACTACCATCCGGGCCGCTCCGGCGCGCTGGTGATGGGCAAGGTTGTGGTCGCGTACTTCGGCGAGCTGCATCCCACGGTCGTCGCGGCCCACGACCTGCGCGAGCCCGTGGCCGCCTTCGAGGTCTTCCTGGACGCGCTGCCCAAGCCCAAGAAGAAGGGCACGGCGCGGCCGGCGCTGGCGCGCTCGGCCTTCCAGCCGGTGGTGAAGGACTTCGCCTTCGTCGTGGATGCCGACGTGCCGGCGGACAACGTGCTGCGCGCCGTGCGCGCTGCCGGCAAGGACCTGGTCAGCGACGCGACGGTCTTCGACGTCTACACGGGCGAGAAGATCGGCGCGGGCAAGAAGTCGCTGGCGCTGGCGGTGACGCTTCAACCGCGTGAGCGCACGCTCACCGACGAGGATCTGAGCGACGTGGCCGCGCGCATCGTGGACAAGGTGCGCCAGGACACCGGCGGCGAGTTGCGCGGGTAGCTGGCGGCGCCGGGGCTGTGATTACCCCAGGCGCGCGATGGCGCCTTCCGCCGTGCCGCGCAGGGCTTCCGGGTCGGCGCCGCTGCGCGCCATCACGAGCATCCCCATGAAGGTCGCCAGCATCGACGACGCGGCCGCGTCCGCGTTCATCTCGACCGGCACCTCGCCGGCGCGCTGAGCCTCATCGATCTTGCGCCCGAAGAAGTCGGCCAGGGCCTGCTGGGCGCGGGCCACGTGTTCGCGCACGGCCTCGTCGTGCGGCGCGCGCTCCAGCGAGGTGTTGACCATGAAGCAGCCGCTGGGCGTGCGCTCCTGTTCGACGGCGTCGACCCAGTCGTGAAAGACGCGCCGCAGCGCTTCCAAGGGTGAGCCCAGCGCGTCCAGCTCGCGCAGCCACGCCGCGCGGTGGTTTTCGTCGTAGGCGCGCAGCGCCGCGAGAAACAGATCCTGCTTGTCGCCGAAGGTGTCGTAGAGGCTGGCCCGGTTGATGCCCATCCGGTCCACCAGATCCTGGATGGACGTGGCCGTGTAGCCCTGCGCCCAGAAGGTGTCGAGCGCGCGCTCGAGCACCTCCTGCTGGTCGAAGCGCTTGTTCCAGGGCATGCCGTGCGTCCCCCCACTTTGCCGCCGGCGCCGTTGCGAACACGTGCGAGCGCGCCTATGGTCCCGCTACCCGCGCGCCCGGCGGTCGAAACCACTGGGTGCAGCGCCCATCGCAACGGTTCAAGCACACGATGACCGATCGGAGCCGCATTCGCAACTTCGCCATCATCGCGCACATCGACCACGGCAAGTCGACGCTGGCGGATCGCATTATCACGATGTGCGAGGGCGTCAGTGAACGCGAGATGCGCGAACAGTTCCTCGACAACATGGATCTGGAACGCGAGCGCGGCATCACAATCAAGGCGCAGACCGTGCGCCTCAATTACCCTTCGGCCGACGGCTCGACCTACGTCTTCAACGTGATCGACACCCCCGGTCACGTCGATTTCTCCTACGAAGTCTCGCGCTCGCTCAAGGCGTGCGAGGGCTGCATCCTCCTGGTCGACGCCAGCCAGGGCGTGGAGGCGCAGACGCTGGCCAACGTCTACCTCGCGCTGGAGCACGACCTCGAAATCATTCCTGTGCTCAACAAGGTGGATCTGCCCGCCGCCGAGCCCGAGCGCGTGCTCGAGGAGCTGGAGAACGTCATCGGGCTTGCCGCCACAGACGCGCTGCTGATTTCGGCGAAGACGGGGCAAGGCGTCAGCGACGTTACCGAGGCGATCTGCCAGCGCATCCCCGTGCCCGCGGGCGACGCCGACGCGCCGCTCAAGGCGCTGCTCGTGGATTCCTGGTACGACCAGTACCTCGGCGTCATCACGCTGGTCCGCGTCATGGAAGGCACGCTCCAGCCCGGCGTGCGCGCGCGTATGATGGCGACCCGCGCGGTGCACGACGTCAGCGAGGTCGGCACCTTCCAGCCCGGCCGCGTGAAATCCGATGCGCTGGGCCCGGGCGAGCTCGGCTACATGATCGCCGGCATCAAGGACATCGACGAGGCCCAGGTCGGCGACACCATCACCGACGACACCAACCCCTGCGACAAGCCGCTGGAAGGTTACAAGCCCAGCGTGCCGGTCGTCTTCTGCGGCCTCTTCCCCACCGACACGGGGCAGTACGAGGCGCTGCGCGACGCGCTCGGCAAGTTGCGGCTCAACGACTCCTCCTTCCAGTTCGAGCCGGAAAGCTCGCCCGCGCTGGGCTTCGGCTTCCGCTGCGGCTTCCTCGGCCTGCTGCACCTGGAGATCATTCAGGAGCGCCTGTCGCGCGAGTTCGATCTGGACCTGATCACGACCGCGCCCTCGGTCGTCTACCGGATCATGAAGAAGACGGGGGAAATCGTGGATCTCCACAACCCCACGGACATGCCCAACCCGATGCACATCGAGTCCGTGGAGGAACCCTGGATCACGGCCACGATCCTCGTGCCCGACGGCTACCTCGGCAACGTCATCAAGCTGTGCGAGGAGCGCCGCGGCATCCAGAAAGACCTGACCTACGCCGGCGACCGGGCGATGGTGGTCTACAGCCTGCCGCTCAACGAGGTCGTCTACGACTTCTACGACCGCCTCAAGTCCGCGACCTCCGGCTACGCCTCCTTCGACTACCAGATGGAAGGCTACCACGAGGGAGATCTCGTCAAGCTCGACGTGCTGGTGAACAGCGAGCGCGTCGACGCCCTGGCCGTCATCGTCCACCGCAGCCAGGCGGAATACCGCGGGCGCCTCGTCTGCCAGAAGCTGAAAGAGGAAATCCCGCGCCAGCTCTTCAAGGTGCCGATCCAGGCCGCCATCTCGGGGCGCGTCGTCGCCCGCGAAACCGTTCCCGCCTTGAAGAAGGACGTCACCGCCAAGTGCTACGGCGGCGATGTCACGCGCAAGCGCAAGCTCATCGAGAAGCAAAAAGAGGGCAAGAAGAAGATGCGCCAGGTGGGGAAGGTCGAAATTCCCCAGTCCGCTTTCCTCAATGCCCTCAAAATGGACGACGATTAAACGCCGACGCGTTTAGCGGTGGAAGATGCGGCGTTTGCCGTTGCCGCGGCGGCGGGCGAGGGCGAAGAGGACGAGCGCGAGGACGAGGCCGCCGACGACCAGCAGAATGGCGGGCAGGCGCAGTAGCGGCAAAACGACGGCGTGCCAGAGGGCAGGCAGAAGGTAGCGCTCCACGGCGGCCTGCGCAGCGTTGAGGCTGCCGGAGTCGATCTTGAACCAGAGTTCCCCGGCGGGCGCCATGACGTCGAGTCCGTGCAGGGCCGCCGCGGCGACGAGCCCGAGGCTGGCGGCGGCGCCGGCGAGGAAGATCAGGGCAAGCAAAAGGGCGAGCACACGCAACGATCCGGCCTCCTCGTGCGAGCCGGGCGCGCACTCTATCAGCCGTTATCCCCGGCGGAAACGGGGCGTTGACGCCAACCCGGTGAACGGGGCGTGGCGGCGTCAGGCTGCGATCGCTGGGTTTGCGTTCGCCGGAGCGTGTGACTAGGTTCCCTCGCGCCGACGGACGAGTCATCCGTTGTGGAGGGGTGGCCGAGCGGTCGAAGGCGCACGCCTGGAAAGCGTGTGTGCGGGACCCCCGCACCGAGGGTTCGAATCCCTCCCCCTCCGCCATCGCACTGGCCTTTTCGCGTTTCTTCCCCATTTCGAAAATCGGGTTCGCCGCCCGGCGGGGTACAGTCGCCGGGTTTCGCATTGGCGTGAACACGGCACACTGAGCGGTATGACCGCACACCGCAGCACGAGCGCGGCTGAAAGCCGCCCCGCGCGCAGCCGGGGCGCCTGGATCGCGGCGGCGCTCGGCCTGATCGCGCTGGACCTGGCGCTGATCGCACCCAACGCGCCGTACGCGCTGACGTGGGACGCGCTGCGCATGATTCCGTTGGAGCTGCCGGCGCTGCTGCTGGCGCTGGTGGCGCTGCCGCCGCGCGGGCGGCTTTGGGCGGCGCGGCTGATCGGCGGCGCGATGGCCCTGATGCTGCTTGTGAAGGCGGGCGATCTGGCGTCGCGGCTGGTTTTCGGGCTGCGCTTCAACCCGCTGGTGGACTGGCACCGGCTGTACCACGCCTGGACCTTCTTCGAGGGGGCAGCGGGGCCCGTCGCCGTGGTCGCCACCCTTGCGGGCGCGCTCGCCGCGGCGCTGGCGCTGATCTGGGCGCTCATGCGGGCGGCCGGGGCGGTGGCCGTGTTGCCCGACCGGGCGGGCCGACGCGCCGCGCTGGTGGCTGTGGGCGCGGTGAGCGTGGCGATCGGAGCCGCTGATGCCGCCCGGCGCACGGTCGGCTGGGACACGCGCACGGCCGCCTTCACCACCAAGCTGGCGTGGGGTCACGTCGCCACGGCGCGCGAGGTCTCGCGGGATCTGGAACGCTTTCGTGCGGACCTGAACGGCGACGCGCTGGCGCAACACACCGGCAAAGACCTGTTCGCGCGCCTGCAAGAGCGCGACGTGGTCCTGGTGTTCGCCGAATCGTACGGGCGCACGGTGTACGCGCGCGAGCGTTACTGGTCGCGCGTGGGGCCGCAGGTGGCGCGGCTCGGCGCGGCGGCGAAGGCCAAGGGCATGGCCGTGCGCTCGGCGTGGCTCGAATCGCCGACGGTGGGCGGACGCACCTGGCTGGCGCACGCGTCCCTGGTCTCCGGGGCCTGGATCGACCGCCAGCGCCGCCACGACGAGTTGCTGCGCTCGGAGCGTGTGAGCCTGGCGCACCTTTTCGCCCGCGCGGGCTGGCGCACGGCGGCGGTGGTGCCGTCCAGCCAGCCGCCGTGGCCGGCTGCGCGGTATTTCGCCTACGACACCGTGTTGGACGCGCCAGCGCTGAACTACGCGGGCAAGCCCTTCAACTGGGTGACGATGCCCGACCAGTTCACCCTGGAGGCGCTGCACGAGCGCGTTCTGGCCCCCGAACGCGAGCGCCCCGTGTTCGCGGAGGTCGCGCTGATCTCCAGCCATGCGCCCTGGACGCCGATTCCCGAGCCGGTGTCGTGGGATGCCATCGGCGACGGCGAGATCTTCAACCAGTTCGCCGAGCGCGGCCCCGCGCCCACAGAGTTGTGGCAGGATACGAACCGCGTGCGCACGAAGTACGGCGAGGCTGTGGCCTACGTCATGCGCACGCTGGCGGGCTTCGTGCGCGAACGGCTGAGCGAGGACACCGTGCTGCTGGTGGTGGGCGACCACCAGCCGGCGCCCATCATCACGGGGGACGCGGCGACGCGCCACGTGCCCGTTCACCTCATCGCCCCGCCCGAGGTCGCGGCGGCCACGCGGGACTGGGGCTGGAGCCACGGGGTCGTGCCCGCTGGGGACGCGCCGGTGTGGCGGATGGATTCCGTTCGCGGACGGCTTGTCGACGCGTTCGGACCGCGCGCGCCCAAGGGCGAGGCCGTCACTTGGCGGCGGCCGACGCGGGAGTGATCCCGCCTTCATCCGCGGCCTGCTCGGCCACGCGCGCGTCGCGGGCGCGGCCCAGCCACCAGCCGAGCACGGCCCAGGCGCCCGAGATGGGCACAGCCACCAACGCCACGCCGGGTACGGCCAGGCCGAGCCCGCCCAGCCCGGCATACAGCCAGCCCGCGATGGCGTCGCCGCCGCGATAGATCAGGGTGTCGACGACGTTCTTGGCCTTGTACTTCTCGCTTCGCGAGAGCGGGGTGAACAGCATTTCCCGCCCGGGCCGGGCGAGGGCGTAGTTGCCCGCGCGCCGAACCACCTGCACGGCCGCGATGGCGGCGAAGACCGGCGCAGCCGCCAGCACCAGGAAGCCGCCGACCAGCAGCGCGGGCACCAGGGCGAGGGTCGCGGGCAGGCCGACGGCGCGGATCAGCCGCGCGGCGACGAAGAGCTGCGCGCCCACGGTCAGGGTGTTGGTGGCCAGATCGATCCAGGCGAACGCGGCCGTGCGCGAGCCCGTGTCGCCGAAGGTGTCGGCGACGATCCCGGCCTGGGCGAAGTAGAGGAAGGTCGCCAGCGTGGTGTAGAGCCAGATGAAGCCGCCCACGCCCTGCAGGTAGCGCGAGCCAAGCACCGAGCGCAGGCCGTCCAGCACGCGCCCGCCGAGCGCCGCGCCCTGCTCCTGGCCCCCGTGGCCGTGGCGGTCCTGCCAGCGCACCAGCACCCACAGGCACGGCAGCGTCGCCGCCAGCACGGCGGCGGCGATGGGCAGCAGCCCGCTCGGCCCGAGGCGCTCGGCGAGCGCCGCCGTCAGCCCCGGCCCAGCGATCGCCCCCACGCTGCCGCCGGCCGCGATGGCGCCGAACAGGCGCTTGGCCTGCTCGTTGTCGAAGAGGTCGGCCATTAGCGACCAGAAGATCGACACCACGAAGAGGTTGAAGACCGAGAGCCACAGGAAGAAGGCGCGCGCCGCCCAGGCCGGCGTCAGGCCGCTTTCCAGCCACACCGCGAAGCCGGCCATGCACGCGATGAAGAAGCCGTAGACCGTGGGCACCAAGCGCCGGCGCGAAAACCGCGAGGCCAGCCAGCCGTACAGCGGCACCGCGCCCAGCATGAGCACGAAGGTGCCCGTGAACAGCCACTCCAGGTTCTCCACGCCGCCGCGGATGCCCATTTCGTCGCGCACGGGGCGCAGAACGTAGTAGCTGCACAGCAGGCAGAAGAAGAACGCGAACCCGCCCACGAGCCCCGGCAGCTCGCCGCGGCGGACGAGCAGGGCGCGCGAGATCAACGGGATGGCCTGGACCGGCCGCTGGTCGCTCACCTCGGGCTCCCGCGGTGCATGGCCGCACAGGCTAGCACGGCGGCCGGGCCGAGCGGGAAGGGGGCGACGGCGGCGGGGTTAGCGGGTGTACAGCCCCATCACCTCGGCGACGTCGAGGACGTTGGGCCGCGCCGCGTCCATGAGCTGCGGACAGCTCGGCCGGTCGGGGACGTTCAGCGTTGCCAGAGAGAGGGCGTAGAGGCGGAAGTGGTAGTGATGCGTGCCGTGGCCCGGCGGCGGGCACGGGCCGTTGAAGCCCTCGTTGCCGAAGTCGTTCATGGCTTCCCGAAAACCGGCCTGGCGGGTGTTGGCGGTGTAGCCTTCGGTGAGCTGGCGCCAGGTGCCGGGGATCTCGTAGACGCCCCAGTGATGAAACACCCCGCCCGGCGCGTCCGGGTCCGCCACGATCAGCAGGAAGCTCTGCGTGCCGGCGGGCGGATCGGCCCACTTCAGGGCCGGGGAGAGGTCGTCGCCGTCGCAGGTGTGGCGCACGGGGATGCGGTCACCCTCGCCGAACGCCGTCGTGGTCAGCTCGAACGCCATCCGCGCCTCCGGGGCCGGCCGGGGGAAGGGACTTCTGGGCGCTTTCCTGACAAAAGGTTAGCGAAGGCGGCGTCCCGCGCCTATCCGCCATTCGGAGAGGCGGGTGCCCGCCGACCGGTTTGGGGTGGCATTCTTCCCTGACGGCACCATTCTCGGGGCCGCGCAACGACCGCCGGACCGCCGCGATGCGCCCGACGACAGCCGATCTGCACCAGGTGAAGATGAGCCGGCAGCTCCACGTGATGCGCCGGCTGCTGCCCTATCTGTGGCCGCGCCACCGCCGCGACCTGCGCCTGCGCGTCGTGGTGGCGCTGGTGCTGATGCTCGCGGCCAAGCTGACGAACGTCTACGTCCCCATCCTGCTCAAGCACGCCACGGACGCGCTCACGGCGGATGCGGTGAACCTCTGGGCGGCGGTGCCGCTGGGGCTGCTGCTGGCCTACGGCGGCGCGCGGGCCGGGGCGCGCGTCTTCGGCGAGGCGCGCGACGCCGTCTTCGCCCGCGTGGCCCAGGACGCCGTGCGGCGGCTTGGCGTCACCGTCTTCCGCCACCTGCACAAGCTGTCGCTGCGCTTTCACCTGGACCGGCGCACGGGCGGGCTGTCGCGCGCCGTCGAGCGCGGCACCAAGGGCGTGGAGTTCCTGCTGACCTTCGTGCTCTTCAACGCCGTGCCCACGGTGATCGAGGTGGCGCTGGTCAGCGGCATCCTGTGGTGGATGTTCGACTGGCGCTTCGCCGCCGTGACGCTGGTGACGATCGCGGCCTTCGTCGCGCTCACCTTCCGCCTGACGGAGTGGCGCATCCGCTTCCGCCGCGCCATGAACACCGCCGACGGCGATGCCCACAGCCTCGCGGTGGACAGCCTGCTGAACATGGAAACGGTGAAGGCGTTCACGAACGAGGACCGCGAGGCCCGGCGCTACGACCGGGGCATGGCCGCCTACGCCGACGCGGCGACGCGCAGCCGCATGTCGCTGTCCGCGCTCAACGCCGCGCAGAGCGGGGTCCTGGCGGTCGGCATCACGGCGATCATGACGCTGGCCGCCGTCGGCGTGGCGCGGGGCACGATGACGGTGGGCGACTTCGTGATGGTGAACGCCTACCTCATTCAGCTCGCCGTGCCGCTGAACATGCTCGGCACGGTCTACCGCGAGATCAAGCAGTCGCTGGTGGACATGGAGGAGCTGTTCGACCTCCTCGACACCCCGCTGGAGGTCGTGGACGCGCCGGACGCCGCGCCGCTGCGCGTGACCGACGGGCGCGTGAGCTTCGACCGCGTCTCCTTCGCCTACGACGAGCGGCGGCCGGTCCTGCGGGACGTGAGCCTGTCCGTTCCGCCGGGCGGGCGCGTGGCCGTGGTGGGCACGACGGGCGCGGGCAAGTCCACGCTGTCGCGCCTGCTGCTGCGCTTCTACGACGTGGACGCGGGCGCGGTGACGGTGGACGGCCAGGACGTCCGCGCGGTGACGCAGGAATCGCTGCGCGCGGCGATCGGGCTGGTGCCGCAGGACACCGTGCTCTTCAACGCCAGCATCTACGACAACATCGCCTACGGCCGCCCCGACGCGCCGCCCGAGGCGGTCTACGCAGCCGCGCGCACGGCCCGCATCGACGCCTTCGCGCGCGGGCTGCCCGACGGCTACGACACCCTGGTGGGCGAGCGCGGGCTCAAGCTCTCGGGCGGGGAGAAGCAGCGCGTCGCCATCGCGCGCGCCGTGCTCAAGGACCCGCCCATCATGGTGTTCGACGAGGCGACCTCGGCGCTCGACACCCAGACGGAGCAGGCCATCCAGGCCGACCTCGCCGCGGCGGCGCGCGGGCGCACGACGCTGATGATCGCGCACCGCCTGTCCACGGTGGCGGACGCCGACGAGATCGTCGTGCTGGAAGCGGGGCAGGTGGCGGAGCGCGGGACGCACGCGCAGCTCCTGGCGCGCGGCGGCATCTACGCCCGCATGTGGCACCGCCAGCAGACGGCGGCCGAGGAGGCGGTTACGGCGGCACAGTGAGTGGGCGCATGCGGGCGCCCCAAACCCTCTCCTTCAGGAGAGAGGGCGACCGCGGACCTCGGCGTGCCGCCACAAAACCCTCTCCCACTGGGAGAGGGTCGCCAAGCTGCCCCGGCAGCTTGGCGGGGTGAGGCAGTGCCGGGTCGGAGTGCGGTATCGTGTGGTGAGCGTTGCGTGGTGTGGGCGGCAGCACGACTGCCGTCGGCGGAACCGATGCCGGCGCGGTGATACATGATCCGCGCGCTGCGTCGATGTCTGTCGTGGTCGCACCGCCACTGCCTCACCCCGGCGGGCCTGACGGCCCGCCACCCCTCTCCTGAAGGAGAGGGGTCGACCGCAGGCATCGGCGTGCCGACACAAAACCCTCTCCCACCGGGAGAGGGTCGCCAAGCTGCCCCGGCAGCTTGGCGGGGTGAGGCTGTGACAGGTCGGGATGCGACGGAGGGCAATCAGGATATCGCCGGAAGGTGGCGTGCGATTACTGCAAGCACGCCATCCAGATTCTTCAGCACATCGGTGTTCCAAAAGCGAAGAACGGTGTAGCCGTGGCCGTTCAAGCACCGGGTGCGACGGTCGTCGCGGGCGGTGTCTTCCGCGTGTTGGCCGCCATCCACTTCCACGATGATGCCCGCTTCACGGCAACAGAAATCCGCGACGTAGGGCCCTATGGGCTCTTGGCGCCGAAACTTGGCGCAGTTGAGGCGGCGATTGCGCAGGTGGCGCCAAAGCACGTGTTCGGCGTCGGTGCCCTGCCGGCGCAGAGTGCGCGCCCGGCGTGTACGGTGCGCCATGTGGGCAGGTGGAGCAGATTTCGGTTGTGACGGCAAGGCGGCACGGCTCGTCGCGCTGGCGCCGCCACCGCCTCACCCCGGCGGCCCCGCGGCTCACTGCCCCTCTCCTGAAGGAGAGGGGCGCTCGTGGATATGAACCGGCGTTTACTGGTTCTCCTCGGCCTCTTCCTCCAGCGCGTTGCCGGCGGATTCCAGATCCTCGCCGAAGCCCTCGGCGGTGTTGCAGGCGGTGGCGCCGGCGGCCAGGCCCAGCGCCAGCACAGCGGCCAGCACGCGTCGCATCGCGGTTCCCTCCCGGTCATCATGACGAACACACCCGTCGGCACCTTCAGGTGCCGCCTTGACGCCAAATAACCTGGAATGCGTGACCGGCCAAGGGGCGTGCCTGTGATCCCCGCATGTCAGCGGGGGCGCATCGGCGGGTGGATCGACGCCGCCGCACCGGCGTCGTAGGCTTGGCGCACGCATCGGGACACGAGGGGCGCATGACGCCGCGGATCACCCACATCGCGCTGCACGTTGCCGATCTGGAGGCCTGCGCGGCCTTCTACCGCGAGGTCTGCGGCCTGCGCGAGGTGCACGCGCGCGACAGCCAGGACCTGCCCGGGCGCGTCGTCTGGCTGGCCGCGCCGGGGCAGGAGCGCAGCTTCGTCATCGTCCTGCTGCCGGGCGGGCCGGGGCATCACGGCGGCGAGCGCGATTTCTCCCACATCGGCTTCGCCGTGGAGACGCGCGATGCGGTCGATGCCATGGCCGAGGAAGGCCGCCGCCGCGGCTGCCTGGCGCTGGCGCCCAAGCAGGACGAATACCCGGCGGGCTACTTCTGTGTCCTCCTCGACCCCGACGGCACGGCCGTCGAGTTCTCGCACGGCCAGCCGCTCGGCCCGGGGGCCGAGGCGGCCGACCGACAGGTGCTAGGCGAATGACGACGGATGTGGACCAGCTCGCCGCGCGCATCCGGGGCGGCGACCGCCGCGCGTTGGCGCGCGCCATCACGCTCGTGGAATCCACGCGCGCCGACCACCGCGCCACGGCGACGGAGCTGCTCGACCGCGTGGTGGACGCGACGGGGACGGCCGTGCGGCTCGGCATCTCGGGCGTGCCGGGGGTGGGCAAGTCCACCTTCATCGAGGCGTTCGGCCTGAACCTCACGCGCCGGGGCAAGCGCGTGGCCGTGCTGGCGGTCGACCCGACCTCCGCGCGCACGGGCGGCGCCATCCTGGGCGACAAGACCCGCATGCAGGAACTGGCGCGCACGCCCGAGGCCTTCATCCGGCCCTCGCCGACGGGCGGGACGCTCGGCGGCGTGGCGCGGCGCACGCGCGAGGCCATGCTGCTGTGCGAGGCGGCGGGCTTCGACGTCGTGATCGTGGAGACGGTCGGCGTGGGGCAGGCGGAGATCACCGTCTCCGAGATGGTCGACCTCTTCCTGCTGCTGCTCCTGCCGGGCGCGGGCGACGACCTCCAGGGCATCAAGAAGGGCATCTCCGAGATCGCCGACGTCCTCGTGGTCAACAAGGCGGACAGCGGGCAGGAATCCGCCGCCGAGGCCGCGGCGGCCGCCTACACGGACGCGCTGCGCATCGTCGGCGCCGATCCCACGGTGCTCACCTGCTCGGCGCTGGAGGGGCGCGGCATCGACGCCGTCTGGGCGGCCGTGCGGGATCGCCGCGCCGAGATGCAGGCGAGCGGGACGCTGGACCGCCGCCGCTCGGAGCAGGCCGACCGCTGGATGTGGGCGGCGGTGGAGGACACGCTGCTGCACGACTTCCGCACCGACCCGGCCGTGGCCGAGCGCCTGCCCGCCGTGGAGGCCGCCGTGCGCGAGGGCCGCATGGCCCCCGGCGCCGCCGCCCGCGAGCTGCTGGCCGCCTTTCGCAACCCCGCTCGCAAGAGCGCGTGAGTGCGCGCTCGCCGACGCCCAAGCTTGACGCGCCCGTGCCGCTGGGCGACACGGGCGGGCGTTTTCCAGGCAAAACCGCCACGAGGCAACCGTGAGCCGCATCCCGCTGCCCGACGTAACCGTCGGCATCAAGGCTTTCATGCGCCAGGAATCCCTGCGCAACACCCTGGAGTCCCTGACGCCCTTCGATGTCCACGCGGTCGTGGTCGCCGACGACAGCGGCATCGATAGCGACCGGCGGGCGCTCTACGACGAGATGGCGGAAAAGCTGCCGCTCACCGTGATCGAGCCGCCGCGGGACACGGGTGTGTCGGTGGGGCGCAACCGCATCTTCGACGCCTGCGACAGCGCCTACCTGCTGCTGCTGGACGACGACCACGTGGTGCCGGAGAACATCGGCGAGCTGCGCGAAATCCTGGAAGCGCACCCGGAACTGGGCGGCGTGTCGGGTATCTGGTCGGAGTGGGGCACCTATCGCTCGGGGGCGTGCAACCTCTACCGGCTCGGCCCCTATCTCTACCGCGACGTCGGCCCCGAGCCGGAGACGGCTGCGACGCCCCGCGGCGGCACGCTCCACTACTACGATTCCATCCCGCTCTCGACGCTCTTCCGCGCCGAGGCGCTCAAGGACGTGCGCTGGGACGAGAGCTTCAAGATCGGCAAGGCGCACCTGGACTTCTTCCTCCAGCACAAGGTGCTGGGCAAGTGGCGCTTCGCCATCACGCCCTCGGTCGTGATCGGTCACTATCCCGCAACGGGGACGACCGTGCCCAAGGACCGCCGGCCCGACACCGGCTACATCCGCATGCGCCGGGGCTCGGACCGGCTGCGGCGCTCGCAGGACCACCTGAACCGGAAGTGGGGTGTGCGCGGCGCCTTCACGGGCTGCACCCACATCAGCACGGACAACCGCGGTTGGAAGCTGTTCAAGCATTACGCGCTGCGGCCCATCGTGCGCCTGAAGCCCGGTCTGTGACGGGGAAGGCGGCACGACGCGCCGAAGGGGGAGCGCGGACATGCCGGGCGAGAGGATGACGCGATGACCGAGCCGGCACCGATGCGCGACGTCACGGCCGGCGTGAAGGCCTTCCTGCGCCAGGCCGAGCTGCGGGACACGCTCACCGCGCTGACCGGGCACGGCTTGCACGAGGTGATCGTCGCCGACGACAGCGGCATCGGGCCGGAGCGCGAGGCGCTCTATGCCGAGCTGCGGGAAGTTCTGCCGCTGCGCGTGATCGAACTACCCTACGACAGCGGCGCCTCCGCCGGGCGCAACGCGGTCGCGCGGGCCTGCATCACGCCCTACCTGCTGATGCTGGACGACGACCTGATCGTCCCCGACAACCTCGCGGCCATGCGCCGGGCAGTGGACGCCAGCCGCGAGCTGGGCGGGGTGTCGTGCATCTGGCGCGAGCACGGGCGGCTGTCGTCCTGCGCCGCCAACCTCTACCGCGTGGGCCGGCGGCTGTATAAGGACATTGGCCGCGGTCCGGCGTGTGTGCCGCGCCCGGACGGGAAGCGCCTGCCCGTCTACGACATCGTGGAGCAGAGCGTCCTGTTCCGCACGGAGACCTTCGACGACGTGCTGTGGGACGAGCACTTCACCATCATGCGCGAGCATGTGGACTTCTTTTTGCAGCACAAGGCGCTCGGGCGCTGGCGTTTCGCCGTGGTGCCCGAAGTGGTGATGCGCCACGAGAAAACGCCCAAGACCGCCGGCAGCGACTACGCCGCGCTGCGCTACGGCCGCGAGCGCAAGCGGGCCGCCGACGACCACTTCCGCGCCAAGTGGGACCTCCACGGCGTCGTGGAGGGGCGCTGGCAGCACGCCCACGAGCGCCCCGTGAAGCGGGCGCTCAACCACGCGGCGCTGCTGGCGCACCTGCGCCTGGGGCGCACGCAGCCGATCGGGATGCCGGCCGGCAGCCTGGACGGGGCTCAGGTGGATGCGGTGGGCGGATAGCCGAGCAGCGCCGGCAGGTCCTCGTGCCGCGCGGCAAAGGCGTCGGCGACCTTCGGCGTGAAGGTCCGGTGCCACTGGCTCGGCGCGGGGTTGCGGACGTGCGGCGAGCGCCGGCCCGCCGGGGAGCCGCGGTAGCGCGCGGCGGCCCGGCCGATGGCCTGAACGCCCGGCCCGAAGCCGTGATGGGCCAGCACGCGCGCCATGGCGCGGCCGTAGTCGCGCACGATTTCCTCGTAGTGGAGCGTCAGCAGGTTGGGCCAGCCGCACCGGGCCCAGGCGCGCATCGCGTCGAAGTGGTGCCGGCGGAAGGCGAGTTCGGCCAGCAGCCCGTCTTCGACCGACAGCGTTTGCAGGTAGCCGCTGAACGACAGCCCGGCCGGCATCTCCGGCGGGATGGTGCCGTTGACCACGGCGAAATCACCGGGCGCCGGATCGACGATGCGGGTCCAGGCCTCGGCGCCGCGCAGGTGGTAGAAGTAGCCCGACACCACGAGATCGCGCGGGTCGCGCACGAACTGCGTCACCGGGCCGGTGTAATCGAGTGAGTCCAATGGCGGGTGGTTGTTCAACGAGGCGATGGTGTAGGCGCCGTGCTCGCGGAGAAACCGCTCCGCCTCGCTGTTGAAGTGCTTGTGGCGGACGCGGCCTAGGGTCGCCTTGCGCACCAGCCGCATCGTGGCGTCGAAGAAGACGGTCAGGTTCTTGTGGTAGGAGACATGGATAGCTTGGTTGGGAAGCCTGCGGCCCGGGATGCCGCGGCCGGCGGGGTCCGGTGCGCCCGTGTCCCGCCGCGTCATCGCGCTCACACCGCCGGCTCGTAGCCGAAGCGCGCCAGCCCGGCGCCGATGTAGGGCGCGATGGCGGCGCGGTCCGCCCTGGACAGCGCGCGGCGCCCGCGGCCGATGGAGGTCGGGGTCACCGGGTTGGCGACGTTGGCGTGATGGGCCTGACGGCGCACGTCGGTCATCCCCGGCAGGTCCACCGTGACCTCCAGCATGCGCTCGCTCAGCGGCAGCTCCGCGAAGGGGCAGATGCGCTGGAGCTCGGTTTCCGGGGCGGTGACCAGGTTTTCGTAGTGCAGCGTCAGCACCTGCTCGGGGTGCCGGGCGGCGAAGAGCTCGCCCGCGCGGGTGAAACGCGCCCACTGCGTGGACGCCTGATGCAGGCTGGGCCGCAGGCCGTCCTTCACCATGGAATGCGTCACATCCACGCCGTCGCGCACGATGTGCAGGAAGCGCGCGTCGGGGAACAACGCGCGGATCTCGTCCATCGCCAGCACGTTCAGCGGCGTCTTGTCGCCCCACCGCGCGGGCGCGCCGGTGCGGGCGGCATGCTCGCGGTAGATGGCGGCGACGATGCGGGCGAGGCTGTGCTCGTCCGCCGGCAGCTCGGTGAGCGCGACGGCCAGCGGGCGCAGCGGCATCTCCCAGTCCGCGAAGAGGCTGCGGTACTCGATGGCGGAACATACGGCATTCACCGTGGGAGTCCATTTGCGGCGCGGACGGCGCGCGGCGTCCCAGACGATCCCCTTGAGCGCATGGTTTTCCGGCGGGATGTGAATGGCGCCGCCCGCTTGCAGCAGGCGGCGGAGCAAGGTCGTGCCCGAGCGCGGTGCGCCCACGATGAACACGGGCTTCTCGCCCGCGCCGCGGTTGAGAGGCACGCGGCGCGGCAGTCCGGCCGCCAGCGCCTGCTGCACGCTGTCCAGCAGCGGCAGGGTCGTGCCCGGCGCCGGCACCGGCCGGAGCGTGCGTTTGGTCAGGTAGTGCATCGCGCGATTCGCCCGCGGTGGAGCGGCCTGACCGCCGGGCCCGGCTGGCATGTCACGCCGCTGTGGCCGATCTCGGCTCGCCGGTGTCGTCGGCGTCGAGGTAGCCGTCAAGCTCGAAAGCCTCGAAGACCGTGCGCAGGCAGGCGTCGCTCGGGGACGCACCATCGGGGGTGACGTTGCGGTCGAACAGCCGCACTCGCTGGCTGGCCGAAACCTGGAGCCAGAGCGGGTTCCGGGGCGCCGCCCGGCGCGTGGGCGTGCCCTGGAGCAGGCTCATCGCCTTGAACCAGACATCGTCCTCGCTGGGACACAGCCGCATCATCAAGCCGTGATCGTGGACCCGCGGATGCAGGGCGTGGGGCGGGTAGAGGACCCCGCTCACCCCCGTCGCCATGACCGCGAAGCCAGGATGCGTGTCGGTGCCCGGCGCCTTCATGAGGTGCTTGTAGGGCACCAGGTGGCCGTTCTCGTCGCGCCGCAGCGTCAGCCCACGGTGGCAGACGATGGCGTCGGGCGTTTCCGCGTGGGCGGCGAGCAGGCCCGACAGCCAGGTGCTGGGATGCAGGCAGTCGTCGTCCGCGGTGACGAGGATGCG
The DNA here is from genome assembly GCF_900100655.1 of Limimonas halophila. NCBI lineage: Bacteria > Pseudomonadati > Pseudomonadota > Alphaproteobacteria > Rhodospirillales > Rhodovibrionaceae > Limimonas > Limimonas halophila. The sequence continues at coordinate 132,433 of NZ_FNCE01000001.1, forward strand.
GTCGGGGTGGGCGGCGTAGGTAGGGATCAGCTTGTTGCCGGATTTGTAGTCGGGGGCGACGAAGCGCACCTGGAGTCCGCGCCGGCGCAGGCGCTGGATGGTTTGTGGCAGGTCGGCCTCGCTCAACTCTTCGGCGGCGAGGTTGAGCTGGATCGCGCCGGGCTGCACGTCCTGGTCGAACAGCGTCTCCAGCGCCAGGAAGGAGCGCCCCAGCCGGGCCTGGTGCGTGGTCATGCTGACGATCACCTCGCCGCCGGCCTGGAGCGCGGGGCCCGTCCCGAGCCGGTTGCGCAGGCGCAGGCGGGCTTCCCAGGCCAGCGCGCGTCCCCGCCACCACGACCGGCGCAGCCGCCGCCAGAGCCGGACGGGAAAGGGCCGGCGGGTCCGGTGGGTGGCTGGTTTCATGCGCGCTACGACTCCCGGTTTTTGAGTCTAAACCATTGTGCGGGCAGCTACGGGTCGGGCGCAATGCGCGCCGGCGCGTGGCTGGCGTGGGCCGGGCCCGTGGCGTAAACCGGACAGGCCACGGAGGAAAGCACCGCACGCGCATGGGCGGGACGAACGGCGCGTCCGACGGCCGGTCGGCGGCCGGGCGGGCGCTTCGCAACGCCGGCAAGCTGACGCTCGGGCGCACGGGGCAGGGCGTGATGGGATTCGCGGCGATCGCCCTTGCCGCCCGGGCGCTCGGGACAGACGGGCTCGGCCAGCTCGCCGTCTTGCAGAGCGTGATCGCCGCCGTGGCCGGGCTCATCCGCTTCGACACCACGGCCACAGTCGTCCGCTACGCAGGCGGGATCGACGGCACGGGCGAGCCCGCGCGATTGGGGCGGCTGTTGCGCTTCGCCGCCGGGTTGGATGGGCTGGCCGCACTTGCCGCGTCCCTCGTGGCGGTGGCGGCGGTCGCGCTGGCCGGGCCGCTCGTCGGGGTGCCCCCCGATCTCGGGCCGGTGGCGCTCGTGTACGCGGCGGGCGCCGGGGTGCTCGTGCTGCGCGGCACGCCGCAGGGGGTATTGCAGACGTTCGACCGCTTCGGCCTCGCGGCCTGGGCGAGCGTGCTGACGCCGACGGTGCGCGTGGTGGGGGCGGCCGCCCTGTGGGCGGCGGACTTCGGCCTCCCGGCGTTCCTGTGGCTGTGGCTGGGCAGCCAGGTCGCCAGCCGGGGGGTGCTCATCGCGCTTGCGCTGCGGGTCGCGCACGCGGCCGGCGTCTTGCGCCGCGAGCCGGGGGATGCACGCGGAACCCGCGACCGCGAGCACGGCATCTGGGCCTTCGCCTGGGGGCTCAACGCGACGCGCGCCTTCGCGCTGGTGACGCAGCACGGCACCATCCTGCTCGCCGGCGCGCTGCTCGGTCCCGCCGGCGCCGGGCTGGTGCGCGTGGCCCGCGCCGTCGGCGAGGTCGTGCGCAAGCCGGTCCAATCCGCGCTTTCGCCCGCCGTGCTGCGGGAGCTGGCGCAGCAGATGGCGGCGGGCCTGTCGGCGGAGCAGCGAACCACCGTCCGCCGCACGGCCGCCACGGGGGCGGTCATCGCCGCGGCGGCCTTCGCGGTGGTGCTCGTCGCCGGCAAGCCGGTGATCGAGGCCGCGTTCGGCGCCGATTACACGGCGGCCTACCCCGCCGCGGTGCTGCTGGCGCTGGCCAACGTCGGCTCGATCGCGCTGGCGCCGGTGCGGCAGTTGATCGTGGCCTCGGGCCGCATGGTCTACGTTGTGGGTATCCCGGCCGTGGGAACGACGGTTCAGATAACGGTGCTTACGATGACGTTCCTGGAATGGGGCGTCATCGGCGTCGGGATCGCCGGGCTCGCCCGCGTGGCCGTGGGGGCGGTGCTCCTGCTCACCGGCGCGCGGCGGATCGCGCGGGACCAGGCCGTCCCGGCCGGGTGAGCCCCGGGGACAGCGGCCGGCGGGGCATGGTGATGAGCTGGACGGCATGGCTCGAGCGCGGGCGCGCGGGATCTCGGCGCGGGATCGGCCCCGGCCGCGGGGATGGCGCCCTGCCGCCCCGCGACCTGCGCACCAGTACGGACGTGCGCGACGTGGGCCGGCCCGGCCCCGACACGCGCGAGTTGTTCGCGCGGGCGCTGGGCCTGCCGGGCGCCTTCAACCTGGACGACTGCGGCCACTTTCAGCTCGTCCTCACGCTCCAGCGCTTGTCGGGGCTGACCGGCGATCTGCTGGAAATCGGCACGCACGGCGGGCGCAGCGCGGCCATCATGGCGGCCTGCCTCGGCCCCGGCGAGACGCTGGTGTGCTGCGATCCCTTCGACCTTCCGGACGCCCAGGGCAATGCCAGCAAGCGCACGCCCGACCGGGTGCTGGCGAACATCCGCGCGGCCGTGCCGGACCTGCCGAACGCGGCGGTGCGCTTTCACCGCTGCTTCAGCGAGGATCTGGCGCTGGCGCCCGGCGACCGTTTTCGCTTCGCTCACGTCGACGGCGACCACAGCGAGGCGCGCACGCACGCGGATCTCGTGCTGTGCCGGGAGCATCTGCTTCCCGGCGGCGTGGTGGTGCTGGACGACCACGGCCACCCGGCCTATCCGGGGGTGGAGGCGGCGGCGCGCCGTTTTCTCGACACGCATCCCGACATGCGCGTGTTGGCGGAGCTGAACCGCCACGGCGCCGCCGGGCGCAAGCTCTATCTGTACCGGGCCATGGCCGTGGGCGGGCTTGACGCTGCGCCGTCCGATGGCTAGAACCGCGCTCCACCGCCGGCCGCGCCGGCCGGTGACGGCGTGGATGCGTCATCCACCACCCGATCATCCCATCAACCAGGCGGACGAACGGCATGGCACGGCGCTGCGATTTCACCCGGAAGGGCGTTCAGGCGGGCAACAACGTCTCGCACGCGAACAACAAGACGCGGCGGCGCTTCCTGCCCAACATCCACGACACCTCGCTCTACAGCGATGCGCTGGATGAGATGGTGCAGGTGCGCATCAGCACGCACGGCCTGCGCACGGTGGAGCACAACGGCGGCCTCGACGCCTTCCTCACGGGCACGCCCGACCGCAAGCTCGGGCCGGACGCGATCAAGGTGAAGCGCCGCGTCGAGAAGGCGAAGAAGAAGCGCGAGGCGCGCGAGTCGGCGGAACAGCCGGCCGCCTGACGCCCGCGACCGCGGCACGGAACGCACAAGCCCGCGCCGGCTCAGGCTGGCGCGGGTTTTTGTGTTGCTTGCTCAGCGCCGGCTTCGCGCGGCCGTTTCGACCGGCAGCCGGAAAGCCAGCAGGACGGTCTGCTGGAACGGCAGGAAGTTGTCGTCGCTGAGCAGGTAGAGTCGGCTTCCGCCGCCGGTGGCGGGCACGCTCGCCACGCCTTCCATGTTGTCCACCGGCAGGGGCGGCTTCAGCGTCGCCAGGATCGACCCGTCCAGCACCTCGCCGCGCTCGATCTTGGTGGCGGGAATCCGGCGCAAGCGCGCGCGGAAGCCGAGCAGCCCTTTCACCTTCCGCTCCAGCACCAGCGCGTCACCGCCGGGCAGGCCCGTGGCGCCCGTGGGGCTGAAGCCGTCGCGCGTGCGGTAGGTGAGCGCGCGCCAGCCGCCGTCCGGCGCGCGCACCCACGCCGGAAGACCCGATTCCGTTCTTCCGCCTTCCGCGATCAGCAACAGGCGGCCGTCGCTCAGCTTCGTGACCGCCTCCAGCCCCTTGTTCGGGGCGGCGTCGGCCACGGCGTCCGGGATGGGCACCGGGCGTGCTGCCGCATCGGGGCCGCCATAGCTGCGGATGCGGTGCCGGCCCTCGAAGGCGACGAGCAGCCCGCCGCCGGCCGCGCGGGCGAGCGATTCGGCGTCGCCGTCGGTCTTGTTCAGAATCGCGTTGCTGCGGCTGTCGCGCAGCCGCCCCATGCGGGCCGCCGAAACGCCCTGCGGCGCGCCCCGTGCGTCCAGGTCCACCGCCGCACGCAGCCAGGCGCCGGCGTCGCTCACCGCGGTCAGCCGCCGCCCGCCGTCGCGCAGCAAGAGGCCCGACAGCCCGCCGAAATTGGGCTCCGGCGCGTCCAGCACCACGCCGCCCAGATAGGTCAGCGGCCCGACGCGTGTGCCGGGCGCGGCGCCGTCCACGGGCGCCAGCGGCGTCGCCGTCAGCGTGAGCGGGCGCGCGGCGGCCGGACCGCCGACCGCGATCAGCGCGGCGAGCGCCAGCACAGCCAGCAGCCGGATGTGGGGAACGAGCACGCGGGCGTCTCCTCCGAAAGCGGGGGTGAGCGTGCGGGCGCGGGGCGCGGCTGGCAAGGCGGGGCCCGCGGATCGACGGCCGGGGTGGGCGCGGTTACCGTGCGCCGCGAAAGACAGAGGATCTTTCCGATGCAGTTGGCGCGTCCGGCCGCGTTGCTGGCGCTCGTCGCCGGCATGCTGGTGCTCGGCCTCAACATGGGCCTGCGGCAGAGCTTCGGGCTCTTTCTGGAGCCCATGACCTCGGCGTACGGCCTCAGCCACGCGGCGTTTTCCCTCGCGATCGCGGGGCAGAACCTGCTGTGGGGTGCGCTGCAGCCGTTGTGCGGGGCGCTCGCGGACCGCTTCGGCACCGCGCGCATGCTGGCCGTCGGCGGGGCGACCTACACCGCCGGGCTGGTCGTGATGGCGCTGGTGCCGGGGCTGACGGGCCTGCACCTGGGCGCCGGCCTGCTCGTGGGCATCGCCGTGGCGGCGACGGGGATTCCGCTGGTGCTCTCGGCGGTGGCGCGCGTGGCCCCGGCGGACAAGCGCAGCCTCTGGCTCGGGTTCGCCGCGACGGGCGGCTCCATCGGGCAGTTCGTGCTGCTGCCGGGCGCGCAGGCGCTCATCGACGGGCTGGGCTGGCAGCACGCGCTGCTGGCACTGGCGGCGCTGAGCGTCCTGGGCGTGCTCGTGGCCCCGGCCCTGCGCGGGCGCGCGGACACCGGCTTCGACGGCGAGGACGCGGGCACGCTCGCCAGCGCGTGTTCCCTGGCGGCGCGGCATCGGGGCTATCTGCTGCTGACCGCCGGGTTCTTCGTCTGCGGCTTCCACGTCGCGTTCGTCGCCACGCACCTGCCGGCCTCTGTGAGCGCCGCGGGCATGCCGGCGGCCGTGGGCGCGACGGCGATGAGCCTCATCGGGCTGTTCAACATCGGCGGCAGCTTCGCCGCCGGATGGGCGGGGCAGCGCTGGCGCAAGACGAACGTGCTGACGGGCATCTACCTGGGCCGCGCGGCGGCGATCGCGGCCTTCATGGCGGCCCCGGCCGAGCCCTGGGCGGTCTACGCCTTCGCCAGCGTGTTCGGCGTGCTCTGGCTGGGCACGGTGCCGCTGACGGGCGGCGTCGTGGGGCAGATCGTTGGCGCGCGCTACATGGCGACGCTGTTCGGCGTGGTCATGTTCAGCCATCAGATCGGCGCCTTCTGCGGCGCGTGGCTCGGCGGGTTGAGTTTCGATCTCACGGGATCGTACACGGCCGTGTGGGCCGTCGCGGCCGGCCTCGGCGTGCTGGCGGCGGCGCTGCACTGGCCCATCACGGACACGCCCGCGCGCGAGACGGCACGGACGGCATGACCAGAGACGATCAGCGGCTTCAGGGCGGGGCGCTCACGCTCTCCGCCTTCATCGCGTGGGGGCTGCTGCCCCTCTACTTCAAGGCGGTGAGCACGGTGCCGGCGCTGCAGCTTCTGGCGCACCGGGCGCTGTGGGCGGCGGTGCTGTTGCTGGTGATCGTGAGCGTCCTGGGGCGCTGGCGCGCCATCCGCGACACGCTCGCCACCCGGCGGACGCGCTGGATGCTGGTCGCCAGCACGCTGCTGATCGCGACCAACTGGCTGACCTTCATTTACGCCACGCAGGTCGGCCGCGTGATCGAGATCTCGCTGGGCTACTACATCAACCCGCTGGTCAACATTCTGCTGGGCGTGCTGGTGCTTCGCGAGCGCCTGAACGCCTTTCAGGGGGCGGCCGTGGCCCTGGCGGTGGCGGGCGTGACCAACCTGGCCGTGCAGACGGCGGGGCTGCCGTGGCCGTCGCTGGTGGTGGCCGGCTCGTTCGGGCTTTACGGCCTGATCCGCAAGACGACGCAGCTGGCCTCGCTGGACGGGCTGTTCCTGGAAACGGGCCTGATGGCGCCGATCGCGGCCGCGTATCTGGCCTACACCGAGGTCCAGGGGACGGGCGCGCTTTTCAACGGCGATGCGATGCTGGACGTTCTGCTGCTGATGGCGGGCGTGGTGACGGCGGTGCCGCTGCTGCTGTTCGCGAGTGGGGCGCGGCGGATCACCTACACCGCCGTCGGCTTCTTCCAGTACCTTGCACCGACGGGACACTTTCTGCTGGCGGTCTTCGTCTTCGGCGAGCCCTTCCAGCCAGAGGTCCAGGGCGTGACCTTCGCCTGCATCTGGACCGCGCTGGCCATCTTTTCCGCCGACACCCTGCGGCGCTACCGCCAAGTGCCGGCGGCGGCGCGATAGAGCATGATGAGGTGGGACCGCTCAAAGGGGGGGAGACCGATGCGCCGGGGGCGCGCAAACGCCCCGAAGGTTGGGGCCTGGAGCCGAATATGCCTCCATTTGTGGCCCGCTGACGGGATCAAACCGCCGACAGGTTGGGCCTGGAGTCTGACGCGCCCCGATTTATGGCACCCGGACGGGCGAAACGGCAGCCGGCTTGGGGCCTGGCGTTCGAAACGCCCCCATTTATGGCCAACTGACGGGTGAAACGGTAGCCAGTTTGGGGCCTGGAGCCTGAACCGCCCCCCATTTATGGCAAACTGAAGGGATCAAACTGCCAACAGTTTGTGGTGCGGGCGGTGGGACTCGAACCCACACGGCCGAAGCCAAGCGGTTTTAAGCCGCTCGCGTCTACCGATTCCGCCACGCCCGCCTTGTGGTTGAGCGTATAGCAGTTTGGTGCAGCGATTTCGAGCGGTGCACGTGGAACGTGTTGGCGCACACCGGGCAAAAACGGCGTAACCAGCCCGATTCGCGGCGATTGTGAGAGGGCAAGGGGCGAGCAGGTCACTCGGCATACACCGCCCCAAGTTGCATCTTCAGCGTGCACATCTGATTGTTGATGTCGCTTCAAAAGCGGCAGGTCCGGATGGACGATCTGCGCGTCGGCGTGCGCGCTGAACTTTTGATTGTTGTTCTTTCCAGGCCAAGGACACCATGTGGGTCCAATAATTTTCTCTTTCAAAAATTGCGTCCCGGTCTGCGACCATTTAGGGAATTCTTAATCCGCGGCCCGGTGGTATGGAAAAAACGCCAACACGCTTGGTTTTTGGCTTCACGGATCGATGGGAGCGCGCACGATGCGGACACGAACCGGCTTGATGGTGGCGCTGACGCTTGCCCTCAGCGCGAGCGCGGCGCAGGCCGAGACATGGACCGTGACCTCGCTGGGGTGGCAGCCGTTTTCCGGCGCGGACCTGAAGAAGCAGGGCGCCGGGATTCATGCGCTGCGCACGGCGCTCGACACCGTGGGCGTGGATCTGAAGGTCAAGTTCATGCCGTGGAAGCGCGCCAAGGGGGTGGCGCGCAACAATCCCAACGTCGTGGGCTACTATCCCTCCTGGCCGTCGGAGGTCGTGGACGGCTTCTTCGCCTCTCAGACGGTTTTCAAGTCGCCGGTCGGGTTCGCGGAGACGGAATCGCGCCCGATCGACTGGCAGAAGCCGAGCGATCTGGCCGACCACCGGGTCGGCACCGTGGGCGCCTACATCTACCCCGAGTCCTTCCAGAAGCTCGTGGACAGCGGGGACATCAGCACGGTCGAAGCACGGGACGACGCGACGGCGCTGCGCATGTTGAAGGACGACCGCGTGGATACCGTCGCGATCGACAAGTACGTGATGCGCTATCACCTCAACACCAATCCCGCTCTCAAGGGATTCGGCGATCAGGTGTCGTTCGACGACAAGGCCCTGGTGAACTACGACCTCGTCCTGGCCTTCGCGGACAACGCCGAAAATCGCGAGCGCGCGAAGACGTTGAAGAAAGCGCTGGGCAATGTCGACACCCAGCAAATCATCGCCGATTACCTGCAAGGCTTGAAATAGCGCACCGGTCGAAGGCGCCCCATCATGAGTGAAGAGTCGACTGCACCGGGCGCGCGTGGACGGGCCAAGCGAGCCCGCTTGGCGCCGCGCGTGATCGCGATGCTGGCCGGCATCACGGCAGCGGTCTTCGCCGTCGCCGTCGGGCTGGGGGTCTGGCATCTGAAAAACCTGCAGACGAGCGCGCTGACCAAGCGGGCGGACCTCGTGAGCCAGCTGCAACGCGGCGCCGTGGCCAACCCGCTGTGGCAGTACAATTTCGAGGCCGTGCAGGGCGTGCTCGAATCGCTGAAGAGCGACCCCGATCTCCAGCATGCCGTCGTGCGCAAGAAGGGCGGCAAGGTCGTCGCCGAGGTGGGGAAGCCGGCGCCCGAGGGCGTCGGCACCACCACGGTCAGCCAGCCGATCGTGCGCCAGCAGGGCGAGGAGACGAAAACGATCGGCGAGCTGCAGCTCTCGCTGTCGCACGCGCGCGTGAACGCCCGCATCGAGACCACCGTGATGTGGGCGCTGGGCGGGTTGGCGGTCCTGCTGGCGCTGCAGATTGCCGGCAGCTATCTCGTCCTGCGCTACTTCACGCGGCCGGTGGAGACCATGACGCGGGCCATGGGGCGCCTCGCCGAGGGCGAGCTGGAGTTGGAGGTCCCCGCCCGCGACCGGCGCGACGAGATCGGCCGCATGGCGGACGCCGTCCAGGTGTTCAAGGAGAACGCGGCCGACAAGCAACGCCTGGAGCGCGAGCAGGAAGAGCAGCGCCAGCAGGCCGAGGCGGAAAAGCGCCGGGCGCTCAACGAGCTTGCCGACACCTTCGAGAGCAGTGTCGCCGAAATCGCGCGGCGCGTGGCCGACGGCAGCCAGACGGTGCACCAGACCGCCTCCGAGATGTCCGAGCGCGTTCAGCGCGCCGCGAGCGACGCCGGCGAGGTGGCTTCCTCGGCCGAGCAGGCGTCGATGAACACGCAAACGGCGGCGTCGTCCGCCGATGAGCTGAGCACCTCGATCAGCGAGGTGACGCGGCAGATCACGGAGTCCTCCGTCATGGCCGACGAGGCCGTGTCCGAGGCCCAACGCGCCGACGGCACGGTGCGCAGCCTGAATGACGCGGCGCAGAAGATCGGCGACGCCGTCAGCCTTATCCGCGACATTGCCGAGAAGACGAACCTGCTGGCGCTCAATGCCACGATCGAGGCCGCGCGCGCCGGCGAGGCCGGCAAGGGCTTCGCGGTCGTGGCCGACGAGGTGAAGTCGCTGGCCAACCAGACGGCCAAGGCCACCGAGCAGATCGCCGAGAACGTCGAGGGCATTCAGGGCGCCACCGGAGAGGCCGTTAACGCCATCGAGCGCATCGGCTCACGCGTGCGTTCCATCAACGAAACCGTGACCCAGGTGGCGTCATCGGCCGAGCAGCAGAACACCGCGACCAGCGAAATCGCGCGCACGCTGGCCAGCGCCTCGGACGGGGTGCAGACGGTAAACAGCCGCATCGAGGAGGTGCGCGACGGCACCGGCACGACGGGCGAGATGGCCGAGACCGTCCGCACCTCGGCGGAGAGCTTGTCCGGCGAGGTCGACACGCTGCGCCACGAGGTCGACGGCTTCCTCGCCAAGGTGCGGGCGGCGTAGGGCGCCCCGAACGACGGGGCCACCAAAAAGGCCCCGGCCGCAAGGGCCGGGGCCGACGACTTCGCGGTGTGCCGAGCGCGTCAGCTCGGTTGTGGCTCCGGTTCGGGGCCGCTGCCGTGCGGCTTGCCGGCGGTGGGGACGGAGCTGGCCGGCTTGGGCGCGGGCTGGTTCGGTTCGGCGCCCGGTCCGCCGCCGGGATCCTCGCCCTTGAGGATCTTCTGCACGTCCTCCGACGACAGCGTCTCGTACTCCAGGAGCGCCTTGGTCAGCTTGTGCAGATCGTCGATATGCTCCATGAGCACGGTGCGCGCGCGGCTCTCGGCGGTGTCGATGAAGCGGCGCACCTCCTCGTCGATCAGGCGCGCGGTGTGCTCGCTGATCTGGCTTTCCTTGGTGAGCTGATCGCCCAGGAAGACCTCCTGGTCGTCGCCGGCGTAGCGCAGCGGGCCCAGGCGCTCGCTCATGCCCCACTCGGTGACCATGCGCTCGGCGAGTTGGGTGGCCTTGTTGATGTCGTCGCCGGCGCCGGTGGTCACGTCCTCGTGGCCGTAAATCAGCTCTTCGGCGAGGCGGCCGCCGAACATCATCGCCAGGCGCGCCTCGATCTCCATCTTCATGTAGCCGTAGCGGTCCTTCTCAGGCAGCGCCATCGTCACGCCCATGGCCTGCCCGCGCGGCACGATCGTGATCTTGTGCAGCGGGTCGTTGCCCGGGACGAAGAGCGAAATGATGGCGTGGCCGGCCTCGTGGTAGGCGGTACGCTCCTTCTCCTCCTCGGAGAGGACGAGCGAGCGCTTCTCCGCGCCCATGAGGACCTTGTCCTTGGCCATCTCCAGATCACGCATCGTCACCATGCGCTTGGTGGCGCGCGCGGCGATCAGGCACGCTTCGTTGACGAGGTTCGCCAGATCCGCGCCGGAGAAGCCCGGCGTCCCCCGCGCCAGGGTGCGCAGGTCCACGTCGGGCGCCATGGGCACGTTCTTGGCGTGCACCTTCAGGATCTTCTCGCGCCCGGCCACGTCGGGGTTGGGCACAACCACCTGGCGGTCGAAGCGGCCTGGGCGCATCAGCGCCGGGTCCAGCACGTCGGGGCGGTTGGTGGCGGAGACGAGGATCACGCCCTCGTTCTTCTCGAAGCCGTCCATCTCCGCCAGCAGCTGGTTGAGCGTCTGCTCGCGCTCGTCGTTGCCGCCGCCGAGGCCCGCGCCGCGCTTGCGCCCCAGGGCGTCCAGCTCGTCGATGAAGACGATGCAGGGCGCGTTCTTCTTCGCCTGCTGGAACATGTCGCGGACGCGGCTGGCGCCCACGCCGACGAACATCTCGATGAAGTTGGAGCCGGAGATGGTGAAGAAGGGCACGTTGGCTTCGCCGGCGATGGCGCGGGCGAGCAGCGTCTTGCCCGTGCCCGGCGGGCCGACCAGCAGCATGCCCTTGGGGATCTCGCCGCCCAGGCGCTGGAACTTCTGCGGATCGCGCAGGTAGTCGACGATCTCCTCCAGCTCCTGCTTGGCCTCGTCGATGCCGGCGACGTCGTCGAACTTCGCCTTGCGGCTGTCCTCGGTTAGCATCTTCGCCTGAGACTTGCCGAACTGCATGGCGCCGCCGGCGCCGCCCTGCCGCGCGCGGTTCATGAAGTAGATCACGACCGCGATCAGCAGCAGCATCGGGAACCAGGAGATGAGGATGTTCCAGAAGCCGAAGCCGCCGTCGTCGGCCGGCTTCACCTGGATGTGCACGCCGTTCTCGCGCAGCGTGGACACCGCGTCGGCGCTGTCGGGCGCGAAGGTCTGGAACTGCGAGCCGTTGCTCAGGCGGCCGGTGATCTCGCCGCCCGACATCGTCACCTCGGTGACGGAGCCGTTCTCCACCTTCTCCAGGAAGGTTGTGTAGGCGATCTCATTGCTCTTCTGGGATTCGCCCACACCCTGATTGATGGAGATGAAGGTGACGACGATGACACCCAGCAGGATCCACGGCAGGAATTTGCGCAAACGCTCGGACATCGCTCTCGCGCCACTCGGCTGACATCTGGGCCGCCCAGGGGGATTCCGGGGCGGCTATCCTGACAGGCCAAGTGGTCGCGTGCACCCGCAGATCAAGGAGGTCACGCAAAGACCACCGGGCGCGGGCGCCGTCGGCGCCGGCCCGGTGACGCGGCGGCGGGCGCCGGCCGCTCCGGCGCGCACCGGGGTTAGAACCGGCACTTGCCGCCGGTAAAGAAGATCTGGCCCTTCTGCTTGGGTGGGGTCTGCTTGCGGTGCCCGCGCGCGGACAGGCGATGGGCCTTGGTGCGGTTGGCATGACGACGACGCTTCATGGCGCACCTCCCTCGTCCGGTTGGTTGCCGTGCCGTTCGCCGGTCATGGGTCGTCCGTCACGGGTCGCCGGTCATCGGATCGTGAACGCCCGATGCCCCGTTTCCCGGGCACGCGACGGCTCGCATGCTCCGGATGTGGGTTGCAGCGCCGGGGCGTGCAAGCCACACCGGAGGATTGTGAGCACGGGAGGGGGAGCCGGATGGCCCAGCGCGAGCGCGGTGACGCCCGCCCGCTGATCCAGCGGATCATCGTCAGCGTTCTCTTTGCGCTCGTCGCGCTGCTCGCGGTTATCGGGTGGGTGCACACCCCCACGAAGCCGGAGGTGTTCCAGCTCACCCACGTCGCCTGCCAGTTCCTGGAGCCGGAACGGGGCATCGACCACGGTTTCGAGCGGCGCAGCCCGGCCGATTGCCGCCGGGTCAACGCGCGCACGAGCCGCGAGCGGCTGCGCTCGTCGCGCGTCTTCAAGCTGGAGGCGGGGCGCTACACCATCCGCGTGACCAACAAGGACGTGGCCGCGAACCTGGGCTTCTGGCTGCGCAACGAGGGCTACGACTTCGCCAACCCCTTCGACGTGATGCACCGCACCTCGATCTGGACGGACGGCGCGACCGAGGGGGACACCGTCGCGGTGACGCGCAAGCTGGAGCCCGGCACCTACGTCTATTCCGGTCCCAAGAACCCCACGCCCAAGTACCGCCTTGTGGTGGAGAAAGCGGAGTGAGCCGGTGGGCTCACTCCTCGCAATAGGCGGCGCTCCACGGCTTGGGCGCCGAGGCCTCGACCAGCCACAGGGAAAGCAGCGCGATGCCCAGGCCGACGGCGGCGAAGGCGCCGAACGCGGCGCCGTAGCTGTGCGCCGAGATCAGCCAGCCGCCCACCGGCGAGCCCGCGATCTGGCCGCAGGCGATGGCCAGGAAGGGGATGACCGGCCCCTGGGCGGGCCGCTGCGCCAGGATCTGCGTGCCGCCGACCAGGTAGAGGCCCGTCAGGGTCATGTAGGCGCCACCGAAGGCCGCCGCCGAGACGAGGCCCAGCACCACGTTGCTGGGGTCGGCGGCCAGCAGCGTCAGCGAGGCCGCGAGCACCGCCAGTGCGAACGCGTGGCTGATGGCGTGGCCGTGGCGCTGAACCAGATCTCCGGCCGCGCCGCCGGCCAGCCCGCCGACGCCCACGGCGAGCCACATCCACGCGGTGCCGGCCGAGGAGAGGCCACCCGCCTGGACAGCGAAGTCGGGCGCGAACACCCAGTAGAGCGCGCTGACGAAGCCCATCGCCGCGGCCAGGATGCTCATGCGCGTGATGTCCAGCCACTGCCGGCGACTGACGCGCGGTTGCGAAATGGCGGCCCGGTCGGTCGGACGCGGCGCACGGCCGGGCAGCTTCGCCGCCGCCGCGAGCAGGGCGAGCAGCGCCAGACCGGCGGCGGCCAGGTAGACCGGGCGCCACGCGTCCGCCCACCACAGCACGGCCGGGCCGGCCGCCGCGACGCCAAGGCTGGTGCCCGCGTTGATGGCGGCGTTGACGCGCCCCTGCAGCGCCGGCCGAACGGTCATGTTCACCGCGCTTGCCATGACGGGCGTGGACAGCCCCGTGCTGATGCCGCAGGTCAGCACGCCGAACGCCAGAACCCACGGGCCGGGGGCGTTGGCGATGGCCGCCAGACCCGCCAGTGCGAATCCCGCCGCCACGGTGGCCGCCCAGCGCACACCCAGTGTCCGCGCCACCGTCGGCGCGGCGAGGATCGCCAGAACGAAGCTGACGAAGGGAAGTGCGCCAATGACCCCCGCGAGCGTCGATGTCATGGCGATGTCCGCCCGGATCGACGGAAGAATGAGGCCGAACATGAAACGCGCGAGGCCGTAGGTCACGGCGATCAGGCCGCCACCGAGCGTGGCGATGGCCAGGGGCGTCGGGTGTTTCATGCCTCCGCGCCTCCGGCGGCGGTGAGCAGGGCGTCGACGGCGGTGGCGGCTTCGCGCGCGGCCGGTTCCGCGCCGAGCACCGGAACGGCAGCGTTGCAGCCTTCCAAAACCAGGAAGATTCGTTCCCCGAGACCGTCTGGGGCCAGGCCGTCGGCGCGCAGCGCGTCCGCGATGCGCCCGCGCAGCTCGTTCTTGGCGGCGAGCGCTTCGGCGTAGATGGCGGGGCTGTGCTCGGCGAACTCGCCCATGGCCTTGACCAGGATGCAGCCCCGGTAGCCGCAGGTCCGCAGCCATTCGCCGTGCGCCGCCACGAGGGCCCGGGTCGTTTGACCGGGCTGGCTGGCCGCAACCGCCTCGTCGACCTGCCGGAGGAACCGGTCCTGGCGCTCGCGCAGCACCGCGGCCACGAGCGCGTCCTTGGAGGCGAAGTTGTTGTACAGCGTCATGCGCACCACGCCCGCCTCGGCGACGATCCGGTCGATGCCGGTGGCGTGGAAACCCTCCTCGTAGAACAGCCGTTCCGCCGTCTGCACGAGCGTTTCGCGTTTCGTGGACGCCATTCGCCCCGCTCCCGAATTATCTAGACCGGTCTATCTATTTCAGACGGGCGGGCAGGGCGTCAAGCGGCCGTGTGCACGCGTTCGGCGGTGGCGAGGAAATCAGGGACGACGGCGCCCAGTGCGATCGAGGGCACATCCGACCGGCGCGCCGAGGCGGCAGCTTACGGCGCTCGCGTCAGCTCGCGCAGGCGCCGGATCACGGCCTCGCGCTCGTCGTCGGAGACCACCCGGATGCCGAAGAGGTCGTTCATCCACAGCCCGTCCGCGGCGAGGCGGACGATGGCCGCCGTCGCCGGGTCGATGCCGTCGTTGTGCTGCGCGTGCTGCCAGTCGCCCTGGCGCGCATACACGGGTTCCAGCAGCGCGGTGTTCGAGGCGCCGGCAGCGAGCATCGCCGTTGCTAAGCGGTCCATGGGGTCGTCGCCCGCCCGGTCGACGGTGGAGGCGTCCAGGTAGGCACGGGTCCAGCGCCCCGGCGCGTCGTCGGCCTGCATGGCCTCGGTCATGCGGCCCTCGATCAGCTCGACGAACTCGCCCACCATGCCGGTGAGCAGCTCGTCCTTCGAGGCGAAGTGATAGAGCAGGCCGCCCTTGCTGACACCGGCCTCCCGGGCCACGGCTTCCAGCGTCAGCCCGCGGACGCCCTCCTGCAGCACCACGCGCCCGGCGGCGTGGAGCACGCGCTTTCTGGTGTTTCCCTCGGCCATGGCGCAGATAGTATACCGTCCAGACGGTATAGTCAACGCGGGGTGCGGACAGCGCGTGGGGCACACCGACTGGAGGGGCGAGAGGCAGCAGACGGGCGGGCTGGGTGCGCGAAAAAAGGCGTGGCGGCTGCCAAGGTCCCGGCGGGGGTCACACCGACCGGAGCCGGTATGAGGGGCGAGAGGCAGCGAGCGGGCGGGCTGGGTGCGCGAAAAAAGGCGTGGCGGCTGCCAAGGTCCCGGCGGGGGTCACACCGACCGGAGCCGGTATGAGGGGCGAGAGGCAGCCGCCACGCGACCCGGGCCGAAGCCCGGGGGCTCCGAATGGGCGGGGGTCGGGAGCCGACACTTGAGACTGTACCCCCATCCCTGGGCCGTTTGTGTGACGCATCTGCGAGAAGAATTGGACACGCCCGGATCGCGCGATCGGAGGGCGTACGCCCTGCGGGGAAGGTCAGCCCGCCCGCTGGCGCCGGTCCAGTACGTGCCGGGCGAGGCGGTAGGCACCGGGTGCGACGCCGATCACCAGCACGATGCGCACGATGTGGTGCGTGGCGACGAAGCTGGCCTGGGTGCCGAGCGCCAGCGCGATCAGGCTCATCTCCGCCAGGCCGCCGGGCGCATAGGCCAGAATGAGCACCGGAAGCTCCACCCGGGTGATCGCAGCGGCGAGCGCGGCGAAGCCGAGCGTCGCGGCCAGCAGGACGACGGTGCCACCCGCCGCGTAGCCCATGATGCGCGCGATCGTGGCCGGCGGCGTGCCGGCGAAGCGGGCGCCGACGGCGCTGCCCACGACGATCTGGGCGGTCGCCACCAGTTCCGCCGGCGGCCCGACTTCGGTCACACCGGCCAGATGGACGGCGGCGGAGAGCGCCATGGGCCCGAGGATGGGCGCGGCGGGCAGGCGCAGCGCGCGGGCGCCGGCCCAGCCGAACAGCCCGCAGCCGAGCAGGACGGCGATGTTGCGCGCGCCCAGGCTGAGCAGGTCCGGGCCGGGCAGGCCGCGGCCGCCGGTGTCGAAGCCCATGAGCGTCTGGAAGGCCACTGGCAGCACCAGCACAACCACGAGGACCCGCGCGGCGTGGGTGAGCGAGATGGTGCGCACGTCGCCGCCCAAGGCCTCGCCCATGAACACCATCTCGGAAAGCCCGCCGGGCATGGCGGCGAAGTAGCTGGTCGTCCGGTCGAAGCCGGCGACCCGGCGGAAGTAGGCCATGCCGAGCAGCCCGGCTGTGAGCGTGTAGACCACCAGCACGGCGATGCTCAGGCCCCATTCGTCGGCCTGGGAAAACGCATCCGGCGTGAAGCCGCTGCCCAGCAGCACGCCGAGCACGGCGATGTAGAGCGAGCGCAGCGGCGTCCACGCGGCGACGGGGATGCCGGCGGTCGCCGCCAGCGTCGTGGCCACCATGCTGCCGAGCAGCCAGGGCAGGGGCACGGATGCCAGGGAAGCCAGCCAGCCGCCCAGGCTGCCGATCGCCAGGGCCAGCGCCAGCCGGGGCAGGACCATCAGTCCTGACATACAGTACAGTCATTAAAGCGATGAGGCCCAACCCCCTCTATGATCTCCCCCTTCCCCTGGAAGGGGAAGGGGGAGATGGGTTTGGGGCGAGAGCCCGAAACCCAGAGGGGGATGGGGTAGCGCCGCTGTCTCTGAAAATTTGACCGGTTCGCCATTGTGACACCGATCTAGCTCGCGCGCAGGTGCTCGATCAGGCGGTCGAGGAAGCGCTCGCAGCGGGCGAGCTGGTCGTGGCTGACGAACTCGTCCGGCTTGTGCGCCTGCGCGATCGAGCCGGGCCCGCAGACGACCGCCGGCATGCCCTCGCGCGCGAACAGCCCCGCCTCGGTGCCGAAGGCGACCGTGCCGCTGGCGTTGGCACCGGCGAACTGCTTGGCCAGCCGCACGACGGCGGCGTCCGGGTCGGTGTCCAGGCCGGGGAAGGCCGCGCTCTCTTCGTAGGTGAAGCCGGCTTCGGGATGGACAGCCTGCATCGCCGGCTCGATGTGCTCGCGGACGTGCTGCTTGATGCCCGCCAGCACGTCCGTCGCGTCCTCGCCGGGGATGTTGCGGATCTCGAAGTCCAGCGAGCACTCGGATGGGACGATGTTGAGTGCTGTGCCGCCCTGGATCACCCCGGCGTGGACCGTGCTGTACGGGATGTCGAAACTGGGGTCGAACGGGCCGTTGGCGCGCTTGTGCTCGGCCAGATCGGCGAGGTGGGCGGCCAGGCGCGAGCAGGCGAAGACGGCGTTGACGCCCTCCGGCGCCAGGGCGGAATGGCACGACAGGCCGTGGGCGGTCGCGCGCACCGACAGCTTGCCCTTGTGGGCGTTGACCACCTGCATCTCCGTGGGCTCGCCCACGATCACGGCGCTGGGGCGCACGGGCCAGCTCCGCATGTCGTCCAGCAGGCGGCGCGCGCCCAGGCACCCCACCTCCTCGTCGTAGGAGAAGACGAGGTGCACCGGCGTCTCCCGCGCGGCCTCACGCAGCGCCTCGGCGCGGGCGAGGCAGCACGCCAGGAAGCCCTTCATGTCGCAGGTGCCGCGGGCGTAGACGCGCGCGCCGTCGTCGTGGAGCGCGAAGGGGTCGGTGGACCAGGGCTGGCCGTCCACGGGCACGACGTCGGTGTGGCCGGACAGCGCGATGCCCGGCCGGTCGGTGGGGCCGAGCGTGGCGAAGAGGTTGGCCTTGCGCCCGCTGTCGTCGTGCACGCGCGTGGTGTGCGCGCCCAGGTCGTTCAGGTGCGCTTCCACCTCCGCGATCAGCTCCAGGTTGGCGTTGCGGCTGGTGGTGTCGTGCGCCACGAGGCGCCGGAGCATATCCAGCGTGGCGCGGCTGGGCGCGTCGGCCACGGCGTCACCCTCGGTCGATGGTTGCTTGCGCGGATGTATCTAGCCGCTCGACCGGGTTCTTGACCAGAGGGGCTCGGCTGCTGGCACACGCCCGCGATCTGCGCTAGACCCGCGCCCATGGCCCAGCGAATCTACCTCGACCCCGTGGCCGTAACCGGCCCGCAGGCGGCGCAGGACTCCGCGCTGCCACTGGCCGGCGGCCCGCTCTGCTTCAACGCCTGCCAGATCGCCCGGCGCAATCCGGCGCAGCCCTCGCGCGTGCGCCGCGAGACCCTGCCGATCACGGACCTCGTCCGCGTCGAGGGGGCGCGCGCCTGGCTGGACGCGCTGACGCCGCCGCGCCCCGCTTTCGCCGGCATCACCTTGGTGCGCCCGGCGATCATGGGCGTGGTTAACGTCACGCCGGACAGCTTCTCCGACGGCGGCCAGCGCCTCGCCGCGGACACGGCCGTGCGCGACGGCAAGGCCATGTGGGACGCGGGCGCGGCGATCCTGGACGTCGGCGGCGAATCCACGCGCCCGGGCGCGGAGCCGGTGTCGGTGGACGAGGAGCTGCGCCGCGCGCTGCCGGTCGTGCAGCGCCTCGCCGAGGCGGGGTGCCGCGTTTCCATCGACACCCGCAACGCCCGCACGATGCGCGAGGCCGTCGCGGCCGGCGCCAGCATCGTCAACGACGTCACGGGTCTCACCCACGACCCCGACGCGCTCGCCGCCGTGGCGGAGCTGGGCGTGCCCGTCGTGCTTCAGCACATCCAGGGCGACCCGCAGACGATGCAGCAGGGGCCGAGCTACGACGACGCGGCGCTCGACGTCTTCGACGGCCTGCGGGCGCGTGTCGAGGCGTGCGAGGCGGCCGGCATCCCGCGCGAGCGCATCGCGATCGATCCGGGCATCGGCTTCGGCAAGACGGT
This sequence comes from Limimonas halophila, assembly GCF_900100655.1. Classification (NCBI taxonomy): domain Bacteria; kingdom Pseudomonadati; phylum Pseudomonadota; class Alphaproteobacteria; order Rhodospirillales; family Rhodovibrionaceae; genus Limimonas; species Limimonas halophila. Next base: position 151,335 of record NZ_FNCE01000001.1, read on the forward strand.
GCAGCACAACCTGGAGATCATGGACCGCCTGGGGCTGTTTCAGGGGTTGGGCTGCCCGGTCCTGCTCGGCGCCAGCCGCAAGTCCACGATCGCCAAGGTCTCGCGCGGCGAACCCGCCGACCAGCGGCTTGCCGGCTCGCTGGCGATGGCGCTGGCGGGCGTGCAGCGCGGGGCGCAGATGCTGCGCGTGCACGACGTGGGCGAAACCGCGCAGGCGCTCGCCGTCTGGCGCGCCGTCGCACTCACCCAGGCCCCGCCGGATGCACCCGCCTGACGGCGTGCTACCATGTTCGAACCGAATCAGACCCCAACGGACGCGCACGAGGACGGCCCGCGCATGACACGGCGGCTTTTCGGCACCGACGGCATCCGGGGAACCGCCAACCAGGACCCCGTCACCGCGGACACCGCCCTGCGCCTTGCCATGGCGGCGGGCAGCACCGTACAGCGCGGCGACCACCGCCCGCTGGTGGTCATCGGCAAGGACACGCGGCTGTCCGGCTACATGCTGGAGCAGGCCATGACGGCGGGCTTCATCGCCGCCGGGATGGACGTGGTGCTGCTCGGCCCCATCCCGACGCCGGCGGTGGCGATGCTGACGCACTCCCTGCGCGCGGACATGGGGGTGGTCATCTCGGCCTCGCACAATCCCTACGACGACAACGGCATCAAGCTCTTCGGCCCGGACGGCTACAAGCTCTCCGACGCGGCGGAGGACGCCATCGAGGCGGCGCTGGACGCGGGCACGGAGCAGCTTCGCGTGGCACCGGACAAGCTCGGCCGCGCGCGCCGGCTGGACGACGCCACCGGCCGCTACATCGAGTTCGTGAAGGGGACCTTCCCGCGCCACCTGCGCCTGGACGGGCTGACGGTCGTGGTCGACAGCGCCCACGGCGCCGCCTACCGCGCCGCGCCGCGCGTGCTCTACGAGTTGGGCGCGGAGGTGATCGAGCTCGGCACCGCGCCGGACGGCTTCAACATCAACGACGGCGCGGGCGCCATGGCCCCGGCGGCGATGCAGGCGGCGGTGCGCGAGCACGGCGCCCACCTTGGGCTGGCGCTGGACGGCGACGCCGACCGCCTCGTGGTGGCGGACGAGCAGGGCCAGCTGGTGGACGGCGACCAGCTCATGGCCCTGATCGCGGGCGCCCTGAAGGAGCAGGGACGGCTGCGCGGGGATCGGCTCGTGGCCACCACGATGTCCAATCTGGGCCTGGAACGGCATCTGGCGAAGCTGGGCCTGACGCTCGAGCGCACGCCCGTCGGCGACCGCTACGTCGTCGAGCGCATGCGCGCGACGGGCGCCAACCTGGGCGGCGAGCAGTCCGGGCACATCATCCTCACCGACCACACGACCACGGGCGACGGCCTGATCGCTGCGCTCCAGGTGCTCGGTGTGCTGGTCGAGGCGAAGCGCCCCGCCAGCGAGGTGCTCAGCGTCTTCGACCCCGTGCCGCAGGTTCGGGCGGACGTGCGCGTACGCGACCGCGGCGTGCTCGACACGCCGACGGTGCGCGAGGCCGTCGCGGCGACCGAACGCGCCCTGGCCGACAGCGGACGGCTGGTGATCCGCCCATCGGGCACGGAACCGCTGGTGCGCATCATGGCCGAGGGCGACCAGCCGGCGGCACTGGAGCGCGTGGTGAACGAGCTGGCCGAAACCGTGCGCACGGCGGACCCGGACGAGCGGGAGGCGGCGTCATGACGGCGGGAACCGAGCGGGGCCGCGTGCTCATCGTCGCCGGGTCGGACTCCGGCGGCGGCGCCGGCATCCAGGCCGACATCAAGACGGTCACCTGCCTGGGCGGCTACGCGGCCACGGCGGTGACTGCGCTGACGGCCCAGGACACCTGCGGCGTCCACGGCGTCCAGGGCGTCGATCCGGCCTTCATCCAGCAGCAGATGCGCGTCGTCCTGAACGACATCGGCGCCGACTGCATCAAGACGGGCATGCTGCACAGCGCGCCCGTGATCGAGGCCGTCTGCGAGGTGCTGGCGGAGGTGCCCGACATCCCGGTGGTCGTGGACCCCGTGATGGTGGCGCAGAGCGGCCATTCGCTGTTGGAGCAGGACGCCGTGCGCACGCTCGTGCGCGATCTCGTCATCAAGGCCGAGATCCTCACGCCCAACCGGCCGGAAGCTGAAAAGCTGGGCGGTATGGAGATCAACACGGCCGACGACCTGGGCCACGCCGCGCGCACGCTGCTCACGCTCGGCACGCGCAGCGCCCTGGTGAAGGGCGGGCATCTGCGCGGGGACACGCTCGTCGACGTGCTCGCCGATCCCGACGGCACCATCGAGTTCGCGGACACCCGGATCGAAACGGACCAGACCCACGGCACGGGCTGCACCCTGGCGTCCGGCATCGCCACCGGGCTGGCGCAGGGCCTGGAGCTTCGCAGCGCCGTGATGCGGGCGCGCGACTACCTGCGTCGGGCGCTTGCAAGCGCGCCGGGGTTCGGCCAGTGCCAGGGGCCGGTCAACCACGGCTGGCCGGTGCAGGGGCTGGACACGGAGGGCTAGGGCGCCATGAAGCTGCCGTACTACGTGGTCGACGCCTTCGCCGACGGCGTCTTCACCGGCAACCCGGCCGGCGTTTGCCCGCTGACCACCTGGCCGGACGACGCCACGCTCCAGGCCATCGCGGCCGAGAACAACCTTTCCGAAACCGCCTTCTTCGCGCCGTCGCGCGGCGAGGCGGCCTACGATCTGCGCTGGTTCACGCCCACGGTCGAGGTCGATCTGTGCGGCCACGCCACCCTGGCGAGCGCCTATGTGCTGGCGGAAATCTGCGGCGTCGCGACGTCGCCGCTGCGCTTCGCCTCGCGCAGCGGGGTGCTCGGTGTGACGCGCGCGGGGGACACCCACTGGCTGGACTTCCCGGCGCGGCCGCCGCAGCCAGTGGACGACGTCCAACCCTTCGCCGATGCCCTGGGCGCGATGCCCGAGCGCGTGCTGCGGTACGGCCGCGACGGCAAGGCCCTGGCGGTGTTCGGCACCCAGGCGGAGGTCGCGGCCCTCGACCCCGATCACGGCCGGGTCGCCGCGCTGCCCAGCTTCGGCGTCATCGCCACCGCCCCGGGGGAGGCGCACGACTTCGTGTCGCGCTATTTCGCCGCCCACGCGGGCATTCCCGAAGACCCGGTCACGGGCTCCGCCCACGCTGTGCTGACGCCCTACTGGGCGCGGCGGCTGGGCCGCGACAGCTTCACGGCGCGCCAGATCTCCGCGCGCGGGGGCGAACTGGCCTGCACGCTCGACGGCGAGCGCGTGCACATCGGCGGGCGGTGCAGCCTCTATCTGGAAGGGCGCATCGACGTGCCCGGGTGAACCGGAAACCAGCGCGCAAGAGGAGGTGGGATGTCGGACGCGCTTTACTTCGAGGACTTCACCATCGGCCGCCGCTTCACCACGCACGGCATGACGCTCACCGAAGCGGACATCATCCAGTTCGCCCAGCTCTACGACCCGCAGCCCTTCCACATGGACAAGGTGGCGGCCGCGGACTCGGCCTATGGCACCCTGATCGCCAGCGGGCTGCACACCTTTTGCGTCGCCATCCGCATGGCGGTGCAGGAAAACATCTTCACCGCCGCGTCGATGGGCTCGCCCGGCGTCGATCAGATGCGCTGGCACCAGCCCGTCCAGCCGGGCGACACCCTGACCACCGAGATCGAGGTCATGGACGCCGCCCCCTCGACCTCCAAGCCCGACCGCGGCCGCGCCCGCATGGGCTACACCGTGCGCAACCAGCACGGCGACAGCGTCATGACCTTCACCGCCTGGCAGATCCTCAAACGGAAGCCGGATTAAATCAGCCCCGCGGCGTGGGCGAGGGCGAAGACGGCGTAGGCCGGCGCGAACGCGATCACCGGCGAGCCGGTCCAGGTCAGGATGATGCGCGCGGTCGTGGCGCGGGAGAAGCGGACCTGGCCGTTGTTGTTCCCCGGGTTGCCGCCGTCGGCCTTCTGCTCGGCCTGCTCGGCGAGTTGGCGGCCCCAGCCCATGCCGATGACGCAGGTGATGGCGGTGACGGCGAGGCTGACGGGGATGCCGGCATAGCTGAGCACCGTGATGATCGTGGCGGCGATGACCATGGCGATCAGCGCGCCTTCCGTGGACAGGTCGGTGATGCCGGTGCCCACGGTGCGCATCGTGTAGGGGCCGAAGATGAAGCCGCCCACGCCCATCGCCAGCGCGCCCATGAGGATGCCGGAGGTCATGTCCAGCTCGCCCGCACCCACCAGCGGGGCCACGGCGTTGGCGACGTTCGAGGCGCCGGCGGAAAAGCCCATGTAGCAGGCGATCACCACGACCGCGATGCGGGCGATGGGCTTGCGCGATTCGGAGTTGAGTTGCAGCGCGCTGGTCAGGCGCTGGTAGTAATAGCGCCCGATGAGCGCCGAGATCGCCAGCGCGATCAACGGCGAAACCAACCACCACGTGATGACGATCGCCAGCGTCTTCCAGTTCAGCACGCCGAGCGCGGCGCCCAGGCCCGCGACGGCGCCCACCGCCGTCTCGCTGGTGCTGACGGAGACGCCGCGCAGGTTGCCGAAGAGGATGCCGGCGCTGGTGAACAGCAGCACGCCGATGGCCGCGGGCAGCGACATGTGCTCGGCGCTGACGAACTTGTGCCCCAGGGTGTCGACCACGTTGGGGCCGACGATCAGGCCGCCGGCGAGCACCGCGCCCGTCATCAGGATGCCGGCCATGCGGTAGCCGACGATGCCGCTGCCGACGGCCGGTCCGAAGGACGCGCCGATGGAGGAGCCGCCGTTGTTCACGCCCGTGAACAGCGCGACGGCGATCCCCACGATGATCAGTGAGCCATCCATCGAATCGGTGCCTCCGGCCCCCGGTCGGATCGGACGTGCCGCGCTCCGGCGCGTGCCGGCACACACCGGCCCGGTTCGCGTGGTCACGGCACACCGACGCGCCTTGTAGGGATGCTCATGGGGCGTGTCGAGAGAACCGGCACGCGCGATACGAAAGACGCAAACTCGAAAAATGCCACGCGCATGGGCGCGTTTCCAGGGCGGCTCGGCGTACGAATTGAGACGGGCTGAGCGTCGCTGATGAAACCCGGCCGGCGTGTGCGATTGACCGGCCCAGGCCGGCGCGATCAGCCTTTTCGCCGTGTCAGGAGGCGCTCGTGCCGTACCCCGATCCGCCCGCCCGCAAGCCCGCCGATCCGCGCTTCTGCACCGGTCCCGCGCGCAAGCGCCCCGGCTGGTCGGCCGACGCGCTTACGGGCGCGCTGCTCGGCCGCTCGCACCGCAGCGCGGACGCGCAGGAGCGGCTGAACGCCGTCATCGCGCGCTCGCGCGGCGTGCTGGGCATTCCGGACAGCCATCGCGTCGCCATCCTGCCGGCCTCGGACACGGGCGCGTTCGAGGCCGCGCTGTGGAGCCTGCTCGGCGCGCGCGGCGTGGACGTGCTGGCGTGGGACGGCTTCGGCCGCACCTGGCTGCGCGACGTGGTGGACCAGCTCGACCTCGACGGGGTGCGCGTGCTGGAGGCCCCGGACGGCGCGCTGCCCGACCTGACGGCGGTCGACGCCGGCCGCGACGTCGTCTTCCCGTGGGTGGGCACGACCACGGGCGTCATGGTGCCGGACGCACGCTGGATCGCCCCCGACCGCGCCGGGCTGACGATCTGCGACGCCACCTCGGCCGCCTTCGCCGTGGAGCTGCCGTGGGACCGACTGGATGTCGCCACCTGGTCCTGGCAGAAGGTCCTGGGCGGCGAGGCCCAGCACGGCATGATCGCGCTCTCGCCCCGCGCCGTCGCGCGGCTGGCGACGCACACGCCGCCGTGGCCCGTGCCCAAGGTCTTCCGTCTGGCCGAGCAGGGGCGGGTGAAGGACGCCCTGTTCGCGGGGGCGACGCTCAACACCCCCTCGATGCTGTGCGTCGAGGATGCGCTCGATGCCCTCGCCTGGGCGGAGTCCCTCGGCGGGCTGCCGGCGCTGCGGGCGCGGGCCGAAGCCAACCGCGCCGTGGTCGCCGAGTGGGTGGCGGCGCGCGCCTGGCTGGATTTCCTCGCCGCCGACCCGGCCACGCAGGCGCCCACGAGCCTGTGCCTGCGCCCCGTCGACCCCTGGATTCGCCGCCACGGCGAGCCCGAGCAGCGCCGACTGATCCAGCGCATGGCCGACCTGATCGCCGGGCACGGAGCGGGCTACGACCTCATGGGCCACCGCGACGCCCCGCCGACGCTGCGCATATGGGGCGGTGCGACCGTCGATCCGGACGACGTTGCGGCCCTGCTGCCGTGGCTGGATTGGGCCTTCGAATATCTGAAGGCGGAACACGGCGTCGAATAGGGCATTGTTGAAGCGAAACCGCGCACGTCTTAAGTGGCAGCGCGAGCGAACGCGCATCCGCGTCGGGGTGCCGGCGATTTCGACAGCCATTGGATGGAGGCGGACACCGTGGCGGACACCGCGCGCGTGGTCGACGACATGATCGTGGTGCGGCCGGGGCCGGAAGAGGCCATCAAATCCGGCCGCACGCGCCGTTTCTGGCAGCACACGCTGCGCGACAACATCGCCGATGCGCTCGCCCGCAACGGCATCGAGCACGAGCTGAGCGTCAGCTTCGGGCGTGTCTTCATCACCACCCCCCGGCGCGACGACGCCATGGCGGTGCTGCCGCGCGTCTTCGGCATTTCCAGCTTTTCCCCGGTAGCCGCGGTGGCGCCCACGGAGCTGGACGCGATCACGCAGATCGGCCGCGAAGCCTGTGCCGACACGGTGCGCGGCAAGCGCTACGCCGTTCGCTGCAAGCGCCAGGGCGGCCAGCCCTTCAAGTCCCCGGACGTCGAGCGCAAGCTGGGGGCGGCGCTCAACGACCTGGGCACGGTCCACCTGGACAACCCGGACGTCACGGTTTTCGTCGAGGCGCTCGGCCGGCGCGCGGTGATCACCTGCGAACGGCACGAAGGCGTCGGCGGCATGCCCGCCGGCATCCAGGGGCGCGCGGTGGCGCTGCTGTCGGGCGGGTTCGACTCCGTCGTGGCGGCGTGGCGCATCATGCGCCGGGGCGCGCACGTCGACTTCGTCTTCTGCAACCTGGGCGGCGGCGCGTACGAGCGGCTGGTGCTCCAGATCGCGGCGGTGCTGACGCACGCCTGGGCGCACGGCCTGCGCCCGCAGTTCCACGTCGTCGATTTTTCCGACGTGACCGCGGACATGAAGGCGAAGGTGAAGACCAGCCGCTGGCAGGTCGTGCTCAAGCGGCTGATGTACCGCGCCGCCTGCCGCGTGGCCGCGGACACGGGCGCCGACGCCATCGTCACCGGGGAGGCGATCGGGCAGGTGTCCTCGCAGACGCTGGCGAACCTCTCCGCCATCGACCCCGTCGCCGACCGCCCCGTGTTGCGCCCGCTGTGCGGCTTCGACAAGGACGAGATCATGGCCGAGGCGCGGCGCATCGGCACCGCGCCGCTGTCCGAGCGCATCCGCGAGTACTGCGCCCTCTCCACCGGGCGGCCGGTGGTGCGCTGCCGTCCGGCGACGCTGGACAAGCACGAGGAAGCGCTGGACGGCGCCTTGCTCGACCGGGCGGTCAGCGAGCGCTCCGTGCGCGACGTGATGAGCGTCACGGCGGACGACCTGCGCCAGCCCTTCCTGTTCACCGGCGAGATCCCCGCCGGCGCGCGCGTGATCGACTGCCAGCCGGGGCACATGTACCGGCGCTGGCACGCGCCGGGCGCCGAGCACTGGGACGCCGACAGCCTCGCGCGCACCTTCCGCGAGCTGCCCAAGGACCGGACCTACGTGCTCTACTGCACCTTCGGAACGCAGACGCCCGTGCTGGCGGAGCTGATGCAGCAGGCCGGCTACGAGGCCTACGCCTTCCAGGGCGGGTTGAGCCGGGTGCAGGCCTACGCCGAGGCGCACATGGCCGACGCCCCCGCCGCGGAGTAAGCCGGCTCCGATTCCCGTATCGCACTGTTGCAGGCGGCGGCGCTGGTGCTCTACACCCCGCCGCTTGGTGCGTGCGCGGCGCAGACGGCTCCGACGCCGGCTGCGTGACCGCCGCCCCGCGGCTTGACCGCGCGCGTGCGCGCCGGGATGGTTCCCGCACACCCATCGTTCACGCCAGCTGACCGGCTTTCGCATGACCCGAACGCCCGCCAACGCGCTGCTGCCCAATGGGCTGCAGGACGTGCTGCCGCCCGACGCCGACCACGAGGCGGCGGCCGTGGAGCGGCTGATGAGCTGCTTCGCCGGCCACGGCTACGAGCGCGTCAAGCCGCCCATGCTGGAGTTCGAGGATGCCCTGCTCGCCGGGGCGGGCGCCGCGCTGGGCGCGCAGACCTTCCGCCTCATGGACCCCGTGAGCCAGAAGATGCTGGGGCTGCGCGCCGACGTCACGCCGCAGGTCGCCCGCGTCGCCGCCTCGCGCCTGGGGCACGCGCCGCGCCCGCTGCGGCTGTGCTACGCCGGGCAGGTGCTGCGCACCGCCGGCTCGCAGCTCCGCCCGGAGCGCCAGTTCGCCCAGGTGGGCGCGGAGCTGATCGGCACCGACGCCGAGGCCGCCGACGCCGAGGCCGTCACGATGGCGGTCGAGGCGTTGCAGGAGGTGGGCGTGCCCCGCCTGTCGGTCGACCTCAACCTGCCGCCGCTGGTGGGGGCGCTGGCCGCGCACCTGGGGGTGGACGCTGACACGACCGACCGCCTGCGCCAGGCCCTGGACCGCAAGGACGCGGCGTCGGTGGACACGCTCGCGGGCGAGCACGCCGAGCTGTTTCGCGGCCTGCTGCGCGCGGTCGGCCCGGCGGAAACGGCGCTGCCGCGCCTGCAGGCCCTGGATCTGCCGGATGCGATCCGGCCCGAGGCGGAGCGGCTGGCGCGCGTGGTCGAGCGCGTGCGCGCGGCGCTGCCGGAGCTGACGCTGACGGTCGATCCGGTCGAGCACCGCGGCTTCGAGTATCAGACGGGCGTGTCCTTCACGCTCTACGCGCGCGGGGTGCGCGCCGAGGTCGGGCGCGGCGGGCGCTACACCGCCGACGCCAACGTGGGCGCCACCGAGGCGGCCACGGGATTCACCGTATTCATGGACACCGTCATGCGCGCCCTGCCGGCGGCGCCGCGCGCCGAGCGGCTGTACGTGCCCGCGGGCACCGATCCCTCGATCGCGCGCGGGTTGCGGGCCGACGGCTGGGTGACCGTGGCGGGGCTGGAACCGGAGCCCGACGCCGAGGCCGAGGCGGCCCGGCTGGGGTGCGGGCACATCTACCGGGACGGCCGGGTGGCGGCCGTCCGAACCGGGTCGGGGAGCGGCTAGATGGCGAACGTCGCGGTCGTGGGCGCCCAGTGGGGCGACGAAGGCAAGGGCAAGGTCGTCGACTGGCTGTCCCAGCGCGCCGACGTCGTGGTGCGCTTTCAGGGCGGCCACAACGCCGGCCACACGCTCGTGGTCGACGGCACGACCTACAAGCTGTCGCTGCTGCCGGCGGGTGTGGTGCGCTCCGGCAAGCTGGCGGTGATCGGCAACGGCGTGGTCGTCGATCCCTGGGCGCTGGCCGAGGAGATCGAGCGCGTGCGCGGGCAGGGGCTGGAACTGACGCCGGATCGCCTGCGCATCGCCGACAACGCCTGCCTCATCCTGCCGCTGCACAGCCGCGTCGACCGCGCGCGCGAGGCCGCCGCCGGCCGCGGCGGGCGCATCGGCACCACCGGGCGCGGCATCGGCCCCGCCTACGAGGACAAGGTGGGCCGCCGCGCCGTTCGCGTCTGCGATCTGGCCGACGAGGACCTGCTGCGCGAGCGCGTGGACGCGCTGCTCCAGCACCACAACGCCCTGTTGCGCGGCCTGGGCGACGAGCCGGTGGACGCCGAAGAGATCGTCCAGCAACTCCTCGCGGTGGCACCGCGCATCCTGCCCTTTGCGGACCGCGCCTGGAAGGTGCTCGACGGGGCGCGCGGCGAGGGGGCCGACATCCTTTTCGAGGGCGCCCAGGGCGCCATGCTGGACGTCGACCACGGCACCTATCCCTTCGTCACCAGCTCCAACACCCTCGCGGGGCAGGCGCTGGCCGGCGCCGGCTTCGGCGGGCGCATGCACTGCACGCTGGGCCTCGCCAAGGCCTACACCACACGCGTGGGCAGCGGCCCCTTCCCCACGGAGCTGGACGACGAGACCGGCCATCACCTGGGCGAGCGCGGCAACGAGTTCGGGACGGTCACCGGGCGCGCGCGGCGCTGCGGCTGGTTCGACGCCGCCCTCGTGCGCCAGGCCGTGAGCGTCGGCGGGATCAACGGCATCGCGCTGACCAAGCTGGACGTGCTGGACGGGCTGGAGACGGTGAAGATCGGCGTCGGCTACCGCGTCGACGGCGAACACCTGGACCATCTGCCCGCCTCGCCGCGCCTCCAGGCGCGCGCGGAGCCGGTGTACGAGGAGATGCCGGGGTGGTCGCAGTCCACCCACGGCGCGCGCACCTGGGACGAGTTGCCGGAAAACGCTGTCGCCTACGTGCGCCGCATCGAGGCCCTGACCGGCGCGCCGGTGACGATGATCTCCACCAGCCCCGAGCGGGCCGACACCATCCTGGTTGCGGACCCCTTCGGCGCGGCGTGACACGGCCGCCGTCGCGCTCGACCCCGGGCGTTAACGCGATGTTTGCTCGTGTGCGCTTGGCTGGCGTCCTGTCCGGACGAGGTTTACGGCAAGTGGGCCCGGCATGAGCGACGCCAGCCAGGGGCAGGGTGACGCGCCGAAGCGCGGCGGCGGGCGCCGACAGGTGCAGCTCGGCCGCCACGTGCGCATCGACACCAGCCAGAAGCTCCCGGGGCTCAGCACGCAAACGGCGGACGCCTACGCGGCCACCGACAGCCGCGAGCCGGGCAGCACCTTCTACGCCCTCGTCTTCGACGAATCCCACCCGCCGCGCGAAGAGATCATCCCGCCGCTCTCGCGCATCGAGGGACAGCCCGTCGTCACCCCCGTGGACTGGGGTGTCGTGCCCTGGGACGGGCAGGGCAACCAGCGCTTCGCCGTCGTTCAGGACCAGCCCACCGGCGACCTGCTGGCGGCCGGCAGCGACGCCCGGATGCCGGCCCTGCGGGAGGACCAGCTCGTCGAGCGGCTGGTCAAACCCATGACCCGCGTGCTGCGTGAGGTCTTCGACCGGGGCGTGACCCACCGGGCCATCTGCGCGCAGAACGTCTACACCGGCGATCCCGCCACCCAGGAGATGATGCTGGGCGATTGCATCGCCCACCCGGCCGGGACGGTGCAGCCGCCGGTCTACGAGACCATCCAGGGCGCGCAGGCCAACGTGATCGGCCGCGGCCCGGGCGATCCGCGCGACGACCTCTACGCCCTCGGCGTTCTCATGGCGATGCTGCTGCGCGGCGGCAATCCCATGGCGGATTGGTCGGCCGACGCCATCGTCATGCAGAAGATGACCGTCGGCACGTATTCCGCGCTGATGGGGCGCACGCGCGCGTCGCTGAAGCTGATGGAGCCGCTGCGCGGCCTGCTGACCGACGACGAGGAGGACCGCTGGGACATCGACGACCTGGAGATGTGGCTCTCCGGGCGGCAGCTCAGCCCCAAGCAGGCGGCGCTTCCCAACAAGGCGCGGCGCGGCTTCCGCTTCAACGGGCAGCAGTACTGGAGCGCGCCCGCGCTCGCCCACGCCCTGGCGCAGGACTGGCGCAACGCCATCGCCGTCATGGGCTCGGGGGAGATCCAGGAATGGGCGGAGCGCAGCCTGGGCGACGAGAAGCACGCCAGCCGCATCCAGCAGGTCATGGCCAAGAGCGGCGGGCAGAGCGACGACCGCGCGCTGGCCCAGCTGCTTATCGCGCTGGACCCGCGCGCGCCCATCCGCTTCCGCAGCATGGCGGTGCGCGTGGAGGCCATCCCGGAAGCCCTGGCGCTGGCGTACAACCGCGAGGGCGACCGCGAGCTGCTGACCGAGATCATCCTGGCCAAGCTGCCCCAGCGCTGGATGGAGCAGCAGACCGACCGCTCGCTGAACACCGCGCGGCTGATGTCGGCCTCGGAGCGGCTCAACAGCTTCCTGGGCTCGTCCGAGCCCGGCTACGGGATCGAGCGCTGCATCTACGAGTTCAACGTTGGTTACCCGTGTCTCTCACCCCTGGTGGTCGGGCAGTACGTCAACCACATCGAGCGCCTCCTGCCCGCGCTGGAAAAGCGCGCGGAGGCGGGCGCGCCCGACACCGAGCCGGTCGACCGCCACATCGCCGCGTTCTGTATTTCCTGGACGGATTCCCAGACGATCGAGCGCATCGCCACCAGCATCGCCGCGCGCCAGTCGGAGCTGATCCGCAAGCGCGCGTTGCTGCATCTGCTGGCGCGCCTGCAGAAGAAGTACGGACCCAAGAAGCTGCCCGCGCTGACCACCTGGGCGGGTCGCTTCGCCAGCGACATCGTCGCCGGGTACCACAACCGCAAAACCCGGGAAAAGGCGGATCAACGCGTTCAGCGCGCGGTCGACAACGCCTCGCTGATCGAACTGGTGAACGCCGCCGACGACGGCGAGCTGCGCAAACGCGACGCCGCTGGGTTCCAGGCGGCCGAGCAGGAGTACCAGCAGATCAAGCAGGAGATCGCCTGGCTGGAGGACGGCGGCCTGACCTCGGACGGCAACGTGGCCCGGGCGACGCGCAACGTGGCCACCGCAATCTCGGCGCTGATCTCCGGCCTGGGGCTGGTGATGATGACGGTGCTGTTCGTAACATGACCGATCGCGGAAGCGGACGCGGATGAGCCAGGATACGGATCAGAGCCCGGCGGGCGCGGATCAGAAGAGCCGTTCGATCTGGCAGTGGATGGCCCTGGCGGCCTTCATCGTGCCCATGGCCGTCTTCCTGCTGCCCACGACCGTGGTGGCCGGCTTTCTGTTGCTGCCCACGATCGTGGCGCTGATGACGGACAAGACGCCGGGGCACTCGGTGACGGTTACCGTGGGGCTGCTCAACGGCGTGGGCACGCTGCCCGCCGTCATCCACCTGTGGTCCCTGGGGCACCACTTCAGCCAGGCCCTGATGACCGTTGCCCAGCCGATTTACTGGCTGATCGCTTACACGGGTGCGGCGGTGGGCTGGGGCATCTTCCTGGGGCTGCCGCCGCTGCTGCGGCGCTACTACCAGGTAGCCACGGACACGCGCATCAAGCAGCTGCAAAAGCGCCAGGAGGAATTGCGCGACCTCTGGGGCGACGAGGTCGCGGGCGAGGAACACGAGGCGGACACGACGGACGATTCCGCGCCCAACGCCTTCTCCACCCGATAGGCCAACAAAAAAGCCGGCCCGCTGAACGGACCGGCTGGGTTCGGGTGCGCCTGCGGCGCTTCATTCGCGGAGCTGCGCTGATGGCCGGGTGTTACGCCGCCACGCTCTCGCGCGCGGCATTCCGCATCGCCTTCTGGAGCTTTTCGAACGCCCGCACCTCGATCTGGCGGACGCGCTCGCGGGAGATGCCGTACTCCTGGCTCAGATCCTCCAGGGTCGTCGGCTCCTCCTTGAGGCGCCGCTCCTCCAGGATGTGGCGCTCGCGGGCATTCAGGGACTCCATCGCGTCGCGCAGCAGCTCGCGCCGCTTGGTCAGCTCCTCGGTCTCGCCCAGGCGGCTTTCCTGGTTCTCGCCCTCGTCGACGAGCCAGTCCTGCCACTCGCCGTCGCCGTCCACGCGCAACGGGGCGTTCAGCGAGTGATCGTGGCTGCCCAGACGGCGGTTCATGTTGATGACGTCGTTCTCGGGGACGTTGAGCGTCTCCGAGATCTCGCTGACCTGCTCGGGGTCCAGATCGCCCTCGTCGATGGCCTGCATCTGGCCCTTGAGCTTGCGCAGGTTGAAGAAGAGCTTCTTCTGCGCCGCCGTCGTGCCCATCTTAACCATGGACCAGGAGTGCAGGATATACTCCTGGATCGCCGCACGGATCCACCACATGGCGTAGGTCGCCAGGCGGAAGCCGCGATCCGGGTCGAACCGCTTCACGGCCTGCATCATGCCGACGTTGCCTTCCGAGATCAGCTCGGACAGCGGCAGGCCGTAACCGCGGTAGCCCATGGCGATCTTCGCGACCAGCCGCAGGTGACTGGTCACGAGCTGATGCGCGGCGTCCACGTCATTGTGCTCGCGCCAGCGCTTCGCCAGCATGTACTCCTGGTCCGCTTCCAGCATCGGGAACTTGCGGATCTCCTGGAGGTACTGGGTCAGGTTGCCCTCGCTGGGAACCGTGGGAAGCTGCGGCTGTGCCATGTCTCAACCCCTTCAGGACGATCGCTCGCATCCGCGTGCGGTCACCGCGTCTCGCGGGCGCGGCGTGCCCGGCGGCCGGCGTCCAGATCCGGCACCGGCCCGTGTGCCGCGCTTCGAGGCGATGGCGTCGTGCGAGGCGGCGGACGCAGCATGGCGCCGCGAGCTTGCGCCCGCGTCGCGTCCACGCGTTCCGCCATGTTCGGAATCTTAGGCCGAATCCCCTGCCGACCGCAAGCCATATATGACCGTTCTTGTCATGATTTTCAACCCCCCGAGAATGCGTCGATAACACCCTGAATGTCCTGGGGAATCGGGCTCGTGAAGCGCAGCCGCTCGCCCGTGACCGGGTGCGTGAACCCCAGCGTGGCGGCGTGCAGCGCCTGCCGCCCCAGGCCCGCGACGACGTGCCGCGCCGGCTCGGCCAGTTCGTCCGGGATGCGCCGCCGGCCGTAGGTCGGATCGGCCACGAGCGGATGGCCCGCGTGCGCCAAGTGCACGCGGATCTGGTGCGTGCGGCCGGTCTTCAGCCGGCACTCGACCAGCGAGGCCGTGCGCGCGCCCAGCACGCGCGTGACGCGGTAGTGCGTCTCCGCCGCGCGGCCGCCGCGCTGGCGCACGGCCATGCGCTTGCGGTCGACGGGATGGCGGCCGATGGCGCTCGTGCAGGCGCCTTCGGTGGGGGCGGGCACGCCCCAGACCACGGCCGTGTAGCTGCGCTCGATCGAGCGCGCGGCGAACTGCTCCACGAGCGCGGCGTGGGCGGTTTCCGTCTTGGCCGCCACCATGAGCCCGCTGGTGTCCTTGTCGAGCCGGTGGACGATGCCCGGGCGCTGCTCGCCCCCGATGCCGGTCAGCTCGTCGCCGCAATGGGCGATCAGCGCGTTGACCAGCGTGCCGTCCGGCGCGCCCGGGGCGGGGTGGACCACCATCCCGGCCGGCTTGATCACGACGATGAGATGGGGGTCTTCGTGAACGACATCCAGGGCGATCGCCTGGGCTTCCGGTTTGGCCGGCGCGGCCGGCGGCACCGTCAGCGTCAGCTCGGCGCCCGCCTTGACCCGGTGCGCCGGGTCGGCCACCGTCCGCCCGTCCACGGCAAGGTGGCCCGCCTCGACCAGCCCCTTGATGCGGCTGCGCGACAGCCCGTCGGCGCCGCGGGCGAGCACGCGGTCCGCGCGCGCGTTCGCGTCGCTGGCGTCAACGGTCAGCCGGACCGTGCGCGTGGCTGTTTCCGCCGCCTCGGCCATGATCCCCATGTGCGTGTGAAGGGTCCAAGATGAAAGCCCTCAAAGCCCTCGTGATCGGCATGGCGGTGCTGATCGTGCTCGGCCTCGGCGTGGTGGTCGCCAAGATCATCGCCGACAGCTCCGACGCCACCGGCCCGCGCGCGGACCTCGGCACCCTCCATCTGGGGCTGGACGATGCCTGCCGCATCGCCGGGGTGACCGGCACGGACGATCGCCTCGTCGTGCGGCTCGACGGTCCGGCGGACGCCGGGTGCGGCGAGGTTCTGCTGGTCGACCCCGGGGCCGGGAAGGTCGTGGGGCGCATCGCGCCGGGGCAAGCGCCGAAGGGAAGCTCGTGAGCCTGCGCAGCGACAACGCCGGGCCGGTCGCGCCGGCCATCATGGCCGCCATGGCGGCGGCGAACCAGGAGGCGGCCGCGCCCTACGGCGACGACCCGTACACAAAAAGCGCGTGCGCGCGCGTGCGCGACCTGTTCGAGACGCCCGAAGCCGCGGTGGTGCCGGTGGCGACGGGCACGGCGGCGAACGCGCTCGGGCTGGCGGCGATGGCGCCGCCATGGGGCGTCATCCTCGCCCACGCCGACGCCCACATCGACACCGACGAATGCGGCGCCGTCCCCTTCTACACCCACGGCGCCCGCATCCACCGCATTCCCGGCGACGAGGGCAAGCTGACGCCGGAGGCCGTGCGCGCGGTGCTGGCTGAGCTGAGCCCGCCGGAGGTCCACCACATGCCGCCGGCGGCCCTGAGCCTCACCAACCTGACGGAAGCGGGGACCCGCTACACGCCGGAGGAGGTGCGCGCGCTGGCCGCCGTGGCGCGCGAGCACGGGCTGCCGGTGCACATGGACGGCGCGCGCTTCGCCAATGCGGTGGCGGCCTGCGGCTGCACGCCCGCCGAGCTGAGCTGGCGCGCCGGGGTGGATATGCTCACCTTCGGCGCGACCAAGAACGGCGCCATGGCCGCCGAGGCCCTGGTGGTGTTCGAGCCCGCGCTCGCGGCAACGCTGGGCTATCGGCGCAAGCGCGGTGGCCACCTGTGGTCGAAGGGGTGGTATCTGGGCGCGCAGCTCGACGCCTACCTCGACGACGAGCTGTGGCTGGCGAACGCGCGCAACGCCAACGCCATGGCCGCGCGCCTCGCCGACGGGCTGGGGCGGCTGGCCGGGGTGCGGCTGGTCCACCCGGTCGAGGGCAACATCGTCTTCGCCGCGATTTCCGAGCGCGCCGCCGATTGCTTGGCCGAGCAGGGCTGGGTGTTCAACGAATCGCGCCACGACGAGGCCGCCGTGATTCGCTTGGTGGCGGGATTCACGACCACGCCGGCCGAGGTGGACGCTGCCATCACGGCCGTCAGCGAGGCCGTTGCCGGGACCACGAAGGGGTGATCGCGGCTGTTCCGGCCGGCATGGGCGGGGCTCGCGCAGGCAGATGCCGGATCGGCGAAAATCACCTCTTGATCCCCGCCACGCACACGGTTATATCCGCGCCTGCATTGGGCCGCAAAGCCGGTGTCCCCTTCGTCTAGCGGCCTAGGACGCTGCCCTCTCACGGCAGTAACAGGGGTTCGAATCCCCTAGGGGACACCACCTTTCTCCGCTTGCCCGGCTACTCTCAGCATCTTTCGGAAGCGTTTCATCCGGTTCGCGAACACCGTCGAGTGTAACGTGTCGGCTGCCGCGGGCGGCGATCTCGATTGGTCACCGCTCGAAGCGGGCAGCGAACTGGATTGTGAGGGACGGTCCGTATCCCTGGTCCGGCTGAGAGACGATCCGGTCGCCCTGGGGGTCGTAGAGGGACCACAGGACATGGCAGCAGGTCGGCATTTGATGGCCGGCCTGGCTCGGATACCGCCGAGCGTCCGGTGCAATTCTCCGGCGTTGATTTCAGCGTGTGGCCGCTGCTGGCGCTGCGCGCGGCGGATTTGTGCGCGGATTTCGGTGCGGAACGCGTCTGCGGTCGGCATCGCGATCGTCCGGCTGCGCGGTGACACGGCGAAGGCTGGCCGGAGAGGGCGCGGATTGCCATTCCATGGGCGTGGTATGCGCGCGGGGCTTTCCGGGCGAGATGGGCCGCAGCGCACGGGCCGCGCGAATACTCGCTTCACTGGTGTGAAATCGATCCGGCGTTTGCATTTTCGTGGGCCATCGGGCTAAAACCATCACTCGAAACTGTATTTTCGAGGAGGATCGGCCATGACGGTGAAGCGCCAGCTCGAGCAGGCCGCCCAGGAGCGCGAGACCTGGGTCTTGCGCCGGCAGAAGGGCAAGCCGAACAACCGGCGGCTGTGGGTTTGCGCCTGCATGGACGAGCGCTTGCCGATCGACGAAGCCCTCGGCATTCGCGGTGACCGCGGCGACGCGCACGTGTTCCGCAACGCGGGCGGCATCATGACCGACGACGCCATCCGCTCGGCCATGTTGAGCTGCCGCTTTTTCGGTACCGAGGAAATCGTGATCGTGAACCACACCGAATGCGGCATGATGGCGGCGCACACCGACAGTGTCGTGCAGGGCCTCGCCGATCAGGGCGTCGATCCCGCCACGGTTCAGCTCGATCCGGAGGTGCCGGAACTGCAGCTCGATCCCAGCGCGTTCGGGAAGTGGATTCGCATGTTCGACGACCGTTCGGTCGACGAGATTTGTCAGGCCCAGGTCGACTACGTGCGCAACCATCCGCTGATCCCGGAGTCGGTGACGGTCAGCGGCTGGATCTGGGAGGTCGAGACCAACAGCCTGCGCAAGCCGCACGAGCGGCTGGCCGAGCGCGTCAACACCCGCGACGAGATGGGCGGCGCCTGACGGCGCCGCGCATGCCCCGCGCCGTCGTCCTGAAAGGGTGCGGGGCAGCCCGCGATTCCGCCGCCATCCCACACCAAACCTTCTCATCCCCGCCCGGATGACCGCAGAATTCGACCGCAGGTGATGGCTCGGGCGGGGGTGCCATGACGACGAACCGCAATCATACGCCCAAGGACCAGCCGCCGCCGTCGGTCGGGGTCGATGCGCTGCTCCCCGAGCAGATGGCGGAGAAGGCGGAGGACGTCGGCGCGAAGAAGACCCGCCTGCGCCTCCACAAGTTGCTGGCGCTGTCGGTGCTGGCGGGGGCCTTCGTCGCCATCGGCGTGCTCTTCGCCCTCAACGTGTCCGAGGGCGGGGCGGCCGGCCCCCTCGTGCCGGGGCTGGCGTTTTCCACCGCCGTGATCCTGGTCGCCGTCGGCGGCGCGGAGTTGTTCACCAGCAACAACCTCATGGTCATGGCGTTGGTCAGCGGGCACATCCGTCTGCGCGAGCTGCTGCACGCCTGGGGCGTCGTCTACGTCGGCAACATCGTGGGCGCGGTGGCGACCGTCGTGATGGCGGTGCTGGCGGGGCAGGCGGCGCGCCTGGATGGCGGCCTGGTCGAAGAGGCTGCGGCGGTCTCCGCGCGCATGGCCGACACGGGCGCGATCGAGGCCTTCTTCCGCGGCGTGCTGGGGAACGTGCTGGTGTGCATGGCCGTGTGGCTGAGCTACAGCGCGCGCACCACCACCGACCGCATCCTGTCCGTCATCCCGCCCGTCACGGCCTACTATGTGATGGGCCTGGAGCACGCCGTCGCGGTGATGGTGTATATGCCGCTGGCGGCGGTCTCCCTCATCCTGCATCCCTCCGCCGCCACCAAGCTTGCCTGGCCCGACGGCTTGCCACCGTTGACGGCCTTGGGCGATTTCGTCGCCCACCTGGTGCCCGTGACGATCGGCAACGTCTTCGGCGGCGGTGTGCTCGTGGGCGCGGTCTACTGGTTCATCTTCCTGGAAGGCCGCCGGGAGTGAGCCGCGATCAGATGTCGCGTTCGCCCAGGCGGTCGCGGAGCTGTTCGGCGCGGGCGCGGGTGCCCGGCTGTTGCGGATGGATCGCCAGCGATTTCTCCATGGCGTCCAGCGCTTTGCGCGGGTTGCCCAGCTTCATGTGGCACAGCCCGCGCCCCGACAGCGCGCCGAAGTGGCGCGGCGCCAGCGCCAGCACGCGCTCGATGTCGGCCAGCGACTTTTCGTAGTTGCCGAGCATGAAGTGGATCGTGGCGCGTTTGTTCCACGCCTCGGCGTAGTCGGGGTCGAGGCGCACCGCCTGATCGAACGCGGCCAGGGCGGCGGCGAGCTGGCGGCTTTCCATGGCGCGCTGGCCGCGGGCCATGATCTCGCGCACCTGCGGGTCCTCGTGCTCGTACCAGATCGACCAGATCTTCTCGGCGATGCGCTGGCCCTCGGCGTAGCTTTCCGCGTCGTCCAGCTCGGCGAACAAGGAATCCAGGCGCGGGTCCGTCTGATCCGCGTGCGCCGGGGCGGCCACGTGACCGCCGGCCAGCACGGCCGCCAGCGCGATCGGCCCGAGTGAGTTTCGACACCTCATGCCCACACCCTACACCCCTGCGCCGCCGCGGGCCATCCGGGCGTGCGCGCCGGGCATGGCGTGCATGCGGGCCGATGGCTTGTGTCCGCGGCGCGCGTGACCACGATGGGAGCCCGTTGTTCGCCGGCCCACGCAGTCACGGAGGCAGCCCGAGGTGACGCAATCCGCCGCGATCCCCGGCCACGGCCGCGCCGGGCCGACGGTTTTCATCGCCGCGCTGGTGGTCCCCGCGCTGTGGGGCATCTACTGGGTGCCGCTGCGCGCGCTGGAGGCCGTGGCCGCGGCCGGGCCGTGGGCCACCTTCGTTGCGGTGGCCGTGGGGGCGTTGGCGATGGCGCCCTTCGCCTGGGTGGGGCGGCGGCGCATCCGCGCCTCCAACCCCTGGGCGCTGGTCAGCATCGGAATCGGCGGCGTTTCCTTCATCCTCTATTCCAACGGGCTGCTCTACGGCCACGTCGCGGTCGTGATCCTGCTGTTCTACCTGACCCCGGTGTGGAGCGTGATCATCGCCCGGCTTTGGCTGGGCTGGCCCGCGTCCTGGTGGCGCTACGCCGCGATCGGCCTGGGGCTGGGCGGCATCGCGCTGGTGCTGCGCGGCAGCCACGGCGGGCTGCCGCTGCCGACCACCCTGGGCGACTGGTTCGGGCTCGCCTCGGGCATCATGTGGTCGATCTCCTCGACCGGGCTGCGCACGCAGGTGGCGACCAACGGCGTGGAGACGAACTTCATCTTCTGCCTGGGCGGCGCCGTCGCGGCGCTGGTGCTGGCGCTCGGCCTGGGCGGTTCGCCGCCGCCGCTTCCCGACGATGCGGCCCTGGAAGCACTGGCGTGGATCGCCGCGCTCGGCGTCGGCTGGTGGGGCGTCTCGCTGGCGGTGTTCATGTGGGTGGCGCGGCTGATGGAGCCGACGCGCCTGGGCATCCTGATGATGACGGAAGCCATCGTGGGCACGCTCTCCGCCGCCATCTTCACGGCCGAGCCCTTCGGCTGGATCATGGCCGTGGGGGCGGCGCTGGTGGTGCTGGCCGCCTATCTGGAAACGCGCCACGAAGCGCCGGCGGCATAACGGGCGGGCAGGTGGACGCCGGGCGGGCACCTTCCCATCTCCGGGTCGGGTTCAGGCAGCGGAGCAGGCAGGCATGAGCGCCCCGTCATCCCAGCCGCGGCTCGACGAGGTGCCCGCCACGCGCCGCGCGGTGGAGTTCGCGGCGCTCTACGTCGCCATTCCGGTCGTCCACGTGGTCTATTTCGACGCGCTCGGCACCTTCCTGCCGCTGGCCGCGATGGTCCTGTGCGGGGCGGTGCTGCTGGCGGTCACGCCCGGCTTCCGCTGGCGCGAGTTGGTGGATCCGCGCGGGCTGCGTGCCTGGCTGCCCTACGCGGGGGGCTTCATCGCCGTGGCGGCGGCGGTGATCCTGGGCTTCACGCTGGTGCTGGTGCCGGGACAGCTCTTCCACTTGCCGCTGCACGAAACGCGGCTGTGGGCGGCGATCATGCTGATCTACCCGCTCGCCTCGGTGCTGACGCAGGAACTGATCTTCCGCCCGCTCTTCTTCCGGCGCTACGCGCCGCTCTTCGGCTCGGACGCCGCGGCGATCGTCGCCAACGCAGCCGTCTACGCCCTGGTGCACGCCTTCTACCAGAACTGGGTGGCGATCGTGCTCACCTTCGGCGCCGGGCTGATCTTCGGCTGGACCTACCGGCGTAGCGGGTCCTTCCCGCTGGTGGTGCTGATGCACGCCGTGGCGGGACAGCTCGTTTTCACCATCGGTCTTGGGGTGTACTTCTATCACGGGGCCATCGGATGAGGCAGGCTCGCGCTGTCGTCGTTTCCCGTAGCCGCGCACAGGTGGACGCCCGCGCATGACCTTTCCCGCCGAGTTCCTCGACCGGCTCCGCCAGCGTGCCCCGTTGCCCGAGGTGGTGGGCCGCCACGTGCGCCTGCAGCGCCGGGGCAAGGAATACGAGGGGCTGTGCCCCTTCCACCGCGAGAAGACGCCCTCGTTCACGGTGAACCCGGACAAGGGCTTCTTCCACTGCTTCGGCTGCGGCGCGCACGGCGACGTCGTCGGCTTCGTCATGCGCACCGAGGGGCTGAGCTTCCCCGAGGCCGTGGAAAAGCTGGCCGGGGAGGCGGGTCTGGACGTGCCGCGCGCCGGCCCGGAGGAGCGCCAGCGCCAGCAGCGCCGCGCCACGCTCGCCGAGGTGGTGGAGGCCGCCTGCGCTTGGTTCGAGGAACAGCTCGCCGGGCGCGCGGGCGCCGAGGCGCGCGCCTACCTGGACACGCGCGGCGTCGACCGCGCCACGCGCGAGGCCTTCCGGCTGGGCGTGGCGCCCAACCAGCCCCAGGCCCTGCGCACGGCCATGAACGCGCGCGGTTACGACGACGAGCAACTGCTTGCCGCCGGACTCGTCAAACACGACGAGGAACGCGGCGAGCCGCGCGACACCTTCATCAACCGGCTGATCTTCCCCATCGGCGACCGGCGCGGGCGCATCATCGCCTTCGGCGGGCGCACGCTCGGCAACGCCAAGGCCAAGTACCTGAACTCGCCCGACACCGAGCTCTTCCACAAGGGCGAGGTGCTCTACAACCTCGGCCGCGCGCGCCGGGCCGCCCACGACACCGGCGAGCTGATCGTGGCCGAGGGCTACATGGACGTCATCGCGCTCGCCCGCGCGGGATTCCAGGCCGCGGTGGCGCCGCTCGGCACGGCCGTCACGGCGCACCAGGTGCAGCAGCTCTGGCGCCTCACGGACGAGCCCGTGGTGTGCCTGGACGGCGACGAGGCCGGCCGGCGCGCCGGCTACCGCCTGGCCGAACGGGCGCTGCCCGTGCTGCGGCCGGGTTTCTCGCTGCGCTTCGCGGAGTTGCCGGCGGGCGAGGATCCGGACGACGTGGTGCGCAACCACGGCGCCCAGGCGTTCCGCCGCATCCTGGACGCGGCCCGGCCCATGTCGGACATGCTGTGGCTTCAGGCCACCGAGGGGCGGCGCTTCGACACGCCCGAGCGCCGCGCCGGGCTGCGCCGCGAGCTGCACCGCCAGATCGGGGAGATCCAGGACGAGGGCGTGCAGCAGGCCTACCGCGACGAGATGGAGCGCCGCTTCCGCGAGCAGTTCGGCAACGGTCCGCCGCGTGGCGGCCGTCGCGGCGGTGGCGGCCGGCGCGGCGGCGGACGGCCGGGCCGGCCGGACGACGCGATGCAGGGCGGCGGCGAGGGCGCGCGGCGCTCGCCCGTTGCTGTGTGGCGTGGAGGCATCCGCGCTTTGATGTTATGCCTAATAAAAAACCCTGATATTCTAGAGGATTTTGTAGAAGACTTCTCTAGGATAGAGTTTGGGGCATCCGATCTCGACCTTTTGCGCGAAAACTTAGTTGATATTATTAGTGATGGAAGCGAAAATTCAACAGAAACGATTTGGAGCGAATTGTATAATCGGATGGGTGAGGAGCGTATTGAAGAAATATTCTACCGAGACGAGTATATCGTATCACCGCTTGCAAAAATGAGGGGTGATGATGTTTCGACGCGACAAAAAATGAAAGAGGTGCTGATGGAGCTGGAGGTTGATCGGCCCCGCCCAGTCCTCAAGCTCAGGGGGAATATGTGACGCTGGGGTGATAGGGCGGCGGCGGCCGGGCTTGACACGCTGCGCGTCTGTCGCCACTTGCGCTACAGGCGTGGTATCCGCGGGATGCCCGCCACCGGCACGTTTGCGCTCGAAACGACGAGAGGGCGATCGATCGCGTGGGGCGCCTCGAAACGCGTCCAAGGCTGGCGCCGACCCTATTGGGGCGCGGCGGTCGGTGGTGAAACCGTGATCGCGGCTGAACGCCGGAGGGGCGGTGCTCCGGCGCGTGTGGTGTTTTGCCGTGATCCCGAACGTGGGCTTTGAGGGCAGAGGGTTCGATGGCTGCAAAGGCGCAGGACACGGAAACGGCGGAAGCGCGCGAGAGCTCCGGCGACGGCCCGCTCATGGACACGAGCAATTCGGCCGTCAAGAAGCTCCTCCAGCGCGCCAAGGAACGCGGCTACGTCACCTACGACGAGCTCAACGAGGTTCTGCCGCCGGATCAGGTGTCCTCGGAGCAGATCGAGGACACGATGTCCATGCTCTCCGAGATGGGCATCAACGTGATCGAGGGCGAGGAGCAGGACGACGGCGGCCAGCTCCAGAGCGCCGGTGAGGACGAGGACGAGAGCGCCGCGCGCGGCAACATCGACGACGAGGACATCGGCCGCACCGACGATCCGGTGCGCATGTACCTGCGCGAGATGGGCTCGGTGGAGCTGCTCTCGCGCGAGGGCGAGATCGCCATCGCCAAGCGCATCGAGGCGGGGCGCGAGAAGATGATCACGGGCATCTGCGAGAGCCCGCTGACCATCAAGGCCCTGCTCACCTGGCGCGAGGCGTTGCAGGAGGGCCAGATCCTGCTGCGCGACATCGTCGATCTGGAGACGATGTACGGCGGCGCGCCCGACGGCGCGGCGGCCAGCGGCGCGGCCCCGGAAGGCGCCATGAACCGTGGCACCGCCGAGGAGCGCATGACCGCCGGCCTGACCGCCAGCGACCCGATCACGGAGCGCGCGCGTAAGAACGAGAAGTCCGGCGGCGGCAGCCAGTCGCGCGCGGCGGCGGCCACCGGCGACGGTCAGGATACCACCGCAGCCACGAACGGCGACGCTTCCGGCACGGCGGCCGGCGACGGTCAGGCCGCCAGCAGTGAGACCGCCCAGGGCGGGAACGGCGCGGACGCCGAGGCCCAGGCCGAGGGCGAGGCCGCCGAGGGCGAGGAGCAGGCCGCGGACGGCTCGGCCAACCAGGAAAGTCAGGTCATCTCCGGTCTCGAGGACGACGAAGAGGAGGCCGAGGAGAGCTCGGTCTCGATCGCGGCGATGGAGGAAGCCCTCCGCCCGCAGATCATCGAGACCTTCGACCGCATCGCCGGCACCTACGAGAAGCTGCGCAAGGTCCAGATCAAGCGCCTCAACCACCTCGAGGCGGGCGAGCCGATTCCGGCCAAGACCGAGCAGCGCTACGAGAAGCTCAAGAACGAGCTGATCAAGGAAGTGAAGACGCTGCGGTTCAACAACCCGCGCCTCGAACAGCTCGTCGAGCACCTCTACGCCCTCAACAAGTCGCTCATGCAGCTCGAGGGCAAGCTGTTGCGCCTCGCCCAGCGCTCGGGCGTCGACCGGCAGGACTTCCTGGACCGCTACTACGGCCGCGAGCTGGACCCGACGTGGTTCGACGAGATGGGCACCCTGCCCGGCAAGGGCTGGCAGCGCTTCTACGACCGCTATCCGGAGGACGTGCAGAAGATCCGCAAGCAGGTCGCCGAGATCGCCGAGGAAACCGGCATGCCCATCGGCGAGTTCCGGCGGATCGTGAAGACGGTGCAGTCCGGCGAGACCGAGGCCAGCCGCGCCAAGACGGAAATGGTCGAGGCCAACCTGCGCCTCGTCATCTCCATCGCCAAGAAGTACACGAACCGCGGCCTGCAGTTCCTGGACCTGATCCAGGAGGGCAACATCGGCCTGATGAAAGCCGTGGACAAGTTCGAGTACCGGCGCGGCTACAAGTTCTCCACCTACGCCACGTGGTGGATTCGTCAGGCGATCACGCGCTCGATCGCGGACCAGGCGCGCACCATCCGCATCCCGGTCCACATGATCGAGACCATCAACAAGCTGGTGCGCACCAGCCGCCAAATGCTCCACGAGATCGGGCGCGAGCCCACGCCGGAGGAGCTGGCCGAGCGCCTGCAGATGCCGCTCGACAAGGTGCGCAAGGTGCTCAAGATCGCCAAGGAGCCGGTCAGCCTGGAGACGCCCATCGGCGACGAGGAAGACAGCTACCTGGGCGACTTCATCGAGGACAAGGAGGCCATCATCCCGCTGGATGCGGCCATCCAGTCCAACCTGCGCGAGAGCACCACGCGTGTGCTCGCCTCGCTGACGCCGCGCGAGGAGCGCGTGCTCCGCATGCGCTTCGGCATCGGGATGAACACCGACCACACCCTCGAAGAGGTCGGCCAGCAGTTCTCCGTCACGCGTGAGCGCATCCGCCAGATCGAGGCCAAGGCCCTGCGCAAGCTCAAGCACCCCAGCCGGTCGCGCAAGTTGCGCAGTTTCCTCGACACCTGACGCATCTCGACAGGCGCATGTGGAAACGGCCGGCGGCGAACCGCCGGCCGTTTTCGTTCGGATATGCGGTGAGGGCACGCGGCGAAGCCGGGCTTTGACGGCGGGCCACGCCGGGGCGACCGTGTGCCCGACGCGATTCGGCAATCCGACCGCAAGAAGGGGAGGCCAGGATGTCGGCGATCGACGACGCGCTCGCCAACAACGCCACCTACGCGCAGCGCTTCGACCAGGGCGGGCTGACCGCGCCGCCGCGCAAGCAACTCGCGGTGCTGACCTGCATGGACGCGCGGCTGACCGTGTCCGAGATGCTCGGGCTGGAAACGGGCGACGCCCACGTCATCCGCAACGCGGGCGCGGTCGCGACCGAGGACGCCCTGCGCTCGCTGCTGATCTCGCACCACAAGCTGGGTGTGCGGGAGATCATGGTCATCGGCCACACCGACTGCGGCATGACCACCTTTGACGACGGTGCGTTCCGTGCCGATCTGGAAAAGCAAACCGGCTGCGTCCCCGTGGCGCCGGCGGCCTTTCACGCCTTCCCGGATGTGGAGACCAGCGTTCGGCGCCAGGTCAAGGCGATCGTCCAGCATCCCTGGGTGCCGGACGCGTTGCGCGTCGCCGGTTTCGTCTACGACGTGCACGACGGCCGGGTGCGCGCCGTCGACGGCTGACCGGGCGGACCGCCGGGTATGTGCGGCGGCCCGGCGGTCTCGCTCTGTTCATGTTTTTCGCCGAAACAACTTTTCGCGTGTAAAGTCCGAGTCAGCGGTTTGTTCGCGTTTTTGTCGCCTTGGGCGAGGCCCACCTGGCGGTTTTTTGCCCAGCGCTCGTGACAGCGGCGAGACCACCTCGCTCGGCGTGCTTGCCGGCGCGCGCGGGCGCGCCATGGTCCCGATCAGCGGCCATCGAGCTGGATCGGGAGGCCGACCATGATGCGGATGGGACTTGGCGCCCTGGCGCTGCTGGCACTGGCCGGATGCGGCGAGGTGACGATGCATTCCGAGGTCGGCGGGTTTAAAAACGCCGTCATGACCTGCGACAGCTTCGAGAGCGTCGAGGTCGCGCAGCGCTATCAGGACATCCATCACCGCACGCGAACCGGCCTGGACCCGGACCGGGACGGCATCGTGTGCGAGGACATGCGGTAGCGGACAGGGCCGGCGGTCAGCCCCGGTTGACGATCTTCCAGGAGCCGTCGGGCTGGCGGCAGGCGGTGCCGTAGGCCTGCTTGGTTTCGCCGCCGATGACCACCGTCTGCTGGAACTCGCGGCAGTACTGCCCGTCGTCGCGCTGGTAGGTTTCCGTGGGCGTGACCGAGCCGCGCTCCTCGGCGTCGGGATTGTCCCAGCTCGACGTTTGGCCGGTCTCGTTGTTTTGGAGCGTGTCCTGCGTCGTCCGCGCCATGCGCTGCTGGCTGCGGCGCGACAGCTCGCTGCCGATCTCCCGGCCGATGAGGGCGCCGATCGCCGAGCCGGCGCCAACCGCGACGGAACTGCCGTTCCCGATTTCCGAGCCCACGACGCCGCCCACCACGGCACCGGCAACCGAGCCGACGACCTCGCCGCCGCTGGGCCCGCGACCGCCCTCGCGCGCGCAGCTGGCAAGCGCCAGCACGGCAATCATGGTGAACACGGCGGCCCGAACTGTTCGCGCCATGATCCGCTCGCTCCCATCCGGTGGCGGGGCGTGCACACGCCCTTGTCCGTTGGGGGAAGGGTAGGGACCGCGCTCGACGGGGGCAAGCTGGCACCGTGCGGTAGCGCGTCGCGTCGGCTGAAAGGTGCTCCGCGGGCCGACGTGGCAGGTCCCCGGACACAAAAACGCCGCTCCCAGAACGGGGCGGCGGTCGGTGCGGCTGGCTCGAGCCGCGTGCCTCAGCGAAACCGCATGCAGAGTGGCCCGGCGTCGGATGCCCCGGGAACCCGGCTGGAGAAGGCCTCACACAACCGGGGCCTCAAAGGACTTACACCGAGAGGCCGGGCCACTGCCGGCATCCGGATGCACGCCGAGAGGTAAGCGACCGGGCCCCCGTGTTCAAGGAGGGGCCGGCGCTTTTCCCGACTCAAACGGCGTTACGCCGCCTGAGAGTCGGCGCTCTCGCCGTCCTCGGCGCGGCGGCCGAGCCCGATGGAGCGCGCGATCTCGGAGCGGCGCTTGGAGGTGTTGGGCGCGACCATGGGATAGTCGGGGCGCAGGCCGAACATCTCGCGGTACTGCTGCGGCGTCAGGTTGTGCGCCTTGGCCAGATGCCGCTTGAGCGCCTTCTGCTTGCGGCCGCACATCAGGCAGACCAGATGGTCGCGGCCGATGGACTTGCGCGGGTTCGCGGCCGGCTGCACCTCGGTCGTGCTCTCGCCGGTGTCGCCGGTCTGCAGGTTTTTCAGGTCCTGCGACACAGCCTGGATCACCTGGGACACCTGGTCCGGCTCCACACTGTTGTTGGCGACGTAGGCGGACACGATCCGCGTGGTCATCTCGGCAATCGACTGATTATCGTTGGTTTCGGCCATTGCGAGCTTCTCCTGGCGTGCTGAACGTAATTTCATCGAACACGTAATCCTTTTTGCGACTTGTGTAAAGCATCCTGTCAAGCAGGCATTGCCCGGACACGCAGTCGGATCTCTGTGGTCCGCTGCAATCCGTCCACAAGAGATGACGGGTGCGTGATCGCTCCCAACACTGCCCCTGGCGTGCCCTCCTTATCCTGCACTAGGCTGCGTTTGCCCGTGGCGGCCGCAGCACAGGAGAAACGTTTCGCGCCCCGAACCACCCGCACCTCGCGGCGCCTCGCCGGACGGCAGCGCACAGCGCGTCGCGCGCCGGGACCGCCGGACCCACGATGACATGCCGCCGGCTCCGGGCGGCTGACTGGCTCACAAGCATGATAAGGAGAATTCGGTCGTGATCGCGTCGCGGCACACCTCGTCTCTGGCGAACGGGCTCCTGCTCACAGATCTCTACCAGCTCAACATGGTCCAGGCGTATCTCGATGCCGGGATGACCGACCGTGCCGTGTTCGAGTTCTTCGTGCGCGACCTGCCGGGGCCGCGGAACTTCATGCTGGCCGCCGGGCTGGAGCAGGCGCTCGCCCAGCTCGAGCGCGTCCGTCTCAACGAGGACGAGCTGGCGTGGCTGCGCGACAGCGGCCGCTTCAACAGCACTTTCATGGACTACATGGCGGACCTTCGTTTCGACGGCGAGGTGCACGCCATGCCGGAGGGCACGGCCGTGTTCCCGAACGAGCCGGTGTTGCGGGTGAGCGCGCCGCTTCCCGTGGCGCAGCTGCTGGAGACGCGCCTGATCAACCTGCTGCACACCAGCATGGTCGTCGCCAGCAAGGCGGCGCGCATGACGCTCGCCGCGCCGGGCAAGAACCTGGTCGATTTCGGCCTGCGCCGCGCCCACGGGGCGGAAGCCGGGCTGCTGGGCGCGCGCGCCAGCTACATCGCGGGCTTCAACGGCACGGCGACGGTGCCGGCCCAGCCGTTGTGGGGCATTCCCATCACGGGGACGATGGCCCACTCCTTCATCGAGGCGCACACCGACGAAGAGCAGGCCTTCCTCGACTTCGCACGCTCGCGGCCGAACGAGACCGTCTTCCTGATCGACACCTACGACACCGAGGCCGCGGCGAAGAAGGTGGTGCGCATCGCGCCGACGCTGGCGGCGGAAGGCATCAAGGTGCACGGCGTGCGCATCGACAGCGGCGACCTGAACGCGTTGTCGCACAGTGTGCGCCGCATTCTCGACGACGGCGGGCTGTCGGACGTGCCCATCATCGCCAGCGGCGGCCTGGACGAATGGCGCCTGCGCGACTGCGTGGACGACGAGGTGCCCATCGACGGCTTCGGCATCGGCACCGCGCTCACCACGTCCGAGGATGCGCCGGCGCTCAACTGCGCCTACAAGCTTCAGGAGTACCAGGGCCATCTGAAGCGCAAGCTTTCCGAGGGCAAGGAAACCTGGCCGGGCCGCAAGCAGGTCTGGCGCGACTACGACGCCAGCGGCGTCATGCAGGCCGACATCCTGGGCTTCGAGGACGAGGACATGCCGGGCACGCCGTTGCTGCAGCCGGTGATGCGCGACGGCGCCGTGCTGGAGGGAACCACGGACCTGGAAGCCGCGCGCGAGCGGGCGGCGCGGGAGCTGGCGGCCCTGCCGCCGCGCCTTCAGGAGCTGGAGCCGGCCGATCCGTATCCCGTGCGCGTGTCCGAGCGTCTGCAGGCCGAGGCCGAGCGCCTCGCGCATGCGTTGCGGGGCGACGACGGTGCTTCGTGAACGGCCGGCGTGGCGCAAGCCGTGCTGGACGTTTACCATGTGCACACGCGCAAGCCGGCGGGAGGCGCATGCGGGCGGGAGTGACACGGGCGCTGGCAGCATGCCTGCTGGCCGCAGCGGCCACGGGCTGCGAGCAGGTGGCGAGCGTGCTGAAACCTGTTGGCGGGGAGTCCGGTGGAAGGCCCGCGGACTCGGAAGCGGCCCAGGCCGGTGACGATCCGACGCGCCGCCCGGAGGTGGCGCGTGTGCCGCCCGCCGAGACAGCCGCGGTTCCGGCGGAGCCCGACCGCGCCGACTCCGGGCCGCCCGTGCCGCGCGAACGCCCCGTGGTGTCGCCCATCGAGTTCGCGCGCCTGAAGGGGCTGACCCCGGCGGACGCGCGCGCCCTGTTGGGGGAGCCGGACGGCCGCGGCGAAACACCCCCGGCGACGGTATGGACATACCGCCAGGGCCCTTGCCGCTTGAAACTCTTTTTTTACTATGATCTCACGAAGAAAACGCAACGCACCCTGACGGTCGAGCTGAACCCGGGGAGCGATGCCGCCGGCGCCCGCGCGGCGTGTCTTCTGGAGCTGGCCCGCCGCGGCACCGGGGATCCCAGCGGCCCGCACGGCGGCGGCTCGGCCACCGCGTCCTGACGCGCCCGGGCCATACGGCGAAGCCGGCTGCGAACGCACGACAGGATCGGATGGTGACGGACACGAGCGGCAAAAACATCGTCGTCGTCGATGACGACCCGCTGTTCCGCGAATCGCTGGGCGACAACCTGCGCGATGACGGCTACGTCGTGGCCGACTTCGAGGGCGGGGAGCCCGCGCTGGACTACTTGAACCGCGGCGAGCCCGCGGACCTGGTCGTGCTGGACTGGCGCATGCCGGGCATGACGGGGCTCCAAGTCCTGCGCGAGTTGCGGTCGCGCGATCTGGATATGCCCGTCATCTTCCTGACCGTGCTGGGCGATCAGGTCTACGAGGAAGCCGCCCTGAACCACGGTGCGGTGGATTTCGTCGAGAAGTCGCGCAGCCTCGCCATCATCAAGCGCCGCATCGCGCTCTCGCTCAGCCGTGAGCCGCTGGACGGGCAGGAGAGCCAAGCGGCGGAAAGCGGCGGCGAGAACACCGTCTCTCACGGCAACCTCACGATCGACCGCGACATCGCGCGCGCCTACTGGAAGGGCGTCGAGGTGCCGCTGACCCTCAACGAGGTGCGCATCGTCGACATCCTGGCCGGGCGCGCGGGCAAGGACGTGCGCTACCGCGAGCTGTACGACCAGGTGCACGGCGCCGGCTTCGTTGCCGGCTCCGGCGAGGAAGGCCACCGCGGCAACGTCCGCACGCTGATCAAGCGCATCCGCACCAAGTTCCGCAACGTCGACCCCGCCTTCGACGCCATCGAGAACTACCCCGGTTTCGGCTACCGGTGGCGCGATGACGGCGCCGGCGCATAAAGGGCTGCCCGCCCGAACGGGGGAGGCGTCGCCTCGCCAACAGACCCGACCGGGCCGCTCGGGCCGCCGGAGCTGGCTGGGCACGGTGCTGCATTCCGTGGCGGCCAAACTGGGCGTCGTGGTGGCGGTGTTCGTCGCCGTTCCGCTCCTGCTTTACCAGCAGTTCCACGCCGCCGACCAGGAGCGCCGCCAGCTCCTGCTCGAAAGCCTGGAGAACCAGGGGCGCATCGTCGGGGAATCGCTGCGGCCCAGCCTGCAGGACTACGACGGCGAAACCCTCCAGGGCATCGCCGACCGCCTGCAGCGCATGGCGGGCACGCACGGCCTCAAGATCAAGCTGCTGCTGCGCCCCGACGACAACGGCTCGGGCGACGGCTTCTACTACATCGCCTCGGCCCCGCGCGTCTCCACGGGCTACCTGAAGAAGGAACGCGCCGAGCTGGCGGACACCGGCGTCCTTCGCGACGTTCAGTCGACGTGCGGCGGCAACCGGCCGCTGGACGTGGCCTACACCAACCCCGCCGGCAAGTCGGAAGTGCTGACCTCGATCACGCCGGTGCGCACGGAAGCCGGGTGCTGGGCCGTCATCACCTCCTATGGCGCCGGCGCGCCCGTGGCCGAGGCGCTGGAGCAACCCTACTGGCAAACGCCCGAGGTGCGCATCGCCCTGGCGATCTACGTGGTGATGGCGGTGCTGGTGCTGGCGCTGATGACGGGGGTTTACCGCAGCCTGCGCCGTTTCGTGCACGCGGCCCGGCGCATTCGGCGCGGCGGGCTGGCCGAGGGCGGCCCGCGCTTCCAGGCCATCAACCGCGTGCCCGAGTTGGACGGCGTTGCAGCCGAGTTCGATCGGATGGTGACGACCCTCAACAACGCCGCCCACGCCATGCGCCGGGCGGCCGAGGACAACACCCACGCCTTCAAGACGCCCATCGCCACGATCGCCCAGGCCGTGGAGCCGCTGAAGCGGAGCGTGGGCGACGATCAGCCGCGCGCCCGCCGCGCCGTGGACCTGATCGAGCGGTCAGTGACGCGTCTGGACACCCTGGTCGCGGCCTCGCGCAAGCTGGATGAAGCCACCGCCGAGCTGATGGAGGCGCCGCGCGAGCGCATCGACCTGGCCGCGCTGGTGACGCGGCTGACGGACGCCTACGCGGAGACGGCCGCCGACCACGGCATGCATGTCGAGCGCGAGCTGCAGCACGGCATCCACGTGGCGGGCTCCGCCGACATGCTGGAAAGCGTGCTGGAGAACCTGCTGGACAACGGGATGGACTTTTCGCCGCGGGGCGGCACCCTACACGTCCGGCTCACCGGGGAGCGGCGCACCGCGGAAATCAGCGTTGCCGACGAGGGGCCGGGCGTGGACGCCGACCGGCGGGAACAGATCTTCGACCGCTACGTCTCGACACGCGTGGACGCCGATGCCGAGGCGGCGGGCGACCACCACTTCGGCATCGGGCTGTGGCTGGTGCGCCGCAACGTCGAAGCGCTGGGCGGCAGCGTGCACGCCGAAGCCAACGATCCCCACGGTCTGAAGATCCGCATCCGCATTCCGCGCGTGGGCTGAGCGGGCTTCCGCCTGCGCCGCCCCGCTGCAAAGGGGGAGGTAGACCGCAATGGGGACGGCCGACCGCGCGGGCACGCGGTACGGTCCGAGCATGCGCACGCGTTTCGCCGCCGGCGCGGTGTGTCCCGCGCCGACATCCCGCCGATGACGGCACCGCGTCGTGCGATCGGGTTGGCGCTTGCGCTGGTGCTCGCGGGGGCGCTGTCCGGGTGCGCGCCGGGGCGCGCGGTCGAGGCCGGGCAAGTCCTCTATGGGCTGGCATCGGGGCCGCCGGACCCGGATCGCGTGGAGCGGCGGGTGAAGACGCCGACGGTGGACGGCCGGCAGCGGACGATGGATGTCTACCGGCCGGCCGAGCGGCAGGCGCGCGCCGCCCTGGTGCTGGTGCCCGGCGTGGCGCCGGAGGGGCGCCGGGATCCGCGCCTCGTCGCCTTCGCCGAGCGCCTGGCCCTGGCGCGGTTTGCCGTCGTCGTGCCGGAAATCGCCAAGCTGCGGGCGTTGCGGGTCTCCGCGGCCGACAGCGAGCCGATCGCGGATGCGCTGAGGTATGCGGCGACGGCCGAGCATGCGTCGGGCAAGGCGGGCCTGGTTGCGATTTCCTACGGCGTCGCACCCGCCGTTATCGCGGCGCTGAAGCCGGGCACGCGGGACCGTGTGGCCTTCCTGGTGTCGATCGGCGGCTACCTCGATGCCGAGGCCGTGATCACCTTCTTCACGACCGGCCGCTACCGAAAACCGGGCGATGCCGCTTGGCGCGACGGAACCCCACACCCATACGGCAAGTGGGTTTTCGTGCGATCGAACGCCGCGCGGCTGGACGACCCGGCGGACCGGGAGCTGCTGACCCGAATGGCCGAGCGCAAGCTGGCCGACCCCAAGGCGCCCATCGACGATCTCGTCGCCGACCTCGGGCCGGCGGGCCGGTCCGTGTACAGGCTGCTCACCAACCGCGACCCGGCGCGCGTGCCGCGGCTGATCGCCGCGCTGCCAGCGCCGATCCGCCGCGAGATCGCGGCGCTCGACCTGTCGCGGCGCGAGCTGTCGGCCCTGGATGCGCCGGTCTATCTCGTGCACGGGCGCGACGACCGCATCATTCCCCACACCGAGAGCATCGCCCTCAAGGCTGCGCTGCCGGCGAACCGGGCGGAGTTGTATCTGGTGGACGACCTCGCGCACGTCGATCTGGGCTCGCCGGGCCCGGACGACGGGCTGGCCCTGGTTTCCCTTATCTATAACGTGCTGGGCGAGCGCGACCGGCTCGCGTCGCGGGACCGGGAAGATACCGGGCGGGACACCGCGAAAACGCCCGCCGTGGAGGGGCGGTAGCCCCTTCCGTGCATTTGCGAGGGATGTGGGTGGCGGCCTCCGGGGCGGGTTGCAGGTGCCGCTGTTCGGGACGATGTCTCCCGATAGAAGAAAACGGGCAACCGCGTCGAACCTGAACCGAAACGGGGAGGGAGCGCCATGGCCGAGACCGATGCGCTTCAGATCCCGCTCGACGTGGCTTTTCAGGGGATGGAGGCGACGCCGCACATCGACCATCAGGTGCGGCGGCAGGTGAAGAAGCTGGAGCGGTTCCGCCAGCACATCACCAACGTCCGCGCCGTCGTGGAGGCGCAGCACAAGAGCGCGCACAAGGCGCAACTTCACATCAAGCTGGAAATCAGCGTCCCCGGCAAGCTGATCGTGGCCGAGCGCGAGGGCCGGCCGCACGACGCCGTCGAGCGCGCCGACGTCTACGGCGTCATTCGCGAGGCCGTCGACGTCGCCATCCGCCAGCTCGACGCCTACATCAGCAAGCATTTCCACCCGGAGAAGCCGCAGGCGAGCGAGCGCAAGCGCGCGACGATCACCTATCTGGACCGCGAGCGCCGCGTCGGGCAGCTGGAAACCGACGCGGGCGAAACCTACGACTTCGACGCCGAGGCGTTGCCCGAAGGGGCGTTCGACTCCCTTCACGAGGGCTCGGCCGTGACCTTCGAGGCCGTGCGCGTCAGCGTCACCGAGGCCACGCGCGTCCATCCGGTCGGCGAGGGCGCGTGACGGTGCGCGTCAGGACCCTTCGCCGCCGGCAAGCCCCTGTTTGAGCGTGATCGCGGCGCGGCGGCCTACGCCCTCGATGGCGGCCAGATCGTCCTCGTCGGCCGCGCGCACGGCGTCGACCGTGGTGTAGCCGCCGTCGTGGAGGTGCTGGACGGTTTTCGGCCCGATGCCGTTGATCTCCAGCAGCGGCGCCAGAGCTTGCGGTACGCCACGCTCGTCCGCGCCGCGTTCGGTCGGCGCTTCGCCGCCGGGCGCGGCTTCACCCGGCGCCTCCGGGCCGCCGGCCAGGGATTTGGCTTTCTCGACCGCCCGGCACGGGCAGAGCTGTTTCACCAACCATGCGAACATCGCCACCTCCCCATGCTCCTCGTGCGGCGGTGGCGCGGTTCGCCGCGATCACACCGCCCGCACACAAACGGCCCGGCCGCGGAACGGCCGGGCCGTGTGCAGAACCACCGCCACGGCGGTGACCCCCTGGGGATCACCCGCCCTGGCTGGCGGTCTTTTGCTGGTAGGCGTAGACGGGCTCGGCCCCGTCGTCCACGACCTCGCGCGTGATCGTGATCTGCTCGATCTCTTCGGTGCCGGGCAGCTGGTACATCGGGTCCAGCAGGATGTTCTCCATGATGGAGCGCAACCCGCGCGCCCCGGCCCCGCGGGCGATCGCCTTCTCGGCGATGGCCTCCAGCGCGCCGTCGGTGAACTCCAGCTCCACGTTCTCCATCTCGAACAGACGCTGGTATTGCTTGACGAGCGCGTTCTTGGGCCGGGTGAGAATGTCGACCAGCGCGTCCTTGTCCAGGTCGTGCAGCGTCGCGATGACCGGAACACGGCCGACAAACTCGGGGATCAGCCCGAACTTGAGCAGATCCTCGGGCTCCAGCTCCTGGAGGATGTCCCCGGTCTGGCGCTCCTCGGGGGCGCGCACGTCGGCGCCGAAGCCGATGGAGGAGGATTTGCCGCGATCGGCGACGATCTTCTCCAGCCCGGCGAACGCACCGCCGCAGACGAAGAGGATGTTCGTCGTGTCGACGTGCAGGTACTCCTGCTGCGGGTGCTTGCGCCCGCCCTGCGGCGGCACCGAGGCCACGGTGCCCTCCATGATCTTCAGCAGGGCCTGCTGGACACCCTCGCCGGACACGTCGCGCGTCGTCGACGGGTTGTCCGACTTGCGGGTGATCTTGTCGATCTCGTCGACGTAGATGATTCCCTTCTGCGCCCGCTCGACGTTGTAGTCCGCCGCCTGCAGGAGCTTCTGGATGATCGACTCGACATCGTCGCCGACGTAGCCGGATTCCGTCAGCGTCGTGGCGTCGGCGATGGCGAAGGGAACATCCAGGATGCGCGCCATCGTCTGCGCGAGCAGCGTCTTGCCCGAGCCGGTCGGCCCGATGAGCACGATGTTCGACTTTGCCAGCTCCACGTCGTTCTCGCTGGACGCGTGGGCGAGGCGCTTGTAGTGGTTGTGCACCGCCACCGAGAGCACGCGTTTGGCGTGGTCCTGGCCGATCACGTACTCGTCCAGCACCTGCGCGATCTCTCGCGGGCTCGGCACGCCGCCGTCCGCCTTGGAAATGCTCTGCTTGGTTTCGTCGTGGATGATCTCCGCGCAGAGTTCCACGCACTCGTTACAGACAAAGACGGCCGGCCCGGCGATGAGCTTCTTCACTTCGTGCTGGCTCTTGCCGCAGAAGGAGCAGTACAGTGTCTGTTGCTGACCGTCGCCGGACTTGCTCATGGCTCCTCGAAGTCGTTGCTTGAACCCCGTCTAGCCTGCCCGCGAAGGTGAACCGGCACAACCCCTTGGACAGCGCTCGCGTGTCCGTTGGTGGCCCCCTTCCGACTGGCTTCCTTTACGCTGTATATCGCCCCGCCGCCCCCGCGCGCCAAGGGGGCGGCGTCCATCGCCGCTCCCCGGCCGCGTCCGCACCCGCGCAGATCCCCGCACGCGCGCAGATCCGAGGACGAAACCATGCCCGAGCCGTCCCCCGACCTGTCCGATCAGGCAGCCGCCGCCCTGGCCGACGCCGTGGCCTTCGACGCCAACGGCCTGGTGCCCGCCGTCGCCCAGCAGCACGACACCGGCGAGGTGCTGATGCTCGCCTGGATGAACCGCGCGGCCGTGATCGCCACGCTCACGAGCGGTCGCGCGACCTACTATTCGCGCTCGCGGGCCAAGCTGTGGCGCAAGGGCGACACCTCCGGCAACGTTCAGCACGTGCGCGAGGTGCGCCTGGACTGCGACGGCGACACCCTGCTGCTGCTGATCGACCAGATCGGCCCCGCCTGCCACACGGGCCGACCGGTGTGCTTCTTCCGCACCGCCGCCGCCGAGGGCTGGCGCGAGATCGACGGCGGCCCGGCCTGACGCCACGGCGGCGGAAAAGTACACAATTAATTGTGGGAATTGTGCGGGTTGTCTACGCTGCGGGTGTGAAATATATTCCCGGCAGCATCCGGCCCCGGTCCGCCCCCGCGGCGGCCGCGGGCCGTCACCCATGCGGCGGCGGATCGCCCCGGCGGCCGGCGCCCAAACCCGCGCCAAGGACGCACGTCCGTCATGGAGGGAGCCCTGCGGCTGACGGCCGAGGACCGCGCGGCCCAGCTGGACGCGCGCGCCGGCCACCTCTCGGGAAGCGAACTGATCGCCGCGGCGGCCGACGAGTTTCCGGGCAGCCTCGCCTGTGTGTCCGCCTTCGGCGCGGAGAGCGCGGGCCTGCTCTACCTGGTCGCCCAGGTGGACCCGTCGATCCCGATCATCTTTCTGGAAACGCGCAAGCACTTCCCGGAAACCCTGATGTACCGGGATCGCATCGCGGCAAAGCTCGGGCTGACCGACGTGCGCTCGGTCAAACCCGAGCCCGCCGACCTGGAACAGCCCGATCCGGACGGCCGCCTGTGGGCGCGCAATCCCGACAAGTGCTGCCACCTGCGCAAGGTGCTGCCGCTGGAACGCGCGCTCTCCGGCTTCGACGCCTGGATCACCGGGCGCAAGCGCTTCCAGAGCACCACGCGCGCCGAGCTGCCCCCCGTCGAGGCCGCCGACGGCCGCGTCAAGATCAACCCCCTGTGCGATTGGGGCAAGGACGACGTCGACCGCCTCTTCGCCGACACCGGGCTGCCCCGCCACCCCCTCGTCCACGAGGGCTACCCCTCGATCGGCTGCCTGCCGTGCACGCGCAAGCCCGCCGAGGACGAGGACGAGCGCGGCGGCCGCTGGGCCGGCAGCAACAAGACCGAGTGCGGCATCCACAAGGTCTGGTGGCTCCAGCAGCAGGGCGGCGACGCGGGCGACGCCATCTAGGGCATGATGAGGTCGGACCGGAACGGTCCGGGCTCTGGACAGCCGGCGCAAGCCGGCTCGCGCGCCGGAGGCGTGCAATCATGCCCGCACACGAACGACATAGAGCGCGATGAGGCTCGTCGGTGGATACCGCGTCGTCTCATCGCGCTCTAGCCAAAGATGATCCTTGGAACCCTGTGTCATTCGACACCGGCGTCACATCGCGATGTTCAGGTCGCTCACGACCAAAGATGATCCTTCCAAAGATAATCTTTGGAAATGTCTGTCATTTGACACCGGCATCACGTCGCGATGTGAGCGGCTCTCACGACCAAGGATGATCCTTGGAACCGTCTGTCGTTCGACACCGGCGTCGCGCCGCGATGTTCGCGTCACTCACGACCAAAGGTGATCTTTCCAAAATGATCTTTGGAAAGGTCTGATATTGCCGCGGGGCGCACCGCCCGGTCGCCCGGCAAGGCGTCAGGCGGCGTGCCCGGCGTGGCCGGTCGCGGGTGCTTCGTCGATGCACGCATCGCCGTACTCGATCTGCACCGTGGCGTGATCCACGCCGAAGCGCTCGCGAAGCACCGCCTTCACGCGCGCGGCGAGGGCATCGTGCTCGGCGTCCCCGGCCGCGGTGACGTGCAGGCTCATCATCGGGCGTTCCGGCGACAGCGCCCAGGCGTGGACGTGGTGCACGTCGCGCACGCCCGCCACGGTTTCGCCCAGCACGCGCTCGACCTCGCGGGGATCGATCTCGCCGGGCGCGCCTTCCAGCAGCACGTGGCCCGCCTGACGCAGCAGGTACCAAGCGCTGCGCAGCACCAGCAGTGCCACCAGAAGCGACAGGATGGGGTCGATGGGCGTCCAGCCGGTGACGAGGATCACCCCGGCCGCCCCCAGCGCCGCCACCGAGCCCAGCAGATCGCCTAGCACGTGCAGCACGGCGCCGCGCATGTTCAGGTTCTCGCGGCTGCCGCCGTGGAGAATGGCGAAAACCGCGACGTTGACCACCAGCCCCGCCGCCGCGATCGCCGCCATCGCCGGCCCCATCACCGGGGTGGGCGCCAGCAGCCGGTGGACCGCCTCCACCGCGATCCAGCCCACGATCGCCAGCAGCGCCAGCCCGTTCACGAACGCCGCCAGCACGGGGAAGCGGTGGTAGCCGTAGGTCCGCCGCCGGTCGGCGGGGCGGTCGGTGACGCGGAAGGCGATCAGCGCGAGGCCCAGCGAGGCCGCGTCCGTCAGCATGTGCGCCGCGTCGGCGAGCAGGGCGAGCGATCCCGAGACGATGCCGCCCACGACCTCCACCCCCATGAAGGCCGCCGTCAGCCCCGCCGCGAGCGCCAGCCGGCGCCGATCGCCGCCCCCGTTGCCGTGCGCGTGCGCGTGCGCGTGGTCGTGATCGTGCCCCATGACGGCCCCGAAGATGGCGTGCCGCGCGGGCTGCGCCAAGCGGGGCCGCTTCAGGGTCCGATCAAGCCGCCGACAGCCGGTCGCGGCCGTGCGGTTCGTCGAAGTCGATCACCGGGCCCTTGGGCACGATCTGGGTCGGGTTCACCGAGGCGTGCGAGACGTAGTAGTGGTTCTTGATGTGGTCGAAGCGCACCGTCTCGCGCACGCCGGGAATCTGGTAGATTTCCCGCGTGTAGGCCCAGAGGTTGGGGTAGTCCACGAGCCGGTATTTGTTGCACTTGAAGTGGCCGACGTAGACGGGGTCGAAGCGCACCAGCGTGGTGAAGAGGCGCACGTCAGCTTCCGTGAAGCGCTCTCCCGCCACGTAGCGCTGGCCGCTAAGGCGGTCCTCCAGCCAATCCAGCGTGTCGAACAGCGCGTCGACGGCTTCGTCGTACGCCGCTTGGCTCTTGGCGAAGCCGGCCTTGTAGACGCCGTTGTTGACGGTATCGTAGACGCGCGCGTTCACTGCCTCGATCTCCTCGCGCAGCTCCGCCGGGTAGAGGTCCAGGTCCGGCCGCTGGGCCACCGCGTCGAATTCGCTGTTGAGGATGCGCACGAGGTCGGCGGACTCGTTGTTCACGATCGTTTCCGTCTTGCGGTCCCACAGCGTCGGCACGGTCACGCGCCCGGTGAAGTGGGGATCGGCCTTGAGGTAGACCTCGTGCAGGTAGCGGGCGCCGTTGACCGTGTCCGGGCAGTCGTCCGTGAACGGCCAGCCGCCCCAGGCCATGTGCCAGTGCACGGGGTCCACCGAGATCGCGTTCTCCAGCCCCTTCAGCTTGCGCACGATGAGCGCGCGGTGCGCCCAAGGGCAGGCGTAGGCGACGTAGAGGTGGTAGCGCCCGGCCTCGGCCGGGAAGCCGCTGCTCCCGTCCGCCGTGACGCGGTCGCGGAAGGCGCTGTCCCAGCGCACGAAGCGGCCCCGGTCGTCGTGTTTGTAGGTGTGCTCCTGCCACACGCCGTCGATCAGCTTGCCCATGGCGGTGTTCCTTCTCGTTTCGTCCGGGGCGTCAGCCGTGCAGCTTCCGCGCGATTTCGGCGACGTGCGCGCCCTGGAAGCGCGCGATCTCCAACTCGTTGTCGGAGGGCTGGCGGCTGCCGTCGCCACCCGCGAGCGTGGTCGCGCCGTAGGGTGTGCCGCCCGTGATCTCGTCCATGCGCGAGAGGCCGGGGCAGCTGTAGGGCACGCCCACGACCACCATGCCGTGGTGCATCAGCGTGGTGTGGATCGAGGTCAGCGTCGTCTCCTGCCCGCCGTGCTGCGAGCCGGTGGAGATGAAGGCGCTGCCGACCTTGCCGATGAGCTTGCCGTTGAACCACAGCCCACCCGTCTGGTCCCAGACGTTGCGCATCTGGCTCGCCATGTTGCCGAAGCGCGTGGGCGTGCCGACGACGATGGCATCGTAGTCGGCCAACTCGTTGGGATCGGTGAGCACGGGCGCGGCCTGGTCCGTCTTGAATCCCGCCTTCGCCTGCGTTTCTTCGGGCACCAGCTCCGGCACCCGCTTGATCGTCGCCTGGGCGCCGTCGACGCGCGCCACGCCCTCGGCGACCGCCCCGGCCATCGTCTCCACGTGGCCGTAGCTGGAGTAGTAGAGGATCAGAACCTTCGCCATTGCCGCCTCCTGATGTCCGGGCTTCGGTGTCCTGCTTCGCATATGACGATAGGCGGTTTTCCCAGAAGCGATAATATGGGAATTTCGCACCACGTTGTTTCTGATTGGAAACGGTTGCCATGCATCTGGATCATCTGGCCGCCATGGCGGTGTTCGCCCGCGTGGTGGAGGTGGGCAGCTTCTCCGGCGCGGCCGAAAGCCTGGGGCTGTCGAAATCGGCCGTGTCCAAGCATGTCGGGCGGCTGGAGGAGCGCCTGGCCGTGCGCCTGCTCAACCGCACCACGCGCCGCCTGTCGCTGACGGAAGCCGGGACGGCCTTCTACGAGCCGTGCCGCCAGCTCGTCGCCGATGCCGACGCGGCGGAAGCGGCTGTGAGCCACCTCGCCAGCGCGCCGCGCGGCACGCTGCGCATCAACGTGCCCATGTCCTTCGGCCAGCGGCACGTGGCCCCGGCGCTGCCGGATTTCATGGCGCGCTATCCGGAATTGAGCGTGGATCTGCAGCTCAACGACCGGACTGTGGACCTCGTGGAAGAGGGCTACGACATGGCCGTGCGCATCGGCGAGCTGCCGGATTCCAGCCTGCTCGCGCGCCGGCTGGCGCCGTTGAACCGC
Organism: Limimonas halophila; assembly: GCF_900100655.1. Taxonomy (NCBI): domain Bacteria; kingdom Pseudomonadati; phylum Pseudomonadota; class Alphaproteobacteria; order Rhodospirillales; family Rhodovibrionaceae; genus Limimonas; species Limimonas halophila. The sequence continues at coordinate 193,682 of NZ_FNCE01000001.1, forward strand.
GTCGTCGCCGCCGCGCCCGGCTACCTGGACCGCGCCGGTCGCCCGGCACACCCGCGCGAGCTGCGCGAGCACACCTGCCTGCTCTACAGCTACCTCTCGTCGGGGCGCGAGTGGCGCTTCCGCGGGCCGGACGGGGAGGTGCGCGTGCCGGTCGGCGGGCCGCTCGAAGCCAACAACGGCGACGCGCTGCTGGCGGCGGCGCGCGAGGGCGCCGGGCTGGTCATGCTGCCGACCTTCCTGGCCGGCGACGACGTGCGCGCGGGCACGCTGGAGGCGGTGCTCACGGATTGGACGCGCAAACCCGGCGGGGCGATTTCCGCCGTGTTTCCGCCGGGGCGCAAGCTTTCGCCCAAGGTGCGGGTCTTCGTCGATTTCCTGGCCGAGCGCTTCGGGCCGAACCCCGCGTGGGACCGCGATCTGCCGTGAGCGGGCTGGCGTTGGCGGTGCGTATTCCTTAAGTGGGCTGGAAATCCGCGGCCGAGGTAACGGGGGCGAGGTGACGAACGGGACGATCGTGCGGGAACGGCCCGAGGATGGGCCGGTGATCGACGAGCTGGTGGCGCGGAGCTTCGGGCCGGAGCGCACGCGCAAGACGGTCTACCGCCTGCGCGAGGGCGTCCCCCCGGTGCCCGAGTTGTGCTTCGTCGTCGTCGGGGAAGATGACGCGGTGCATGCGGCCATCCGCTACTGGCCGGTGTTGATCGAGGCAACGCCCGCCATCCTGCTCGGCCCGCTGGCCGTCCAGCCGGAGATGCGCGGGCAGGGCATGGGCCGCCGACTCGTCCAACACAGCCTGGACGCGGCGCGCGGCCACGGGCACCGCATCTGCCTCGTCGTCGGCGATCCGCGCTACTATCGCCCCTACGGTTTCCAGCTCGCCAACCCGCTCGGCCTCATCTTGCCCGGGCCCGTCGACCCGCGCCGCTTCCAGGCGGCGGCCCTGGTCCCCGGCGCGCTGCAAGGCGTGCGCGGCTGGGTGAAGCGAGCGGCCGCTTAACCCCATCAATTGGCCATAAATGGGGGCACCCCCCGGCGCCAGGCCCTTCTCGCCGGCACAGGGGGGCGTCGAACGCGTCAGCGGTCTATACGCGCGCTCAGTGCGCGGCACCGACGGGCAGCTCCGATTTATCGGCAGCGTCTTGTTCGGGTTCTTTCTCCCCAGGGGAGAAAGACAGAATGAGGCCATGCCTGCCGCGGTTTGAGCCAAGGCGTTACGCCGCCAACTGAACGATCCCGCCGTTGAGCGTGGCGGCGTAGAGCACCCAGAGCTGGTAGGGCACCAGCAGCCACGCCGCCGTGCGCGAAACGCGCGAGAACGCGACGATCGTGGCCGCGATCGCCAGGGCCAGCGCCAGGATCACGACGAACCCGCCCGCGATCCAGCCGAAACCGAAGAAGACGTAGGACCACGCCGCGTTCAGCGCCAGCTGGACGCCGAAGATCGCCAGCGGCCAGTGCGACAGGCGCGGCGCCGCCCGCCAGGCCAGCCACGCCGCGACCGCCATGAGCACGTAGAGGATCGTCCACACGATCGGAAAGGCGATGTCCGGCGGCGTCCACGCCGGCTTCGGCAGGGCCTGGTACCAGCCCTCGACGGCCGGGCGCGTCACCACGCTGGCCGACCACTCCACGCCCACGCAGATCGCCAGGAAGAGCAGCAGCACCCCGGCCTGCACGGCCGCGCCGGGGCGCGCGGGGGCGGTTTGCGTCGCGGTCGCGGTCATCGTCCCTCCCGGTACCAGGCGGCCAGCATCAGCGCCGCCAGCAGGATCAGCGCGGCGGCGGCCGGAAGCAAGGGCACCTGGCTGGCGCCCGTCACGCGGTGGGCGCCGTTCGCCAGCACGCCCAGCCAGCCCGGCCCGCTGCGCGAGCGATCGGGGTCGACCTTGCGCACACGCGGCACGCCGTCATCCGCCAGAACCGCCACGCCGCCGCCGGTCACCTCGATGAGGGGGCGCAAGGGCTCGGCGCTCGGGCGCACGTCGCGGTATTCCAGCGGGCTCGGTGCGCCCACGGCGGCCATGGCGGTGTGCTCGCCCGCTTCGGCCTCGTGGATGCCGACCTCGTCGATGGGCACGCGCGCGCCGTAGCGGCCGGGGCGTGTGCGGTCCAGCGCCACCGAGCGCGTCTCGCCGCCGGGCGTGCGCAGCGTGACGGTCGGGCTTTCCAGGCGCTCCAGCGTGCGCCGAGTCACCGCGAGCGCGTCGCCGTCCCGGCGCACACGCAGATCCTCGGCTTCCAGCGCGGGTTCGTTCATCAGCCAGTGCGCCACCCGCCGCATCAGCGGCTGCTGCGGCCCGCCGCCGTCGTAGCCGCGCGCCCACAGCCAGATCTGGTCGGACAGCAGCTGTGCAACGCGCCCTTCGCCCTGATCTTTCAGGACGAGCAACGGCTGGCCGTCGGGGCGCTGCATGAGGGTGTTGCCGCTGGCCGTTCGGGTGGGGATGGAGCGGAACCAGCGCCCCCACGTCTTGGCGCCGTCGGTGCCGCTGCCGGGCAGGTCCGCCGTCACCGGGTGGCGCGCGCCGGTGTCGGTCACCGCCGGCACGAAGGCCGACTCCTGCACCTGCCCGCTGGGCTCGGCCGGCAGCACGGCCCGCAGGGGCGTGCGGTAGAGCGAGCCGTTGCCGGCGAAGCTCGCCCCGCTCGCCACCAGCAGCGCGCCGCCCTGGCGCACGTAGTCGGCCACGTTGCGCAGGTAGAGGCTCGGCAGCACGCCGCGCCACGTGTAGCGGTCGAAGACGATGAGATCGAATTCCTCGATCTTCTCCTGGAACAGTTCGCGCGTGGGGAAGGCGATCAGCGACAGCTCGTTGATGGGCGTCGCGCGCTGCTTGCTCGGCGGGCGCAGAATGGTGAAGTGCACCAGATCCACCGAGGGATCGGCCTTAAGCAGCCGGCGCCAGGCGCGCTCGCCCGCATGCGGCATGCCGGAGACGAGCAGCACGCGCAGGCGGTCGCGCACGCCGTTGACCGTGACCGCGGCGCGGTTGTTCATGCGCGTCAGCTCGGCGGGGCCGTCGGCCACCTGCATGGCGACGACGATGCGCCCGCGCCGGTGCACCGGAACCTTCACCCGCGCGTCCTGGCCGACGGGGATCTGCACCGTCTGCTCCGAGCCGTCGCCGCGCCGGAAGGTGAGGCGCGCGCGCTGCGGCCCGTTTTCGACGCCCAGGTCCTCGACGCGCACCGTCATCTCCACGGATTCCCCGACGATGCCGTAGCTCGGCGCGTCCTTCACCAGCAGGCGCCGGTCGCCGGCCGCCGGATCGCCCGTCTGCACGAGGTGGACGGGCGCATCCACACCCAGGGCCTCGACGCGCTGGGGCACGTCGTGAACCCGGCCGTCCCCGACCACGAAGATCCCGCCCAGGCGGCTGCGCGGCACCGTCCGCAGCGCGCGTTCGATGTCGGCGATGAGCGTCGTGCCGTCGGTGGGCGGGCCGGTCTCGGGCGCCCCGCCGCGCACCACCTGGGTCTCGGTGTTGTCCAGCCCGTCCAGCCGCGTCTTGAGGGCGTCGACGGTCTCGCGCGTCCGCGCCCGCCGGTCGCCGACGCCCTGGCTCGCGCTCTCGTCCACGGCGATCAGGGCAATGTCGGCCAGCGGATCGCGCTCTTCCTGCACCAGGGTCGGGTTCGCCAGCACGCCCAGGCCCCCGACCACCGCCAGCGCACGCCAGCCCCAGCCGCGCGCCCGCCGCCAGGCCGCCAGCGCCAGGATCAGCGCCGCCGCGACCGCGAGCGCGATCAGCACCCACGCGGGGACGAGCGGCGACCAGGTGACGGCGACGGTCGCGTTCATTGGCCCAGCCGCTCCAGGATCGCGGGGACGTGCACCTGATCCGCCTTGTAGGTGCCGGTGAGCGCGTACATCACGAGGTTCACCCCCACGCGGTAGGCCATTTCGCGCTGGCGCGCACCGCCGGGTGCGACGGCGTGCAGGTGGTTGCCCTGCTCATCCACGGCCCAGGCGCCGGCCCAGTCGTTGGCGCCGATGATGACCGAGGCGACCTCGTCGCCCGTTCGGCCCGTGTCCTCCACCCAGACCTCGCCGCCGGTCGTGCGGCCGGGGAAGGTTTCCAGCAGGTAGAAGGTCTTGGTCAGCACGTGATCCGCGCCCACGGGCTGGAGCGGCGGGATGGGCACCTCGGCCGTCAGGCGCTGAAGCGCCCGGCTGGCAGGCGAGCCGTCGCCGAAGGCCTCGCCGGCGCCCGGCGCGCGCAGGTCGATGACGAGCGTGCCGCCGCTGCGCAGGAATCGCGTCAGGTTTTCCGCGGCGCGGGCGGACAGCGCCGGCTGGTCCGGCGTGATCGCCCAGTACAGCATGGGGAAGACCTCGAGCGGGTCGCTCGCCGGGTCGGCGGCCATGGGATCGGCGGGCTCCACCGAGGTGCGGCGCGTGAGTACCCCGGAGAGCGCCGCCAGCCCCGCGCGGGTCGTGCGATCGACGCTGGTGACTCCGGTTTCGAGATAGGCCAGCCGCGTCGACAGTGCCGCCTTGCGCGCGAAGGCTTCACTGCCGTCGGTCTGCGCCCGCACCTCCGGGGCCAGCGCCAGGGCCGGGAGCACGACCGCGAGCGCGACCACGGCCGTGGCCATACGCCGTCCGCGCAAGAGCCCGCGCAGCGCCAGGGCGATCAGCACGTCGACGAGCCACAGCCCCAGCGCCGCCGCCAACAGCCACGGCCCGATGCGGGTCTCCGGCCGGCCGTCCGGCCCCTGCACGACCACGCCGCGCGGCAACTCGGTCAGCCGCGTCAGCTCCGCGACCCGCGGGCCCAGGTTGTGCGCGCGCCGCTCGCCGCCGCGTCCGTACAGGCCCGGCGGATGCGCGGGGCTGATCGGCGGGCTTGCGTCCGGATCGGCGGGCAGGGCGCGCGCGGCGCCGCCGGCCGGGACGAGTTCGCCGAAGCCGTCGAGCAGCTGTGCTGGGGGCAGCGGCCGCTCGGCCGTGCTTCCCAGGCCGGCGCCGAGCTGTGTCAGCCGCCGCAGGATGCGCACGTAGGTTCCCGACAGCGGCAGATCGGACCACGACGCGTCGGCCGTGGTATGGACCAGCACCACCCAGCCGTCCCCGCGCCGCGCGCCCGTGACCAGCGGCGTGCCGTCCCCGAGCCGCGCCCAGGTGCGCGCGTCCAGCTCCGGCCCCGGCTGGGCGAGCACCTGCTTGTGCACGCGCACCTCCCCGGGCACCGGCAGGCCCGCCAGCGGGCCGGCGTCCGGGAAGGCGCCGATGCGTGCCGGTTCCTCCCAGCTCATGGCGCCGCCCAGGGCGCGCCCGCCGCGCCGCAGCGCCACCGGCAGCAGCGGCGATCCCGCCTCGCGCATGGCCTGGCCCTCGGCGAGCGCCGCCGCCATGCGTGGCCCGGCGAAGCGCACCAGCACGCCGCCGCCGCGCACCCAGTTTTCCAGCGTGCCGCGCCGCGCCTGCGGGATGCGGCCGCGGTCCGGCAGCATCAGCACGCTGAGCTCGCGGTCCATGAGATCGCCCACGGGCCCGCGCGCGATTTCGGCGAAGGGGCTCACGGCGCGGGCGAGGTAGTAGCCGGGCGACAGCAGCGGGCGGCCCTCCTCCCCGGTCTGGGCAAGCCCCACGCGCCGGCGCGTCCAGCGCCCGTCGAGCAGCGCCACGGCCCCGGGGTGCGACGCCTCGGCGATGCGGACACGGGCCACCCGGTTGCGCAGCGTCAGGGGCATGTCGAAGGCGGCCGAGGTTGCCATCTCGCCCTCGGCGAAGGTGGCCGTCGCGGTGCCGATGACGCGGCCCTCAGCGTCGGCGGCGTGGACGGTGCGCGTTTGCGCCGGCCCGGCGTCGGCGCGGCGCAGGCGAACCGTCAGCTCGGGCGTCGCGGGGTCGGGCGGCAGCACGACCTGCGCCGTGTTCCGCGCCGCCGGCTGCACCACGGTCAGCCGGCCCAGGCGTTGCAGGCGGCGGGCCAGCGGCTCGGCCCCCGACGCGGCGAGGCCGTCGTTGAACCACACCGCGGCGGCGGAGCCGTTGACGTCCATGCCGTCCACGGCTTCGGCGGCCGCCTCCAGATCGCGCGGCCAGGGCTGCGGGGTCAGGGCGTTCACGCGCTCGCGCGCGGCGTCCACGGTGAGCGGGCGCGTCGGTTCGGGGCCGCCGTTCGGGCGGTCCGGGGCGGTGGTCATCAGGACCACGCGCTTGTCGGCCCGCGCGGCGCGGTCCAGCCACGCCTGCATGCTGCGCTGCGTCTGTGTCCAGGTGGCCCCGGCGGCCCAGCCGTCGTCCACGACCATCACCAGGGGGCCGCTGCCGGGGATCGTCGCGGCCGGATGAACGACCGGCCCCGCCAGCCCGGTGATGAGCAGCGCGGCGATCAGCAGGCGCAGCGCCAGCAGCCACCAGGGCGTGCGCGCCGCCGTTTCCTCGCGCGGCGTCAGCCCCAGAAGCAGGCGCACGGCGGGAAAGCGCACGCGCTGCGCGGCGGGCGGCGTGGCGCGCAGCAGCCACCACAGCGCGGGCAGGACGGCCAGCGCCACGAGCACCCAGGGATTGGCGAAGGCGAATGCGCCCAGGCTCCACATGCCGCTCTACCGTCCCGGTCGCGCCTGCAGCGCGGTGTGCAGCGCCAGCAGGGCGGTTTCGGGCGGGCGGTCGGTGCGGTGGCGCGTGAACTGCCAGCCCACGCGCTGGGCCGCCGCCGTCAGCCCGTCGCGGTGCGCCGCCATACGCGTGTCGTAGGCCGCCCGCAGCGTCTCCGCGCGCGGGGCGAGCCAGCTGCCCTCGCCCTCCAGCCCCTGGAAGCGCACGCGCCCCCGGTAGGGCAGGTCCTCCTCCGCCGGGTCCAGCACCTGCACGAGGTGGCCGCCCACCGCGCGCCCGGCGAAGGCGCGCACGCGCTCCAGCACCGCTTCGGGCTCGGCCAGGAAGTCGCCCACCAGGACCACCTGGCCGTAGCGGGGCACGCCGCCCGGCTCCGGCAGGTCGTCCGTGGCGCCGCCGCGCTCCAGCATCAGCGCCATGCGCGCCAGCGTGCCCTGGTCGGCGCTGGGCGCCGCGCCCGTTCCCAGCAGGCTGACGCGTTCGCCGGCGCGGATCATCAGGCTCATCAGGGCGAGAACCAGCAGCTCGGCGCGCTCGCGTTTGGTCGGCAGGGTCTCGCGCGAGCGCCAGGCCATCGACGGCGAGCCGTCGCGCCACAGCCACACCGACTGCGCCGCCTCCCACTCCGTCTGGCGCACGAACAGCCGGTCGCTGCGCGCCGAGCGGCGCCAGTCGATGCTCGCCGCCGGGTCGCCGGCGGTGTATTCGCGGTACTGCCAGAAGGTTTCGCCCGGTCCCACACGGCGGCGGCCGTGCACGCCCTGCGCCACGGTCGCGGCCACGCGCTCGGCCGCCAGCAGCAGCGGCGGCAGGCCGGTTGCCGCGCGCTCGGCGCGCTGGCGCGGGGTTCGGGGCGGGCCGGCGTCCCTCATTGCAGCGGCTGGGTCAGCGCCGCGATGACGTCGTCCACGCTGCCGCCCTCGGCGCGCGCGGCGAAGGTGAGCGCCATGCGGTGCCGCAGCACGGGCGGCGCCAGCGCCACCACGTCGTCGATCGAGGGCGCGGCACGTCCCTCCATCAGCGCCCGGGCGCGCACCCCCAGCATGAGCGCCTGGCTGGCGCGCGGGCCGGGGCCCCAGGCGACCTGCTCACGCACGATCTCCAGTTCGGTGGTTTCCGGCCGCCCCGCGCGCACGAGGTCGAGGATCGCCCGCACCACCTGATCGCCCACGGGCACGCGGCGCACCAGCCGCTGCGCCTGGATGAGCTGCGTGGGCGTCATCACCGGTTCGGGCGCCTCCTCGTCCGGCCCGGTGGTGGCGAGCAGCATGCGCCGCTCGGCCTCGCGGTCCGGGTAGCCGACGTCGATCTCCATGAAGAAGCGGTCGAGCTGCGCCTCGGGCAGCGGGTAGGTGCCCTCCTGTTCCAGCGGGTTCTGCGTGGCGAGCACGTGGAAAGGCTCGGGCAGCGGATGGGCGTGCCCGCCCACGGTGACGCTGTGCTCCTGCATGGCCTGCAGCAGGGCCGACTGCGTGCGCGGGCTGGCGCGGTTGATCTCGTCCGCCATGAGGAGCTGCGCGAACACCGGCCCCGGCACGAAGCGGAAGGAGCGGTGGCCGTGCTCGTCCTCCTCCAGCACCTCGGAGCCCAGGATGTCGGCCGGCATGAGGTCGGGTGTGCACTGCACACGCCGGTCGTCCATGTCGAAGACCGTGCCAAGCGTGTGCACGAGCCGGGTTTTCGCCAGCCCCGGCACGCCGATGAAAAGCCCGTGTCCGCTGCACAGCAGCGTGATCAGGGTTTGATCCACGACGGCTTCCTGCCCGAAAATCACCCGGGCAACGGCCTGACGCGCGGCCTTGAGGCGCTCGCCCAGCGCCTCAACTTCCCGGGTGAAGGCGGCGGTGTCTGCGGGAGCATCCGGCGGGGAAGCCACGGGCGCCGTCTCCTTGCTGGTCACGGAAGGCAGGAACGCATGCAGGTCCCTGGTCGAAGGCAGAGAATAAGCGTGCGCGCCCCGGCTGACGAGGGGGCTGCCGCGAGCAACCGCGAGGGGGTTCCGTCGCCCGCCAGCCTCATCGGGACGGGCGAAATCTACATCGCGCGCGACGGAACCTGGTACCATGAAGGCCGGCCGTTCAAACGAACGGACCTGGCGCGGCTCTTCTCGACGATCCTGCGCCGCGAGGCCGACGGCACCTACTGGCTGAAGACGCCGGTGGAGACGGTGCGCGTGCACGTGGAAGACGCGCCCTTCGTCGTGCAGGAGCTGCAGCGCGAAGACCGCGAGGGCACGCAGGTGCTGAGCTTCCGCACCAACTTCGGCGACTGGGTGGAGGCCGGACCCGATCACCCGCTGCGCATCGAGGTGGACGCGGAAACCGGCGAACCCGGTCCCTACCTGCGGGTGAAGGACGGGCTGGACGCGCTGCTGGCGCGCTCGGTCTTCTACCAGCTGGTGGAACTGGCGGAGCCGGCCACGGACGCGGCCGGCAACGAGGTGTACGGCGTATGGAGCCACGGCGTGTTTTATCAGCTGGGAACGGCCTGACGGCCGCCAACGGCATCTCGCCGCAGGCCGTGGCCGCGTGCCTTCGCGCGCGCGGGCAGCTGAGCGCGCGCCGGCGCGGGGACGACGACCTGAACCCCGGCCTGCTGGACGGGCTCGCCGCGGCGCGGGACGCCGCCGTGCTGGTGCCGCTGATCTGCCGGCCGGTCGGACTCCACGTCCTGCTCACCCGGCGCACGGGCCACCTGACGGCGCACGCGGGCCAGATCGCGTTTCCCGGCGGGCGCGTGGACCCGGACGACCGCGACTGCGTCACCACGGCCCTGCGCGAGGCCCGGGAGGAGGTGGCGCTCGACCCCGCGGCGGTGGAGGTCGCCGGCTTCCTCGACCCCTACATCACGCGCAGCGGCTACCGTGTGCGCCCGGTCGTGGGGCTGGTGCGCCCCGACGCCCATGTGCGCGCCAACCCGGACGAGGTGGCCGAGATCTTCGAGGTGCCGCTGGCGGTCTTCACCGAGCCCGGCACGCGGCGCACCATGGCGCACCCCGAGGCCGGTGCGCAGCGCCGCTACCACGAGTTCCCCTACGGCCCCCACCGCATCTGGGGCGCCACCGCGGGGATGCTGGTGAACCTGGCCGAGATCCTGGCCGCCGCCGACCCCGGCGCCTAACCCCGCGTTCGCGAGCCGTCATGCTCCGCAAGTTCCTCACCATCGGCCTGCCGCTGGCGCTGCCCGTGCTGCTCTACATGCTGCACGTGTTCATCGCGCGCCGGCGCGGGCGCATGGCCCGGGCGCCGACGGTGCAGGAATCGCCGTGGCCGTGGTTGCTCGGCAGCGGCGTGGTCCTGATGGCGGCGGCGCTGATCGGCTGGCGACTCGTCTTCGGCGAGGGCGCGGACCCGGGCCAGGTGATCCGCTCGCCCCAGTACGAGGACGGCGAACTCAAGCCCGGCGGCATCGAGGAAGGCGAGACGGGCGGCAAGCCCGGCGGCGAGTCGGGGGCGCCGGTTCAGTGAGCGTGAGCGCGATCCCGCTTCAGCCCTGGATGACGGCCGCGGCCACGCGCGCGGTGCTGGATGCGCTGGAGGCGGACGGGCGGGCCGTGCGCTTCGTCGGCGGCTGCGTGCGCGACGCCGTCCTGGGTCGGCCCGTGAACGACGTCGACATCGCCACGCCGGACGCGCCCGAAACCGTCATGGAGCTGCTGCGGCGCGCGGGCATCAAGGTCGTGCCCACGGGCATCGACCACGGCACGGTGACGGCGGTGGTCGACGGCGCGCACTTCGAGATCACCACGCTGCGCCGCGACGTGGAAACCCACGGCCGCCGCGCCACGGTCGCCTTCACCGACGACTGGACCGCGGACGCCGCCCGGCGCGATTTCACGATCAACGCCATGTCGTGCGCGCCCGACGGGACGCTCTTCGATCCCTTCGGCGGCTACGACGACCTCATGGCCGGGCGCGTGGTCTTCGTCGGCAACCCCGACCGGCGCATCCGGGAAGACTACCTGCGCCTGTTGCGCTTCTTCCGCTTCCACGCGCGCTACGGCCGGGGTGCGCCCGACGCGCTCGGGCTGCACGCCGCGACAGTCTACGCGCGCCGGCTCGCCGATCTCTCCGGCGAGCGCATCCGCGACGAGCTGCTCAAGCTGCTGTTGACGCCTCGCGCCGCCGCGACCGTGACGGTCATGACGGCCCACTGCATCCTCGACGCGGTGCTGCCCGAGGCGACGCGCGCGGACCGCCTGCGGGCGCTGATCGCGCGGGAAGGGGCGAGCGGTGTTTCTGGGGGCCGCCTGCGGCGGCTGGCCGCCCTGCTGGCGACGGATGCGGCCGGTGCCGAAACGGCGGCGGAGCGCCTGCGTCTGTCGCGCCGCGAGCGCAAGCGGCTGACCGAACTGGTCGAGCCGCCCGTGCCCGCCGCCGCCGACATGCCGGGCCGCGAGCTGCGTGCGGCGCTCTACCGGCGCGGGGCGGACGAGGTGCGCGATCTCGTGCTGCTGGACGCAGCGGATCGTGACGTGGCCAGTACTGGCCCGGCGCAGGCCGCCCTGCGCGATGCCCTGGCCGCGATCGATGCCTGGGAACCGCGCAAGCTGCCGGTCACGGGCGCGGACGCGAAGGCGGCGGGGGTGCCGCCCGGCCCGCGTGTGGGCGAGGTGATGCGCTGGGTCGAGGCGTGGTGGCTCGACCACGACATGACGCCCGACCGCGATGCCTGCCTGGCGAAGCTGCAGGAGGTGGCGGCCACGGACCGGGCGGCTGAACAGTAGGCGCGCGACGGCGGGTCAGGGCCAACTCGCCAGCGGGGGCAGGGACATGAGCACGGCGTCGGGGTTGCCGCCGGTCTGCAGGCCGAAGCGCGTGCCCCGGTCGTAGACGAGGTTGAACTCCGTGTAGCGCCCGCGCCGGAAGAGCTGATACGCGCGCTCCTTCTCGGTCCAGGGCGTGAACATGTGCCGGCGCACGAGGCGCGGGAAGATGTCCAGAAACGTCAGGCCGACGTCCCGGGTGAAGGCGAAGTCGGCTTCCCAGTCGCCGCTGTCCAGGTAATCGTAGAAGATGCCGCCGATGCCGCGCGGCTCACCGCGGTGCTTGTTGTAGAAGTAGTCGTCGGCCCAGGCGGCGTAGCGGTCGTAATAGTCGTCGCCGTGCGTGTCGCAGGTTTCCTTGAGCGCGGCGTGGAAGTCGCGCGTGTCGGGCTCGTGCGCGACGATGGGGTTGAGGTCCGCGCCCCCGCCGAACCAGTGCTTGCCGGTGACGATGTGGCGCGTGTTCATGTGCGCGGGCGGGACGTGGGGCGAGCGCGGGTGCGCCACCAGCGACAGCCCGCACGCCCAGAAACCGCTGGTCGCCTCGGTGCCCGGGATCTCCTGGGCGAAATTCTCGCTGAAGTGGCCGGCGACCGTGGAGACGTTGACGCCCACTTTTTCGAAGACGCGGCCGTGCATCACCGCCATCAGCCCGCCGCCCGGATCCGCGACGCTGGAATCGTCGCGCTGCCAGGGCGTGTACTGGAAGCGGCCCGCGGGCGTGTAGGCGAGGCGGGCGGCGTTGATGCCCACCAGCTCGTCCTCGATGCGCTCGAATTCCCCGCACAGGCGGTCGCGCAGCTCGGTGAACCAGGCCTCGGCGCGCTGCTTGCGCTGCTCGACGACGGAGTCGGGGGCGGGCGACTCGCTGCTCACGGGGCCTCCGGTGTCGATGGGGCGGCAGGAAAGGCGTCGGTCTGGCGCAGGGCCTCACCCGCGACCATCGCCGCGGCCACGGCCACGTTCAAGGACCGCATGCCGGCGGCGATGGGAATCCGCACCCCGGCGTCGGCGGCGTGGCGCACGGACTCGGGCAGGCCCGTGCTTTCCGGGCCCAGCAGCAGGGTGTCGCCGGGCTGGAAGGCGAAGGCCAGGTGGCTGGTGGCGGCGTGCGGGCTCACGGCGATCAGCCGCCCCGTGCGCGCGGTTTGAAAAGCCGTCCACGAGGCGTGCGTGGTCAGGCTCGCGCGCGCCGCGTAATCCAGCCCCGCGCGGCGCAGGCGCGCGTCGGACAGCGCGAAGCCGCACGGCTCGACGATGTCCACGCCCAGGCTCAGGCACGCTCCCAGGCGCAGGATGGTGCCGGCGTTCTGGGGAATGTCGGGCTGGTAGAGGGCGAGGCGCATTGTGCGATCGGCCGCGCTGAGATACCGGAGTCCGGCGCTTTGCGTCCCCGCGCAATTTCTTCTATACCCTTGCGCCAACGCAAACCGGGCGGACCTGCGCGCTGGTGTCGCATGGCCGCGGCCGGTTTTGAAACAGACGTTACGGATGCGGCTGTATATCGCAGCGGCACGCGATCGACGGGGCAGGAGAGGAACACCATGGCTGACGCGGCGAACGCCGGCGGTGGCGGCAGCGGCGAAGGCGGCGGTCAGAGCCGGCGCGATTTCTTGTATCTCGCTTCGGGTGCGATGGGCGCCGTTGGCGTCGCCACCGTGGCCTGGCCCTTTATCGATTACATGAATCCGTCCGACGCGGTGATGGCGCTGGCCTCCATCGAGGTCGACATCTCCGGCGTTCAGGAGGGGATGGCCATCAAGGTGATGTGGCGCGGCAAGCCCGTCTTCATCCGTCACCGCACCCAGGAATCGATCGAGGCCGCGCGAGAGGTCGATCCCGAGGCGCTGCCCGACCCGGCGAGCGACGAGTCCCGCGTGAACAAGCCGGAATGGCTGGTCGTCGTGGGCGTGTGCACGCACCTGGGCTGCATTCCGCTGGGCAACTCGCCCGGCGAACCGCGCGGTGAGTACGGTGGCTGGTTCTGCCCCTGCCACGGGTCGCACTACGACACCGCGGGCCGCATCCGGAAGGGACCGGCGCCCGAGAACCTGCCCGTGCCGCCGCACTCCTTCGTCAACGATACAACAATCAAGATCGGGTGAGGGGCGCCCCGATGAGCAGCGACAGCACGTTTCACACCGACAGCCGCCTGATCGCGTGGGTCGATCACCGGCTGCCGATTTTCTCGTTCGTGCACGAGCACCTGCGCGCGTACCCGGCGCCGCGCAACCTCAACTACATGTGGAACTTCGGGTCCCTGGCCGGGATCTCGCTGGTGATCATGATCGTCACCGGCATCTTCCTCGCCATGCACTATACCGCCTCGGCGGAGGAAGCGTTCAGTTCCGTCGAGCGGATCATGCGCGACGTCCAGTACGGCTGGTTGATCCGCTACATCCACATGAACATGGCCTCGTTCTTCTTCATCGTGGTCTACATCCACATCTTCCGCGGGCTGTACTACGGCTCCTACAAGCCTCCGCGCGAGGTGCTGTGGCTGCTGGGCATCGTCATCCTGCTGCTGATGATGGCCACGGCCTTCATGGGCTACACGCTGCCCTGGGGCCAGATGAGCTACTGGGGCGCGACGGTCATCACGAACCTGTTTTCCGCCATCCCGCTGGTGGGCGACGAGATCGTGGTGTGGCTGCGCGGCGGCTTTTCCGTGGGCGAGCCCACGCTGAACCGCTTCTTCGCGCTGCACTACCTGCTGCCCTTCCTGATCGTGGGTGTGGTCGTCCTGCACATCTGGGCGCTGCACCGCTTCGGCTCGAACAACCCGCTTGGCATCGACGCCAAGGGGCCGCAGGACAAGATCCCGTTCCACCCCTACTACACCATCAAGGACATGTTCGGGCTGGGCGTGTTCCTGTCCATCTTCGCGATGGTGGTGTTCTTCGCGCCCAACTACCTGGGGCACCCGGACAACTACATCCCGGCCGATCCGCTGGCGACGCCGAGCCACATCGTGCCGGAGTGGTACTTCCTGCCGTTCTACGCCATCCTGCGCTCCATCCCGGACAAGCTCATGGGCGTGGTGGCGATGTTCGGCTCCATTCTGGTGCTGGCGGCGCTGCCGTGGCTGGACCGCTCGCCCGTGCGCAGCGCGCGCTTCCGGCCGATCTACAAGCAGTTCTTCGTGCTGCTGGTGATCGACGTGCTGGTGCTGGGCTGGGTCGGCGCCAAGCCGGCGGAAGGCATCTACGTGGTGATCGCCCGCATCGCGACGGTCTACTACTTCCTGCACTTCCTCGTGATCCTGCCGCTGCTGGGCAAGTTCGAGACACCCAAGGCGCGGCCGCAGAGCATCTCGGAACCGGTCCTCAAGGGCGGCGGTCACGCCGCGACGGCCACGGCGAAGCCCATGGAGAAGGCGTAACCATGAAGAAGCTCCTGTCCGCCGCGAGTGTCGCGCTCCTCGCGCTGGCCGCCGGCGTCCCGGCGCAGGCGGCCGGTGAGGGCAAGATCGCCGACCACGAGTTCGGGTTCGAGGGCATCTTCGGCACGATCGACCGTGCCGCCGCCCAGCGCGGGCTGCAGGTCTACAACGAGGTCTGCGCGCAGTGTCACTCGCTCAAGCGGGTGGCCTTCCGCAGCCTGAAGGATCTGGGCTACACCGAGGAGCAGGTCGAGGGCATCGCCGCGCAGTACAAGGTCACGGACGGGCCGAACGACCAGGGTGAGATGTACGAGCGCACGGCCGAGCCCAAGGACTTCTTCCCCGAGCCCTTCAAGAACGACAAGGCGGCGGCGGCCGTCTACGGTGTCGCACCGCCGGACCTGTCGCTGATGACGCAGGCGCGCCCGGACGGCGCCAACTACCTCTACGCCCTGCTGACGGGCTACGAGGAGGCGCCCGAGGACTTCGATCTGCCGCAGGGCGCCTACTATAACACCGCGTTCCCCGGCCACGCCATCAAGATGCCGGCCCCGCTGTCCGACGGGCAGGTGAACTACCAGGACGGCACCGAGGCCACGGTGGCGCAGATGGCCCACGACGTGACCGTCTTCCTCCACTGGGCCGCCGAGCCGCACATGGAGGAGCGCAAGCGCATGGGGATCGGCGTGGTGCTCTTCCTCCTGGTGTTCACGGGCGTCCTCTACGCCACCAAGCGCAAGATCTGGCGCGACCTTCACTGAGTCGGGTGTCCGAGGTCGTCGGCCACGGCGCGGGCCGGTTCCCGAACGGGGGCCGGCCCGCCGTCGTTTCGGCGATGCCAACGCGAACGGGAGCGAAGCCATGAGTGAGCCCGGAACCCCGCCGGTCGTCGGCGTCATCGGCGGCAGCGGCGTCTACGACATCGAGGGCCTGACCAACCCGCGGTGGGAAACGGTGGAGACGCCCTTCGGCCCGCCGTCGGACGCGCTGCTGTGCGGCGAGATTGAGGGCCAGCCCGTCGTTTTCCTGCCGCGCCACGGCCGCGGGCATCAGGTGCCGCCGAACCGCCTGAACTTCCGCGCCAACATCGATGCGCTCAAGCAGCTCGGCGTCACCGAGGTTCTGTCGCTCTCCGCGGTGGGCTCGCTGCGCGAGGACCTGGAGCCCGGCACCTTCGTCCTGGCGGATCAGTTCATCGACCGCACCGTGGGCCGCGAGCGCAGCTTCTTCGACACCGGGCTGGTCGCCCACGTCTCGGCCGCCGATCCGACCTGCACGCGCGTGATGGGCGTGCTGGAGGATGCGGCCAAGGCCGAGCACATCCCGATCAGCCACGGCGGCACCTATCTCGTGATGGAGGGACCGCAGTTCTCCTCGCGTGCCGAGAGCTTCCTCTACCGCTCCTGGGGCTGCGACCTCGTGGGCATGACCAACATGCCCGAGGCCAAGCTCGCCCGCGAGGCGGAGCTCTGCTACGCAACCGTGGCGATGGTGACCGACTACGACTGCTGGCACGACGAGCACGGCAACGTCTCGGTGGAGCAGGTGATCAAGGTGCTCACCGAGAACGCCGAGAAGGCGCGCCGGCTGGTGGCGCGCGCGGTGCCCGCGCTGGCCGGGCGGACGCGGGCGTGCGCGGCGGGCTGCAACACCGCGCTCGACACCGCGGTCGTCACCAAGCCCGAGGCGCGCGATCCGGCCATGATCGACCGCCTCAAGACAGTCGCGGGCCGGGTGCTGTAGGCTCGCGCCCGGAGCAAACGCGCGGAGGCGGCCATGCGCGTGGACGGCACGGCCTATCGCACCATCTGGCCCGCCGCTGACGGGCCGGCGGTCGAGATCATCGACCAGACGAAGCTGCCGCACAGCTTCGAAACACTGCGGCTGACCGGCCTGGACGACGCGGCGCACGCCATCACGGCGATGCAGGTGCGCGGCGCGCCGCTGATCGGCGCCACGGCGGCGTACGGGCTGTGGCTGGCGCTGCGTGTGGACCCGTCCGACGTCAGCCTGAACCGCGCGTGCGAGACGCTCATCGCCACGCGGCCGACGGCCGTGAACCTGTGCTGGGCGGTCGAGGCCGTGCGCGCCGCCGTCGCCGGGTTGCCGCCGGGCGAGCGTGCCGACGCCGCCTTCGCCAAGGCCGGCGAGATCTGCGACGCCGACGTGGCCATGAACCGCGCCATCGGCGAACACGGCCTGGCGCTTTTCCGCGAGCTGCACGCGGCCAAGGGCGGCGGCCCGCTCAACGTGCTCACCCACTGCAACGCGGGCTGGCTGGCAACGGTCGACTGGGGCACGGCGCTGGCGCCGATCTACATGGCGCACGACGCCGGGCTGCCGGTCCACGTGTGGGTGGACGAAACGCGCCCGCGCAACCAGGGCGCGGCGCTCACGGCCTGGGAGCTGGGCCGCCACGGCGTGCCCCACACCGTCATTGCCGACAACGCGGGCGGGCTGTTGATGCGCCAGGGGCGGGTGGACCTCTGCATCACCGGCACGGACCGCGTCACCGCGCGCGGCGATGTGGCGAACAAGATCGGCACCTACCTGAAGGCGCTGGCGGCGCGGGCCAACGGCGTGCCCTTCCACGTGGCCCTGCCGGGGCCGACGATCGACTGGTCGCTGAGCGACGGCGACGCCATTCCGATCGAAGAGCGTGCCGGGCGCGAGGTCAGCCACATCCCCGGCCGGACGGACGACGGCGAGATTCGGGATGTGCGCATCACCCCGCCCGACAGCCCCGTGGCGAACCCCGCCTTCGACGTCACGCCGGCCGAGTTGGTGGATGGCTTCGTGACCGAGCGCGGGCGCTGTTCGGCGAGCGCCGAGGGGCTGGCGGCCCTCTACCCCGAGCACGCGAGCGCGGCGGCGGAATGATGCCGGTGGAAGGCAAGCTCGCGGCACGGCGGGTTGGTCCTCTCCCCGCTTTGCGGGGAGAGACAGAGAGGGGCCGTGCGCGGCTGGATCGCCGTGCCGGTGTGAGGCTGTGATGCGCGACGCCGCGCTGCGCCAGCAGGTCTGCAACACCGCGCGCCAGCTCAACGCCCAGGGGCTGAACCAGGGCACCTCGGGCAACGTCAGCGCGCGCGGTTCGGGCGACAGCCTCTACGTCACGCCCTCCGCGCTGCCCTACGACCGGCTGACCGCCGCCGACGTCGTGGAAATGGATGTCCACGGGCGCTGGCACTGTCCCAACTCGCCGCGCAAGCCGACGACGGAATGGCGCATCCACCGCGACGTGCTGGCGGCGCGCCCGGAGACGCACGCGGTCGTGCACGCGCATTCGCCGTGGGCGACGGCGCTGTCGTGCCTGCGCCGCGACATCCCGCCGTTTCACTACATGGTCGCCGTCGCCGGCGGGCGCGACATCCGCTGCGCCGGCTACGCCACCTTCGGCACGCAGGCGCTGTCCGACGCCGCGATGGCCGCGCTGGACGGGCGCGACGCCTGCCTGCTGGCGAACCACGGCATCCTGGCGCTGGGCAAAACGCTGCCCAAGGCGCTCGCGCTGGCGGTGGAGGTGGAAACCCTCGCCGCGCAGTACATGCGCGCGCTCCAGGTCGGCGAGCCCGTGCTGCTCTCCGACGCCGAGATGGCCGAGGTGTTCGAGCAGTTCCGCGACTACGGCTCGGTGGCGGCGACGTAAGGGATGGCCTCATTCTGTCTTTCTCCTGAAGGAGAAAGGACCCTGCCGAGATTCCGCTGATACCTGCCCAATTCGCCGTCAGTGATGCTCACCGAGCAACGCGTATGAGAGGCCATGACCGAGCGCTCCGGCAACATCTACGCGAACATCCCGGCAGCGGCGACGGACGAGGTGTTCGAAGACCTCGTCCGCACCGAGGGCGCGCGCTTCGAGCGCATCGTCTCCACGGGGCAGGCGACGCCCGAGGGCGAATGGTACGATCAGGGCTGGGACGAGTTCGTCATCCTCCTGGCCGGGGAGGCCGGCTTGGCGTTCGAGGCGACGGGCCAAACCCACACGCTCACGCCCGGCGCCTGGCACGTCATCCCCGCCCACTGCCGCCACCGCGTGGCCTGGACCAGCCACAACTCGCCGGCCGTGTGGCTGGCGGTGCATCTCGGTCCCGCGACCGGGTAGGGTGGCTAGGCCACAGGCCCGTCTTCGGTGCCGCGCCGCAACGGCAAACCGGAATATTCATAATTTGATCGTATATATAATATCTTAACTTCGCCAATTGCTACGAAGTGCAAGCTTATCAAGCTTTATATCTATGTAGTTTTGGAAATTCGGTGACGGTAGTTTTTGCGGAAAGCAGTCTATATCAGCACAAAATTCACGTGAGCTTACGGTATTTTGTTCTGTTAGCATTGCATTGGGATCGTCATCTAGGCTGATTCTGTGTATTCGTTCCACGTAATTTCGGTCGATCCAGAGTTGGCCGTTTTGGTTTTTCCTAACGCTTTGGGAGTTTGGAACAAAGCGATAGGTATAAGCCCGATCCGGCGCCTGTTCTAAATTGTAATTGTAGTCTATTGCTCTAACTCGCCTAGGGAATTCAGTCTGTATAAGCAATAAAAATGGAATTTTAGACGGGTTGAGGTCCTTCAGATACCAAAAATTTCTTTCTTGTGCCACACGGATTATCTGGTCAAAATCATTTAAGTTAAAATACGGAACGAAAGTGTAGAAAACAGATAGATATTCAATTCTGCTGTTTTTGAATTGCTCTAAGTTGCGTTGCGCCTCTTCATCATTCGCATGGTCTGATTCTAATGGGATATAGGGTCGTTCATGTTGCTCTTTCAGTGGGCAGTATGCGGAATTCCTCTTGTGAGCGAAATGCCCGCGCCGTTCAGTGCCAACAGCGCGAACGTCTAGTGGTTGCTTACATACCACACACACTGGCGCATGACCGGAGAAACCACTATCGGTGCTCCCTGGTCCGAATAACTCATGATACTCTTCAGGGGTGACAGTCTTGCCGGTTTCAAGAATTGCTTCTCTCATAATATAAGACCTCAATAGTATTACATCGGAGAGGTACAGATACACCATATGTTTCTCGTGTCAAGAGCGTCTTGACGTGACCGCACGTAGTGCAGCGTCGTGGTGGGCAGACAAATCACCGGTTGGCGCTACGGCACATTGCCTGCCGGCGAGTGCGCCCTGCGGCGCAAGGGCGTTATCGTGCCGTGCTCACGATGACGACTGGTTCGATTTCGGCAGCCGCACGCCGGGCGCGTCGCCGTTTGTGAATTCCACGCCGTGCGCCTCGAATGCCTGTTGGATCACGGTCAGTGTACTTGGGTGTGCCTCCTGGCGACCGCTCTCGAAATGGCGGACGGTGTCTTTGGAGACACGTGCCATGCGAGCGAGTTGGGGTTGCGTCCATTTCAGGAGCCCGCGGGCGGCGCGGCACTGTTCCGGCGTGATCATGCATTGGGCGATAGGCCGGGAGCGTCACGGCGTCAACGGAGCACGCCCCCGAACTCTCGTTGGGTTTGACATAGAGCTATGCGGCCGTTGGGGTGCGGTCACGCAATGCGTGCGAGGAGGTAATATGCGTGACCAAGATGTGCGGCTGTTGCTGAAGCTGGCGTCGCAGGCCCTCGCGGCCGGCGCGGCGGCGTTGGGCCGGGAGCCGAATCGCGCGGGCCGGAATCCGAACGACGAGCGGCTGTTCGCGCTGGAGCACACGCACGCGCAGTATCAGACCGAGCTGGACGCGTGGTTCGCCGAGCACGGCACCGCCACGGAGGCGATGGAAAGCCTGTTGCACCGGCAGTTCGCCGTGCTGGAGGCCATGCAGGCCATCCCCGCCGACACGCTCGCCGGCGCCGCCGCCAAGGCCCGCGTCACCACCATCCACCGCAAGGATCTCCTGCGCGACAACGACGCACCAAGCGACCTGCAAGCCGACGCGCTGGATGCGCTGGTCGAGGCGTACGGCGCGTCGGAAGCCGCTGTGGACGCGGGTGTGCAGGGGATCGAGGCAGGACGCGATCCGTCCTGATACCAGCGGCTGTAGAGGTGTATTGATTCTGGTATATGGCCTCATTCTGTCTTTCTCCTAAAAGGAGAAAGGACCAACCCGCCTATTCCGCAGCTTCCTACGGATATGAAGCGGCTCAAACTCCGTACTCATCATTTTATCTCCATGTCCACTGGTAATAGATCGCGGGGCGGTCGCACTGGGCGGGATCACCGCGTCGGGGCGCGGTGATGACGTGTGGATGGGTGTATCGCCGTGAATGGGCAACACGCCTCCCGAGCCGTCATTGCCCGCTGACCACCGGATCGGGGTCCGGTGGCATGAGCGGGCAATCTCGCCCGGCCCGGGTCTTCCCCGGAAAATTCGGGGCGCTCGCACTGGGTGAAGTCACCGGCTCGGTGGCCGGTGACGACGAGGCAGGGTATATCGTGGCGAGTGCGGCGGCAGCCTTGAAAACCGTCTCCATCCACCGCAACCATTCCCAAGCCTGTGGAAAACTCTGGGGAAAAGCCGTGTAGCTTGTGGATGAGCGCGGGTTTCACGCGGTCGCCCTACCACCTTCGGTCGCGGTGGAACGGCGGATCGGTTCACGGGCCGGCGCACCTCTCGATGGGTGTGGGGCGGTCGTGAACGCGGCGCGCTGGATGCCCGGATCGGGGTCCGGGCATGACGCCGGGGCATGATTTGGCGTTCGCGGGCGGCCGCGTGTCGGCCGGTCTAAACGCCGTCCTTGCCGAGGGTTCGAGCCTCCCGCCGCGCGGCGGTGCGTTGTTCATCGGACAGCGTTTTCGCCACGCGCCGGGCCGCCTGGGCCGCGCCGGGCACGCCCGTGTCGGCGGCGTGCAGGAGCATCGCCAGGCCGGTCACGCGGTCCTGTGGCACCCCGGCGCCGCGCACGTGGAGCAGGCCCAGGCTCATCCAGCCGGCGGCGACGCCCCGCTCGGCGGCCTTGCGGTACAGCTCGGCGGCGCGCGCGGGATCGGCTTCGCCGGCGATGCCGCGCTCGACCAGGACACCCAGGTTATAGGTCGCTTTCGGCAGCTCCTGGTCGGCCGCCGCGTCGTACCAGCGCGCCGCCTTGGCCAGGTCCACCGCGCCCAGCGTGCCGCCCTGATAAAGCTGCCCCAGGCGGAATTGCGCGCGGGCATGCCCCGCCTTCGCCGCGCGCCGGTACCACTCGGCCGCTCGCGCGGGATCGCGCTCGACCACCTCGCCGGTCTGGTACAGCCGGCCCAGGCGGTACATCGCGCGCGGCTCGTCGTGCTCGGCCAGGGCGCGGTACCAGCTCAGCCCCATGCGCTGGTCCCAGGGCAGATTGTCCCAGAGGGGATTGCGGGCGTGGGTGCCCCCCGCCACCACGCATGCGGCGAGCGCGAGACCCACGGCCCAAAACGGCATCGTCCGGCCCATGGCGTCAGCGCGCCGGCTGGCCGTGGTAAAGCGAGCCCATGAGGCGGTT
Organism: Limimonas halophila; assembly: GCF_900100655.1. NCBI lineage: Bacteria > Pseudomonadati > Pseudomonadota > Alphaproteobacteria > Rhodospirillales > Rhodovibrionaceae > Limimonas > Limimonas halophila. The sequence goes on from NZ_FNCE01000001.1 coordinate 215,816, forward strand.
GTCGTGCTCGGGGCCGAGCGGCGCCCGGTAGCAGGTGCGCGTCCCCGCCGGGCCGTAGCCGTAGCTGCTGTAGCAATAGACGTTCAGCACGTCGCGCTGGTCGACGCGTTCGGGCTGTGGCACGCCCACCGCCTTTTCGATGCCGGTTTCCATTTCCTTGGCGACGTGGTCGCAGCTCGTCAGCAACCCCGCCATGAGCACGGCGGCGACGGCGCGTCCTGCCGCCGCTCGCGTGGGGTGTCGCATCGGCGCCTCCTTGCGGCCGTGGGGCCCGAGCAGGCTCGCAAGAAACGTGCCGCCCGGTTGCGTGTGCACAATACCCGCCGCGCCGCCATCGCGAACAGGGGGTCAGCGCGTCGGGTCGATGACGGTGCGCCCGCGCACCTGGCCCTGGAGGATGCGGCCGGCTTCCTCGGGCACTTCGCTGAGGCCGATCTCGTGGCTCAGCTCGTCCAGCGTGCGCATGGACATCTCGTGGCTCAGGCGCTTCCACGCCGTTACGCGGCGGGCGTAGGGGCACATCACGGAATCGATGCCCAGCAGGTTCACGCCACGCAGCAGGAAGGGCATGACCGTGGTGTTCAGCTCGGCGCCGCCAGCCAGGCCCACCGAGGCCACGCTGCCGCCGTAGACGAGCTGCGACAGCACGCGCGCCAGGATGGAGCCGCCGACGGCGTCCACGCAGGCGCCCCAGCGCTGGGTCTCCAGCGGCTTGGCCTTGCCCTCGGCCAGTTCCGAGCGGTCGACGATCTGGCTGGCGCCCAGCCCGCGCAGGTAGTCGTGCACCTCGGCGCGGCCGGTGAGCGCCGCCACCTCGTAGCCCAGGCCCGACAACACGCTGGTGGCGATCGAGCCCACACCGCCGGCGGCGCCCGTCACCAGCACCGGCTCGGCCTGGTCGGGGTGCATGCCGTGGTCTTCCAGCTTCATGACCGCCAGCATGGCCGTCAGCCCGGCGGTGCCGAGCGCCATGGCGCGCCAGGGCGTCAGGTTCTCCGGCAGCGGCACCAGCCAGTCGCCCTTCACCCGCGCGGTGTCGGCGAAGCCGCCCCAATAGCGCTCGCCCACGCCCCAGCCGGTGCAGATCACGCGGTCGCCGGGGCTGTAGCCGGGGTGTTGGCTGTCCACGACCTCGCCGGCGAAGTCGATGCCGGGCACGTGGGGGTACTGCTTCACCAGCTTGCCCAGGCCCTTCACGACCATGCCGTCCTTGTAGTTCAGCGTGGAGGCCTCCACCCGGACCGTCACCTCGCCGTCGGGCAGACGATCCTTCAGGTCGTCCTCGCTCAGCTCCGCGAAACGCGGCTGATCGCCGTCGTCCAGCACCAGGGCGCGAACCATCGTGGGCCTCCTCGCTCGTCGTCGTTGGTGTGCGCTGCCACCCTATCAGGCTGGCGCCGTCTGTGCCCGTTCCGTCAGCATGTCCTCCAGGCTGCGCGCGGTCTGGGGCGCGCTGGCGCCGGTCAGCTCCGCCATGGCAACCGACACCTCGGTGGGCCAGCCGCCGCCCGGCTCCAGGGTGACGTCCAGCGCGGCCATCAGGTCCGCCAGCGTCACCGTGGCCAGATCGCGGCCCAGCACCCAGCGTCCGGTCTGCGTGCGCGCCACACAGCCCGCCTGGCGCAACGGCTTGAGGACGCCGTCCACTTCCGCAGGGGTGGCGGGCAGGCCGCGCACCAGCTCGCGGCGGCGCAGGTGGTGGCCGTCCGTCATGCCCGCGCGCAGCCGGCTGAGCAGGGCGAGGCCGAGCGCCAGCCGCGCTCCGGCGGAAACGCGCGTGCGCCCGCGCGCCCGGGCGGCGCGCCACTCCGGCAGCGCGGCCGCGACCTCCGCGCCCAGCAGCACGGCGCACCACGACAGGAAGAGCCACACCAGGAAGATCGGCAGCGTGGAGAAGGCGCCGTAGATCGCCTCGTAGGACGGGAAGTTCGCCAGATAGACGCCGAAGCCGAAGGTCGCCAACTCGAACAGCCCCGAGCCCACGAGCCCGCCGACGGCTGCGTGCAGGGGGTGAACCCCGCGGTTGGGCACGACGAAGTAGATCACGCCCAGCCCGACCGCGAGCAGCAGGGTGGACAGCGCCCGCGCCAGGGCCGCCGAGCCGCCGAAGGCCTCGCCGCCGCCAAGCGCGCCGAAGGCCGCGCTGGACAGCGAGAGCGACGCGCCCAGGAGCAGCGGGCCCAGGGTCAGCAGCGCCCAGTACACCAACAGGCGCATCGCCCACGGGCGCGCTTCCGACACGCGCCAGATGGCGTTGAACGCCCCGTTGATGTTGGACAGCAGCAGGATCGCCGTCACCGCCAGCCCGAGCACGCCGGGCCCGGTCATCTTGCCGGCGCGGTCGATGAAATCGGCCATCCACTCGGCGATCCGGTCGCCCGTGCCGGGCAGGGTTTCTCGGAACAACGTGTCCAGCGCGGTCTCGCGCACGCCCTCGAAGGCGGGGAAGGCGGACACCATCGCCAGCGCGATCGCCAGCAAGGGCACCAGCGCCAGCAGCGAGGCGTAGGTGAGCCCGGAGGCGAGGCGGAAACCGTCGTCCCGGTGAAAGCGCAGCGCGGTGTAGGTCGCGAAGCTGCTCACGCGCAGCGCCACCACGGTCGCGCGCCGGCGCACGTGCAGCCGGCGCCACAGCTCGCGCGGGCCGCCGGACCAAGCGCGCTTCGCGGGGGCTTGATGACCCGTCATGCCACCCGTGCTACACGCCGCGCGCGGCCGGGCGCAACGGCGCCGGCGCGCTGTGTCGGACCGGGGGGGGCGCGGCGTTTGATGCCGCCACCGCGTCGTGTAGGATGCCGCGACCCGCGCGGGGCGGGCTGATACGAGTGAGGTATGGATGTCGCAGCAGGCTCAACTGATGCAGGGAAAGCGCGGCCTCGTCATGGGGGTCGCCAACGATCGCTCGATCGCCTGGGGGATCGCCAAGCGCCTGCACGAACAGGGCGCGCGGATCGGCCTGACCTACCAGGGCGATGCCATGCTCAAGCGTGTGCGCCCGCTGGCGGAGAAGGTGGACGCCGAGATCCTCCAGCCCTGCGACGTGGCCGATGACGACTCGCTCGACGCCGCCTTCGAGGCCGTGCGCGAGCAGTGGGGCAGCATCGACTTCCTCGTCCATGCCATCGCCTACGCCGACCGCGACGAGCTGAAGGACGAGTACGTCCACACCTCCCGCGAGGGCTTCCTGCGCAGCCTGGAGATCTCCTGCTACTCCTTCACCGCCGCCGCGCAGCGCGCCGTGCCGCTGATGAACGAGGGCGGCAGCATGCTGACGCTGACCTACTACGGCGCCGAGCGCGTCATGCCCCACTACAACGTGATGGGCGTGGCCAAGGCGGCGCTGGAATCCTCCGTGCGCTACATGGCGCAGGACCTGGGCGATCAGGGCATCCGCGTGAACGCCGTCTCCGCCGGCCCCATCCGCACGCTCGCCGCCAGCGGCATCGGCGACTTCCGCTACATCCTCAAGTGGAACGAGCTGAACTCGCCGCTTCGGCGCAACGTCACCCAGGACCAGGTGGGCAATTCCGCCGTCTACTTGCTCAGCGACCTGTCCAGCGCCGTGACGGGCGAGGTGCACCACGTCGATTCCGGCTATCACACCGTGGGCATGATGGCCGTCGATGCGGCGCCGCAGCTCGCCGAGCTGCTGGAAAACCTCAAGAGCGAGCCCAATCCCTGACATGCCCGGCAACGCCTTCGGTCAGGCCTTCACCTTCACGACCTGGGGCGAAAGCCACGGGCCGGCGATCGGCTGCGTTGTCGACGGCGTGCCGCCGCGCATCCCGCTGACGCAAGCGGACATCCAGCAGCATCTGGACCGGCGCAAGCCCGGACAGTCGCGCCACACCACGCAAAGGCGCGAGGCCGACGCGGTCCGTATTCTGTCCGGCGTGTTCGAGGGCTACACGACGGGCACGCCCATCGCGCTGATGATCGAGAACGCCGACCAGCGCGGCAAGGACTACACGGCCATCAAGGACAAGTTCCGCCCGGGCCACGCCGATTACACCTACTGGGCTAAGTACGGCATCCGCGACCACCGGGGCGGCGGCCGCGCCTCCGCGCGCGAGACGGCGATGCGCGTCGCCGCCGGCGCGGTGGCGCGCAAGGTGCTGGCCCATGTGCTCGGCCATGAGCCCGCGATCCGGGCGGCCGTCGTCCAGCTCGGCCCCAACGGCGTCGACCGCGCGGCGTGGGACTGGGAGCAGGTGGATCGAAACCCCTTCTTCTGTCCCGATCCGAACGCGGTGTCGGCCTGGGAATCCTTCCTCGACGGCGTGCGCAAGCAGGGCAGCTCCGCGGGCGCGGTGATCGAGGTCGTGGGCGAGGGCATCCCCGCCGGGCTGGGCGAGCCCGTCTACGACAAGATCGACGCCGACCTCGCCAAGGCGATGATGAGCATCAACGCCGTGAAGGGCGTGGAGATCGGCAACGGCTTCGCCGCCGCCGGCACGCCGGGGGAGGACAACGCCGACGCCATGCGCATGGACGGCGACACCCCCGTCTTCCAGGGCAACAACAACGGCGGGACGCTGGGCGGCCTGACGTCCGGCCAGCCGCTCGTGGCGCGCTTCGCCGTGAAGCCCACGTCCTCGATCCGCATCCCGCGCGAGAGCGTCGACACCCACGGCGAGGAGGTCGAGGTCGCCACGCACGGCCGCCACGACCCCTGCGTGGGCATCCGCGCCGTGCCGGTGGGCGAGGCCATGATGGCGCTGGTCCTGGCCGACCACCTGCTGCGCCACCGGGCGCAGACGGGTGCTTCCCCCGCCTGATCGGCGCGGCCTTCTTGCAAGGGTTGTCTCCCCGCCGCGAAAACTTCAATTTCGGTTGAGTTGCACGCCAGCCGGGATGGGAATCGTGAAAAGGCTGCTTGCCGGTCTTCTTGTGGCTGTGGCCGTGGCTCACGCCGCGCCCGCGGGCGCCGGTCCACCGAGAATAACGGTCTATGCCGGCGATTTCGCGCCTTACGTGTCCCGCGGCGAGCCCGGCCCGCGCGGCGTGATGGTGGATCTGCTGCGCGCGATCGCCGCGCGGGCGGAGGTTCGCTTCGACATCCGGATCGTTCCGTGGTCGCGGGCGCAGCATCTCGTCGGCAACGCCGGCGAGAAGGCCATGATCATCCCGCTGACGCGCAGCGAGGCGCGGGAAGACACCTACGACTGGGTTGTGCCGCTGCTCTCCGATCCGCTGGCGCTCGTCGGCCGCGACCCGCAGATCGCCGGCATGGACCTGGCCGATGCCCGCGACCTCTTCGTCGCCGTTCAGGCGAACAGCCCCAATGCCATGATCCTGCTGAAAGAGGGGTTCCGGAATTTCCAGACGGTCACACAGGAAAGCTCGGCTGCCCGCCTGCTCAAGCTGAACCGCGTGGATGCCTGGTTCGCCCGGCCGATGGTCGCACGCGCGGAATACGCCGGGGTGGGCGGCGATCCGGACACGCTCGTGGTCGGGCCGGCCCGCGAAACGCCGCCCATGTACCTCGGGGCGGCAAAGGACACCTTTCCACGGGACATTTTGAACCGCATTCGCGACGCCTTCGCGGTGCTGCGCGAGTCCGGGCGGCACGCCGAGATCATCAAGGGCTATTGAACCGCCTCTTGCAGCCGTGTTCGCCGCATGCAACGCTTCCGTCATCATGGATGACGTCGCGCGCTCAGTTGCCAGCCACTACAGCCGCCACGACGACCTGCCGGGCCGCATCCTGGCGGCGCTGCCGCACACCGGGGGCGACCCCGATCATCCAACCTATGAAGCCGTCCACCATCTCGACCAGTTCCACCTCGGCGGGCCGCCGGCCAGCCGGGTGCTGGCGGATCTCGGCGAGCTGCACGGCGAGGCGGTGCTGGATGTCGGCTGCGGCATCGGCGGCCCGGCGCGGCTGCTGTCGCAGGAGCGCGGCTGCACCGTAACCGGCGTCGACCTCACACAGCGGTATGTAACCAGCGCGCGCACGATCAGCGGCTGGCTGGGGCTGGGTGACGCCACGCAGTTCGTCTGCGCCAGCGCGCTCCAGCTGCCGGTGCGCGACGGCGCCTTCTCCGTGGCGTGGTCGCAGCACGCGGCCATGAACATCCCGGACAAGGACCGCCTGTACGCCGAAATCGCGCGTGTGCTGCGGCCCGGCGGGCGCTTTTTGATGCACGACATCGTCGCCGGGCCGCTGCGCGACCCCTACTACCCGGTCCCCTGGGCGCACACGCCCACGGAATCGTTCCTGCTGCCGGCGAACGAGGTGCACGCCCGGCTGCGCGCGGCCGGGCTGGAAGAAGTGGTGTGGCAGGACGCCAGCGCCGAGGCCATTGGCCGCATCCGCGCCGCGCGCGAGCGCGCCGCCGCCGGCGAGCCGGAGAAGCCGGGGCCGGACCTCATCATGGGGCCGGAGTTCGCGACGATGCGCGAGAACCTCTCGCGCTCGCTGGAAGAGGCGCGCGTCAGCGTGGTGCGCTCCGTCTGGAAAAAGCCCGGCCGCTGACGCGGGTTCGTCTCAGCCGCCGCGCTCTGAACTGCTGCCTGAGGCTTTCGACCCGGCGCTCTTGCCGCTGTTCTTGGACCGCTGGCCGCCGGATTTGCCGCCGCCCTTGGCGCTGGTTTGCTTGCTCTCCAGCTCCGCCAGGCGCGCTTCCAGCTGGTCAACGCGCGTTTGCAGGGCTTCCTGGTCCTCGCGCGCCTGCTGCGCCATGGCGTGCACGGCCTCGTACTGGTCGCGCGTTACCAGATCCATCTGCTCCACGACGCGTTCCACGAGCTCGCGGACGCGCGTCTCCGCTTCGCTGCGCAGGTTTCCCGCGACCCCGGCGGCGCCGCCGGCGAGGCGCGCGAGATCGTCCAGCAGCCGGCTCTGGCTCTGCATGCCTGCCCCCTCCGAGACTGGAACGGCCGCCGGCCGCGACCGTTTAATCGGAGTATGGGCGCGGCACACCGCCCCTTCAAGCGCGCTTGCCGCGCCGTCCGGCAGGCTTCTATACCCACGCGAACCAATGTCCACGCGCCGTGCCGGAGCGCCGCGATGCTGCTGACCCTGCCGTACCCCGCGATCGATCCCGTCGCCATCGAACTGGGGCCGCTGGCTCTGCGGTGGTACGGCCTCGCCTACATCGCGGGGCTGGTGCTCGGTTGGCAGTACTGCAAGGCGCTGACCGCGCGCACGCCGGATGCGGCGCTCACCCGCGTCGCCTTCGACGACTTCCTGCTGTGGGCGACGATCGGGGTGCTGGCCGGCGGGCGGCTGGGCTACGTGCTCTTCTACCAGCCGGGGTATTTCCTGGAGAATCCGGAACAGGCGGCGATGCTCTGGCAGGGCGGCATGAGCTTCCACGGCGGCCTGCTGGGGGTCGTCGCCGCCATCGTCCTGTTCGCGCGCAAGCGCGGACTGAAGCTGCTCGCCTTCGCCGACGTCATCGCCTGTGCCGCGCCCATCGGGCTGTTCTTCGGCCGCGTCGCCAACTTCATCAACGGCGAGCTGTGGGGACGACCCGCGCCGGACGTGCCCTGGGCGATGGCCTTTCCGACCGGCGGGCCTGTGCCGCGCCATCCCAGTCAGCTCTACGAGGCGCTGCTGGAGGGCGTGTTGCTGTTCGCCGTGCTCTTTGTCCTGCAGCGGCGCGGCTGGCTGGCGCGGCCGGGCGTGGCGACCGGCACCTTCGTCGCCGGCTACGGCGTGGCACGCTTCGTCGCCGAGTTCTTCCGCGCCCCCGACCCCTTCCTGGGCTACCTGGCGCTGGGCACGACGATGGGGCAGCTGCTGTCGCTTCCCATGATCCTGGCGGGCGCGGGCCTGATCGCCTGGTCCGTGCGGCGGAGCCAGCCCGCATGACCGCGCTGGAGGACCGCATCAAGCGCCGCATCGCCGTCGAGGGGCCGATCTCCCTCGGCGCCTACATGGCTGAGGTCTTGGCCGCGCCGGGCGCCGGCTACTACGCGGGCGAGCACGATCCCCTGGGCGCGGCGGGTGACTTCACCACCGCGCCCGAGATCAGCCAGATGTTCGGCGAATTGCTCGGGCTGTGGTGCGCCGACACCTGGCAGCGCCTGCTCGGCTCGCCGTCCCCCGTTCATCTCGTCGAGCTGGGGCCGGGGCGGGGCACGCTCATGGCTGACGCGCTGCGCGCGGCGCGCATGATGCCCGGCTTCCGCGAGGCGCTGGACGTGCACCTCGTGGAGATCAGCCCGGCGCTGCGCGCCAAGCAGGAAGAAACCCTGCGCGATGCCGGGGTCGCCGTGCACTGGCACCGCGAGACGGCGACCATCCCCGACGGGCCGCTGCTCGTGCTCGCCAACGAGTTCTTCGACGCGCTGCCCGTGCGGCAGATGGAGCGCACCGCCGACGGCTGGTGCGAGCGGCTGGTCGCCGTCGATCCCGAGCGCGACGCCCTGGCGCTGGCGCGCGGCGCGCCCACCCGCAAGGCCGCCCACTACGTCCCCGAGGAGCTGCGCGACGCCCCCGAGGGCACCGTGGTCGAGGTCTCGCCGGCCATGCTGGCGCAGACCCAGGAGCTGGCCGAGCGCATCGCGCAGGTGGGCGGCGCCGGGCTGATCGTGGACTTCGGCCCGGACAGCGTCATGTCCGGCGCGACGCTCCAGGCCGTGCGCCGTCACCGCCCGGCCGAGATCCTGGAAGCGCCCGGCGAAACCGACCTCACCGCGCACGTGCCCTTCCCGCTGCTGGCGCGCGCGGCGCGGGAAGCGGGGGCGGCCGCGCACGGCCCCGTGCAGCAGGGCACCTTCCTGCGCGCGCTCGGGATCGAGGCGCGGGCGCAGACCCTGACGGCCAACGCCGCGCCGCAGCAGGCCCGCGCGATCGCCAGCGCGCTCCACCGCCTGACGGCGCCCGAGGAGATGGGCGAGCTGTTCAAGGCCCTGGCGATCACCCCCCGTGGCGCCGGAACCCCCGCCGGGTTCCCCGAGACGGCGGAGGCGTGACCCCCGTCCGCGCCCTTAACAGGGGCGCCGGTGCGGCCTACAAAGCCCGTATGAGCGATCAACCGCCGGCCCCGTTGCGCGATCCCGGCCTGAACGCCCTGCCGGGCGTTCGCCACGGCTTCTTCACGCGCCGGAGCGGCGTCAGCGCGGGCATCTACGAGTCGCTGAACTGCGGGCCCGGCTCGAACGACGACCCGGAAACGGTGGCGGAAAACCGCCGGCGCGCGCTGGCCGCGCTCGATCTCCCCGAGGGCGCGCTCGCGACGCTGCATCAGGTGCACTCGCCCGATGCGGTGGTTGCGACCGCGCCGTTCCCGCGCGAGGAACGGCCGCGTGCCGACGCCGTGGTGACGCGCACGCCCGGGCTGGCGGTGGGGGTGCTCACGGCCGATTGCGCGCCCGTGCTGCTGGCGGATGCGCACGCCGGGGTGGTCGGCGCCGCGCACGCGGGCTGGCGCGGGGCGCTGGGCGGGGTGCTGGACGCCTGCCTCGCGCGCATGGAAGGCGAGGGCGCGGACCGGCGCTGCATCACGGCCGCCGTGGGGCCGTGCATCGGGGCGCGCTCCTACGCCGTGAGCCTCGACTTCATCGAGCCGTTCACCGACGCGGACCCGGCGAACGCGCGCTTCTTCCGGGCGCTGCCGGCCGGGGACGGCTACCTGTTCGACCTCGCCGGCTACACCGTGGCGGTGCTGGAGGCGGCCGGGGTGGGCACGGTCGCGGCGCTGGGCCGTGACACCTACGCCGACGCGGCCCACTTCTTCAGCCACCGCCGCGCGCGCCACCGCGGTGAGCCGGACTACGGGCGGCTGCTCGCGGCCATCGCGCTCGCGGGCTGATAGCGGACCCGCCGCGAGAAGGCACGGACCGGGAATGACGGGCGATGCCGCACATGCTGATCTTCTTCGCCTTCCTGCTGCTGGGGCTGCTGGGAAGCTGCGTGCTCGTGGTCGCCAGCTGATCGCCGTCCTTGCGGCCGCGTTCGTCCTTGCCGGCTGCGGCGATCTGCCGCGCCCCTTCCAGGGGGCGGAGAAGGCCGGCAACCCCGTTCTCTCCCTGCCCGACAGCAGCGGCATCGCCGTGCTTCCCGTCACGGGCCTGACCCCGCGCGGCGACGCGCGCATGGCGACGGCCATGGCGAAGGCGCTGCGTGCCCAGAACGTGCCCGCCCGCGTCAGCTCCGGCAGCAACGACACGCGCTGGCTCATGGGCCACGCCGAGGCGGCGGGCACCGAGGGCATCCGCCTGACCTGGGAGCTGTACGGCGAGGGCGGCGGGCTGACCGGCGTGCACGAGCACGTTGTGCCCATCACGCGCACGGCCTGGCGCGCGGGCGCCTCCGACCGCCTGGCGCGCGTGGCCCGCCGGGCCGCGCCCCAGATCGCCGGGCTGGTGCAGGATCGGCCGGAACAGAAGCGCAGTGGCTTGCGCGGTTTTCCGGAGGGGACGCGCGTGGTCGTCGAGCCCGCCACGGGCAAGCCCACCGAGGGCGCGCGGGAACTCGCCCCCGCCATGGCGTCGGCACTGCGGCGGCGGGGCCTGCCGCTGGCGGACACGGCGCAGCCCGGCGACATCGTCATCAGCGGTACGCTCGGCGGCAAGGCGTTGTCGGGCGGCGGGCGGCGCCTGCGCATCACCTGGGTGGTGGAGCGCGAGGGGCGCGCGCAGCCCCTCGGCGACCTGAACCAGTCCAACGCCGTGCCCGAAGGCGTGCTGGAGCAGGGGTGGCCGGCACTCAGCCGCCGCATCGCGCGAGCAGCGGTGCCCGGCATTCTGCGCGTGCTGCGCGCCGCAGCGTCCCAGGGCTGATCGCGGCCGGGCGATCACGTTTACAGGGTATGACGGCCTTGCTACATTCCGCGCGCCGTCGGCCGGGGACGCGCTGGCCGGCGTCGGTTGCGTTGGTCCGGCACCGCCGCGCCGCGGCCGGACCCATCGGCGCAGCCACTGGCATCGACGCGCAACCGCCGGATCGACCGCAATCGACAGCGTTTCACCAACCGCGCCGCTCCCGGATCGCTCATGAAAATTCTCACGGGCAACAGCAATCGGCCGCTCGCCGAAGCCATCTCGGCGTACGTGAACCTGCCATTGACGCAGGCCAATGTCAGGCGCTTCGCCGACATGGAGGTGTTCGTCGAGATCCTCGAGAACATGCGGGGTGAGGATGTCTTCGTCATCCAGTCCACCTGCTACCCCGCGAACGACAACGTCATGGAGCTGCTGGTCACGCTGGATGCGCTGCACCGCGCCTCGGCGCGCCGCGTGACGGCCGTGATGCCCTACTACGGCTACGCGCGCCAGGACCGGAAGTCCGGCCCGCGCACGCCCATCTCGGCGAAGCTGCTGGCGAACCTCATGACCTCCGCCGGTGCCGACCGCGTGCTCACGCTCGACCTGCACGCCGGCCAGATCCAGGGCTTCTTCGACATCCCGACCGACAACCTCTTCGCCGCGCCGGTGTTCACCCAGGACATCCAGCAGAATTACGGCGAGGACAACCTCGTCATCGTCTCGCCGGACGTCGGCGGCGTGGTCCGCGCGCGCGGCATCGCCAAGCGCCTGGGCGCCGAGCTGGCGATCATCGACAAGCGCCGCGAGCGCGCCGGCCAGTCCGAGGTCATGCACATCATCGGCGAGGTGAAGGGCCGCAAGTGCATCCTCGTCGACGACATCGTCGACTCCGCCGGCACGCTGTGCAACGCCGCCCGCGCGCTGAAGGACGGCGGCGCGACCTCGGTGGCGGCCTACGTCACCCACGGCGTGCTCTCCGGCGGCGCGGTGGCGCGCGTGTCCTCCTCGCCGCTGGAGGAGCTGGTCATCACCGACAGCATCCCCGCGACCGAGGCCGTGCGCGTGGCGCACAACATCCGCCAGATCTCAATCGCCCCGCTGCTCGGCGAGGCCATGCTGCGCATCCGGGACGATCACTCCGTCTCCAGCCTGTTCGAGTCCGCGCCCGCGCCGGCCTGATCCGGCCGCGCGGCCTCGATCCCGCCCGCGGCACCCCTGGAGGCCGTGGGCGAAAACCGGCACCGCGACGTGCCGGCACACGCCGAAACCAGCCGGCACCGGCGACGGTGCCGGCGTTTTCCGTCGCCGAAAGGAGTTGGACCCAAATGACCGAGACCCACCGTCTGGACGCCCAGCTGCGCACGCAGGCAGGCAAGGGGGCCGCCAAGCGTGATCGCAAGGCCGGCCGCGTCCCCGCCGTCGTCTACGGCGCGAACAAGCAGCCCACGATGATCACCGTGGAGCCGGGCGACCTCGACCGCGAGCTGAACACGCCGGGCTTCTTCACGCGCCTCTACGACATCCGCGTGGACGGCAAGAAGGCCAAGGAAATGGCCGTGGTGCGCGACATGCAGCGCGACCCCGTCACCGACCGCCCGATCCACCTGGACTTCCTGCGCGTCGCGCCGAGCACGCAGGTCACCATCGAGGTGCCGGTGCACTTCTCCGGCCACGAGCAGTCCCCCGGCCTGGAGCGCGGCGGCGTCCTCGACGTGGTGCGCCACGAGGTCGAGATGCTCTCGCGCGCGGACTCCATCCCCTCGCACCTGGACATCGACCTCAGCAAGTTCGACGTCGGGGACTCCATCCACATCTCCCACGTCGACCTGCCCGAGGGCAGCCAGCCGTCGATCCAGGACCGCGACTTCACCATCGCCACCATCAGTGCCCCGCGCGGCATGAAGAAGGCGACCACCGAGGAAGGTGAAGGCGAGGAAGAGGCCGAAGGCGGCGAGGAAACCTGATCGCGCCTGCTTTCGCGATGGCATCGGCCCCGACCCCCTCTATGATCTCCCCCTTCCCCATCCATGGGGAAGGGGGAGATGGCTGGCGCGCTGAACGCGACAGCCAGAGGGGGATGGGGGCATCGGTTTGACGCCATGATCCGCCTGTTTCGCCGACGGAGCGCCCCAGTGCTGCTGCTGGTCGGACTCGGCAACCCCGGCCGCCGCTACGCGGACACGCGCCACAACATCGGGTTCCTGGCGCTGGACGAGATCGTCCGGCGCCAGAGCCTGCGCGCGGGCCGCTCGCGCTTTCACGCCGAAACGGCGGAAGGCCCCATCGGCGGCGACAAGGTGCTTGCCCTCAAGCCGCAGACCTACATGAACCGCTCGGGGGATTCCGTCGCCGCGGCCGCGCGCTTCTTCAAGCTCGGCCCCGAGCGCGTCATCGTCTTCCACGACGAGCTGGACCTCGAACCGGGCAAGCTGCGCGTGAAGACGGGCGGCGGCAACGCCGGCCACAACGGCCTCAAGTCCATCGACCAGCACATCGGCAACGGCTTCATCCGGGTGCGCCTCGGCATCGGCCACCCCGGTGACAAAAGCCAGGTCACCAACTATGTGCTAAGTCCCTTCGCCAAGGCCGAGCGCCAGTGGGTCGAACCGCTGTGCGAGGCCGTGGGCGAGGAAATCCCGCACCTCGTGGCGGGCGACGCCGAGGGCTTCATGAGCCGCGTCGCCCAACGCACCGGCACCAACCGCTGACAGCGAGACCATGGGCTTCAACTGCGGCATCGTCGGGCTGCCGAACGTCGGCAAGTCCACGCTCTTCAACGCGCTGACCGAGGCCGCGCAGGCCGAAGCGGCCAACTATCCCTTCTGCACGATCGAGCCCAACGTGGGCCGCGTGCCCGTGCCGGACCCGCGCCTGCACCAGCTGGCCGAGGTGGCGCAGTCGCGCGACGTCATCCCGACGCAGCTGGAGTTCGTGGACATCGCCGGGCTGGTGCGCGGCGCCTCCAAGGGCGAGGGCCTGGGCAACCAGTTCCTCGGCAACATCCGCGAGGTGGACGCCATCGTCCACCTGCTGCGCTGCTTCGAGGGCGAGACCTCCCACGTCGACGGCGGCGTCGACCCCATCCGCGACGCCGAGGCCGTCGAGACCGAATTGCTGATCGCCGACCTGGAATCCCTGGAGCGCCAGCATCAGCAGGTGGTCAAGAAGGCGCGCGGCGGCGACAAGGAGGCCGTGGCCAAGAAGCCGCTGCTGGAGCGTCTGATCGCCGCCTTGCAGGAGGGCACGCCCGCGCGCGACGTCGAGATCGCGCCGGAAGAGCAGGGCTTCCTCAAGGAGATGCACCTGCTCACGCGCAAGCCCGTGCTCTACGTCGCCAACGTCGGCGACGACGAGGTCGCCACCGGCAACGAACATTCCGAGCGCGTGGCCGAGCACGCCCGCCAGCACGGCGCCGGCTGTGTCACCATCGCCGCCGCCATCGAGGCGGAAGTGGCCGCGCTGCCCTCCGCCGAGGAAAAGCGCGCCTTCCTCGACGACCTGGGGCTCAGCGAAAGCGGCCTCGACCGCGTGATCAAGGCGGGCTACACGCTGCTCGACCTCATCACCTTCTTCACCGCCGGCCCAAAGGAAACGCGCGCCTGGACCACGGTGCGCGGCGCCACGGCGCCAGAGGCCGCGGGCGTCATCCACTCCGACATGCAGCGCGGCTTCATCCGCGCCGAAACCATCCACTGGCAGGACTTCGTCGAACTCGGCGGCGAAGCCGCCGCCAAGGACGCCGGCAAGATGCGCGTGGAAGGCCGCGACTACGTCGTCCAGGACGGCGACGTGATGCACTTCAGGTTTAATGTCTAAGAAACACAGCGTGTTTCATCGCGCCAGTCAGTCGAATGGACGCCGTCCAAACGACATGGGGGCGGCTGTCTTGGGGGGACAGTCGCAGTCCGTAAACAAGGCTTGTTTAATCGCGCCAGTCAGTCCGGCGGACGCCCGGAAAACGCGATGTGGGTGGCCGTCTTGGGGACAGTCGCAGTCCGCACCGTCACTCCGGCGGGCGGACACCATAACGCCGTAGGGCGCATTCGCCGTCAGGCATTGCGCAGCTGCCGGTGAACGGGCGGTTTGCTGCGAGGCAGCGAAACCGCCCGCACGCGGCGCTATCCTTTGTCGCAATTTTCGATAGTGTCAACTCGTACCAATGTAGTTTGCTCGAAGCTTTTGATGGTAGGCGCATTTTCTTCCACATTGTAAAATATTCCTTTACCTTTGTACGTGTCCAAAAACACATGACATTTGTTTTCGCTTGAAACGGTCGGGTTCAAGCCAAGAAATTTCAGCTCAAGCGCGCTTTGGGCACTTGAAAATTGCAGAATGTATAAGCCTACTGTAAAGACTATCAGGATACCTAAAACCTTCAGGTACGTTTTACCTAGCGTTGGATCTTCTCCAACCGAACGTTTCACTAGTGCGGGAGATAAGAAGCTTATAAGTCCGACAAAAACTATTAAAATAAGAATCGTGCGAACTGGATTTTGCACCATCCAATTACGCGCAATATCGATCGTTAATGCAAACGCAAGCAGAGAAATTATTAAAAATACAGAGAATACAAGTGAAGCAAACCAGAAGGTTGGACTTTTTATATGCGAATAAAAGCGACAGCCTGACGTTACAAGGAGAAACCAAGAAACGAGAGCAATGAATATTAAAGTGTGTGAAGCGAAAGATACAATTTCCGTGAATGAAATGTTAACAAATTCCGACGGCACCCCGGCTTCGTGAAAAAACCAATACTCGTCCCAATATGCTAAAAAATAAAGCAAAAGGGTTGCAATCGGTATTATAACTGCAATGGCAGTACTCAGATACCCAATTCCACTGCTGATTTGATCCCATGTTAGTAAATCATTATCATGTGACAGATTAGATTGATTTTCGCCATCTCCCTGGTAGCCGCCGTTGTTATCCGTCATAGCTTCTCGGCCCGATATCCTATCGTTATAGTAGTGTGCTCATATCGTTAATTCAACATAAAAAGATCGTCAATGTTGCAGTATGCGATAAACCCCGTTTTTTGTTTTATATTTTATAGTAACGCCGTAGGGCGCAATTGCCGTCAGGCATTGCGCCGCTGCCGGTGAACGGGCGGTTTGCTGTGAGGCAGCGTAACTGCCCTACGACTGTCTCTGGCCGTACGCCTCGACCAGGGCGTCCAGGGCGTCGGCTTGCAGGTCGCTTGGTGCATCGTTGTCGCGCAGGAGATCCTTGCGGTGGATGGTGGTCACGCGGGCCTTGGCGGCGGCGCCCGCGAGGGTGTCGGCGGGGATGGCCTGCATCGCCTCCAGCACGGCGAACTGCCGGTGCAACAGGCTTTCCATCGTCTCCGTGGCGGTGCCGTGCTCGGCGAACCACGCGTCCAGCTCGGCCTGATACTGCGCGTGCGTGTGCTCCAGCGCGAACAGCCGCTCGTCGTTCGGATTCCAGCCCACGCGATTCGTATAGGCTGTCACGGTGCGCGCGCCGGCGACCAGGGCGTTGGCTGCGGCTTCGAGGGCAAGCACTGCCGTTCGGTTTTCCATATCACGACTCCTTGTGTTTTTCACAAGAACGAGCACACCGAACCGCTCCCGTGATGTCAAACGCCGTGTCTGCGGCGGCGGCAACGTTGACCCCGGAGCCGTGACGCCCTATCGCCCGCGCCATGATCACGCCCGAGCAATGCCGCGCCGCGCGCGGCCTTCTGAAATGGAGCCAGAAAGACCTCGCCGACGCGTCAGGGGTCTCCAACCAGAGTGTGCGGGATTTCGAGCTTGGTCATAAAAACCCGCAGCAAAGCACCCTGGCGGTCATTCAGCGGGCGTTCGAGGAGGCCGGGGTCGAGTTCACCAACGGCGACACGCCGGGCCTGCGCCTGCACAAATCCTGACGCAGCCGGCCAAGGTGCCTTTTGTTGCTCCCCGACGTTCTATGCGCACGGCCGGCTGCGAGTGAGGCAAGCTGGCGCGTGGCGCTGACGCGGGGACGTCACGACGCGGCTGTGCTTTCAAGGACGACAGACGCGATAACGCCGTAGGGCGCAATCGCCGTCAGGCATTGCGCCGCTCCCGGTGAATTGGCGGTTTGCTGCGAGGCAGCGAAACCGCCCTACCGCGTTATGCAAACTTGATTTCTGTTTGCGCAATCACGAGCGCGCGTCAGCGGTCGGCATCCGCCACGGGGCGTTTCGGCAGGCGTTCCAGCTCCGACCCGATTTCCGCGCGCGCCAGGTCCAGCTCGTAGGTTTTCTGGAGGTTCATCCACAGCTCGGGCGAGGTGTTGAAATACCAGCCCAGCCGAAGCGCGGTGTCGGCGCTGATGGCCCGCTTGCCGCCCAGGATCTGGCTGATGCGGTTGGCGGGAACGTCGATCAGCCGCGCCAGCTCCGCCGCGCTGAGATCGAGGTCGTCCAGTTCGTCCGCCAGGACCTCGCCGGGATGGATGGCCGTCCGCGTCATCGCCCGATCCGTTGGTTGCGTCGCCGGGGCGCCGCTGGTTCCTCAACCCTCCATCTCGGCGCGGACGCGTTGGCGCAGCACGTCGATGGGGATGAGCTTGTCGTCCTGTTCGATGTGCCAGAACTGCCAGCCGTTGCACGAGGGCGCGCCCTGGACGTGGGCGCCGATCTTGTGGATCGAGCCGGTGGCGTCCGTCGTGACGATGTTGCCGTCGGCGCGCACCTTCGCCTGATGCTGGCCCTTGGCGCCGCCGTGCAAGATGGTGCCGGGCTCGATCAGCCCGCGCTCCACCAGCCAGCCGAAGGGCACGCGCGGCTGCCGGCGCCGGGCCTGGGCTTCCACCAGCCGCGTGTCCTTCACGGGCTGGACGTGGTGCACGCGCTCGCGCGTCAGCGCCGCGTAGTCCGGGTCGTTCTCGATCGCCAGCCAGCGCCGGCGCAGGCGCTTGGCGACCGCCGGCGTCGTGCCCGTCCCGGCAAACGGGTCCAGCACCATGTCGCCCGGCTGCGTCGAGGCCAGGATGACGCGGTGGAGCAGGGCTTCCGGCTTCTGCGTGGGGTGCGCCTTGTTGCCGTGCGCGTCCTTGATGCGCTCGCTGCCGCCGCAGACCGGGATTTCCCAGTCGCTGCGCATCTGCAGGTCGTCGTTGAGCGCTTTCATCGAGTGGTGGTTGAAGGTGTGGCGCGCGCCCTTGGACTTCGCCGCCCAGATCAGCGTTTCGTGCGCGTTGGCGAAGCGCCGGCCGCGGAAGTTCGGCATGGGGTTCGTCTTGTTCCACACGATGTCGTTGAGGAGCCAGAACCCGAGGTCCTGGAGGATGGCGCCCACCCGGAAGATGTTGTGGTAGCTGCCGATCACCCACAGCGTGCCGTCGTCCTTGAGCACGTGGCGCGCCGCCTGCAGCCATGACCGCGTGAAGCGGTCGTAGGCTTCCAGGCTGTCGAACTGGTCCCAGGCGTCGTCCACGCCGTCCACGCGCGTGTGGTTCGGGCGCGTCAGTTCGCCTTCAAGTTGAAGGTTGTAGGGTGGGTCCGCGAACACGAGGTCCACGGACTTCGCCGGCATGGCGCGCATCATCGCCGCGGCCTCGCCCTCGCACACGCCGCTTTCGGCGAGCGGGTCGGTGTTGTCCGGTGTCGGGACGGACTCGCGCGACAGCGCTGCCTGGCGCACCATGAATGTATTCCCCTGCCAAACCCCTGCGACTCGAGGGTCTGAGCCTGAGTCACGCCGGAGTCGGCGTCAAGGCGCGGGCGCCGTTCGCGGGGGCGGAGTCGGCACCGGGTCCGGCCGCGTGCATGCCTGCCGTTCAATGCCGCCGGATGTCGCGCCTTGCCGGGAGGTGATGGCGTCCCACTTTAGGCCGTTAACGGCACGCAACCAGTTTCGGATACCGTTTCGGCGCTCTAAACCCACCGACAAGGACGAACGGCATGCTCAAAACGCTCAGCATCCGTGCCCGCATTTTCATCGGCTTCGGCGCGATCGGGCTTTTGCTCGTGGTCCTGGCCGGTGTCGGCATCCAGCGGGTGGATCAAATCAACAGCGGCCTGACCGAGATCAACGACGTGAACACCGTCAAGCAGCGCCACGCCATCAACTTCCGCGGCAGCGTCCACGACCGCGCGATCGAGGTTCGCGATCTGGCGCTCTTCCAGCGCGAGGACCGGATCGCCGACGCGCTCGCCCTGATCGACGAGCTGGAGCAGAAGTACATCCGCAACGCCCGCGCGCTCGACGAGATGATGGCCAGCGCGTCGACGACCGCGCGCGAACGCGAGCTGTTGCAGCGGATCAAGGACATCCGGCAGAAGACGCGGCCGATGATCGCCGAGATCATCGAGCTGAAGCAGGCCGGCGAGTTCGAGGAAGCCCGCGCGCTGATCCTGAACGACGCGCGGCCGGCCTTCATCACCTGGCTGAACCGAATCAACGCCTTCATCGACTACCAGGAAGCCCAGAACGACACCCTGACCACGACCACGCGTGAGATCGGTCAGAACTTCATCTGGATCATGGTGGGCCTGACGCTGGTGTGCCTGGCCCTGGGCGGAAGTTTCGCGTGGTTCACCGTGGCGGGCATCCGGCCGCTGCGCACGCTGTCGGAGCGGGTGCGCGCGCTTGCCGACGGCCATCTCGACGTCAGCGTCCCCGAGATCCCGACGCGCGACGAGGTCGGCCAGATTGCGGGCGCGGTCGCCGTGCTCAAGGACAGCGTATTGGAAGCCGACCGCTTGAAGCGGGAGCAGGCGGAAACCGAGCGCCGCGCGCAGGAGCAGCAGCGGCAGGCCATGAACGAGCTGGCCGAGCGCTTCGAGCGCGAGGTGGGCGAGATCGTCCAGCAGGTCAGCAGCTCGGCACAGCAGCTTCAGGGCACCGCGGAGACGATGTCCCGGGCCGCTTCGGACACGAGCGAGCGCGTGCAGACCGTCGGCTCCTCCGCCGAGCAGGCCGCGAGCAACGTGCAGACCGTGGCCTCGGCGGCGCAGCAGCTCACGAACTCCATCGACGAGGTCGGCTCGCGCATCAACCAGACCTCGGAAACCGCGCGCTCGGCGCGGGAGCGCGCGGACGGCGCCCGCCAGCAGATCCAGTCCCTGGCCCAGGCGGCGCACCAGATCGGCGACGTCATCCAGCAGATCCAGGACATCGCCGAGAAGACGAATTTGTTGGCCCTGAACGCCACGATCGAGGCGGCCCGCGCCGGGGAAGCCGGCAAGGGCTTCGCCGTCGTCGCCGACGAGGTGAAGTCGCTCGCCAACCAGACGCAAAAGGCGACCGAAGACATCACCCAGCGCATCAACACGGTTCAGGGCGAAACCGACGAGGCCGTGAGCGTGATCGAGGCGGTTGCCGACAACATGCGCGAGATCGACGAGGCCGCGTCCTCGATCGCCTCGGCGGTGGAAGAGCAGATCTCGTCCACGCGCGAAATCTCCCGCAACGTCGAGGAAGCCTCGACGGGCGTGCAGGACGTCTCCTCGCAGATGGGGGAGATGGGCAACGCGGCCGGTCAGGCCGGCACGGCGTCCAACGAGGTGCTTTCCGCGGCGAGCACACTGTCCCAGCAGGCCGACACGCTCTCGACCAAGGTGGACGGCTTCCTGCGCGAGGTGCGCTCAGGCTGATCCGGCCTGGGCCGCCCCGCCGCGCAGCGCCGTCTGCACGGGCTTGAACGAGCGGCGGTGGTGGGAAGTGGCGCCCAGGGTCATGAGCGCCTCGCGGTGCTCGCGCGTGCCGTAGCCGCGGTTGCGCTCCCAGCCGTAGCCGGGGTGTTCGGCCGCGAGCGCGTCCATGCGGGCGTCGCGGTCCACCTTGGCGAGGATGGAGGCGGCGGCGATCTCGGCCACGCTGGCGTCGCCGCCCACCACGCACTCGACGGGGCACGGCAGCTCGGGCGCGCGGTTGCCGTCCACCAGCGCCTTTTCGGGCGTCACGCCGCACCCCGTCAGCGCGCGGGCCATCGCCATGTGGCTGGCGGCCAGGATGTTCCAGGTGTCGATCTCCGCCACCTCGGCCAGCCCGACGCCGTGGGGGCAGACCTCGCGGATGCGGGCGGCCAGCCGCTCGCGCTGGTTGGCGCTCAGCTTCTTGGAGTCCGTCACGGCCGCGCGCAACTCGGCGGCATCGGCCGGGATCGCCACGGCCGCCGCCACCACGGGCCCGGCCAACGGCCCGCGCCCGGCTTCGTCGAGGCCGACGGTTTGGATGGAACCTGATGGGGTCACGGCGCGCCCGAATGTTCGCAGCTTGGATCAGGCACCGTCGGTATCGCGGCCGAGGGCGCGGTGCAAGCGGGTGCGGGCTTCCTCAATGTCGAAGTCCGCCCGCAGCAATTCATCGAGCGTAAACGGGCATTCCGCGTGACGCGGCAGGCTCGCTTCGCTGTGGTCCGCGAATTTGGCGTTGGCGAGCTGATAAGCACGGCGCCAGATGCGCGCCATGTCCAGATGTTGCCGCATGCCCGGGGTGAAGCTGTCCTGCGCTGCCTGCTGATGCGCAACGATCTCGCGTCGCCAGTGCGTGTGTGGGTCCGGCGCGTCGATCCATGCGTGTTCCAACAAGTGGGCAACAACCTGAACCAGATTGCGCTCGACCGCCGTTCTCTCACTGCGCCCCAAGGCTTCGACCTCTTCGGCAAGGTTCTCGGCATCCAGATCGTTGTCGCGCGCCATGGCGCGCAGGCGCGCCGCCTGGTCCTGCGTCCACAGGTAAAAATCACGCTCGTACAGCGGAGAGTCGGATGTTGGGGGCATTGGTGCCTCCGCGTGAACTGAGAATATTCTTAGTATGTGTGCGCAGCGCGAACACCGTCAAAACATCGACATCTGCCGCCCGTCCCTCGCCGGTGGGGCGAAGAGGTCGGTGCGCTGCGTGGTGCCCAGGCGGTTGAGCCCGTGCTTCGTGCAGGCCAGCTTGAAGCGGCGTTCCAGCAGGTCGGCGTATTCGCCTTCGCCGCGCAGGCGCGTGCCCCACTGGCTCTCGTTCAGCTTGCCGCCGCGCATGGCCTGCACGCGGTTGAGCACGCGGTCCTTGCGGTCGGGGAAATGCGTCTCCAGCCACTCGGCGAAGAGGTCCTTGATCTCGTGGGGCAGGCGCAGGAGAACGTAGCCCGCACTG
The DNA here is from genome assembly GCF_900100655.1 of Limimonas halophila. Lineage (NCBI taxonomy): Bacteria > Pseudomonadati > Pseudomonadota > Alphaproteobacteria > Rhodospirillales > Rhodovibrionaceae > Limimonas > Limimonas halophila. The sequence continues at coordinate 237,610 of NZ_FNCE01000001.1, forward strand.
TCCGCGCCCGCCTCGGCCGCCGATGCGAGCAGGCCTTCCAGCTCGTGGTCGTTGATGGCCGGGATCATCGGCGCGGTCAGCACGCCGGCGGGCACCCCGGCCGCGCGAAGCTCACGGAGCGCCGCGAAGCGCCGGGCCGGTGTGGTCGCGCGCGGCTCCAGCGAGCGCGCCAGCTCGCGGTCCTGCGTCGTGATCGACAGCATGACGCGGGCGATGCCCTTGGCGCCCATCTTGGCCAGGATGTCGGCGTCGCGCGCCACCAGCGCGTTCTTGGTGACGATGCAGACGGGGTGGTTCGCTTCCGCAAGCACGTCCAGCACCGAGCGCGTGATGCGCTTCTCGCGCTCGACCGGCTGGTAGGGGTCGGTGTTGGCGCCGAGCGTGATTGTCGCCGGGGTGTAGGAGGGTTTCGCCAGCTCCGCGCGCAGCAACTCCGCCGCGTTCTCCTTGGCGAAGATCCGCGTCTCGAAGTCCAGGCCGGGCGAGAGGTCCAGGTAGGCGTGCGTCGGCCGCGCGAAGCAGTAGATGCAGCCGTGCTCGCAGCCCTTGTACGGGTTGATCGAGCGGTCGAAGGGAACGTCCGGCGATTGGTTGTAGGTGATCGCGCTGCGGCTTGCGTCGCGGCCCACGACCGTGCGGGTGGGCGCGTCCAGGTCTTCTTCGGCCGAGCCCCAGCCGTCGTCCACCAGCGCGCGGTCCTGCTGGGGAAAGCGCGCACTGGCGGCGTTGGAGACCGCGCCGCGTCCCTTGCGGGCCTGATCCGGCAGCTCGTCGCTCATGGGCGGAGGGTAAAGCCCAAACAGGAACGAAACAAGAACTATCGCGCCCCGTCGTCTTCCCGCACGGCCGCCAGCCGGATCACGCCCTTGATGGGCTGGTGCGGATCCACCGGGCGGCCCTTGCGCAGGATGCGCAGCCGTCCCTGGCGCGCGAGGCTCTTGGCCTGCTGGCGCACGCCGGGCAGGTAGCGTCGCCACGCCTCGCCGTCGTCGCCGGGCTTGCCGAAGGCCTGCTGGGCCGCCCGCGCGGCCTCGCTGACGCAGATGGACTTGCCCGGCCCGCGCTCGGCGACGAGGCCCAGGATGATGTCCGCGACGGGGTCGCTGTCGGGTGCGTTCGCGGCTGCCTCCGTCCCGGTTTCGCGGACTGGACGGGGCGTGTCCGCGTCCGCATGATCGCCGCGATGTTCGGGGTGCTCGATTCCGTCTTCGCGGCCGTCGTGGTCTTCGTCGCGGGACATTTCCTGCTCTCCAGCCAGGGCGTGCGCGATCCGCTCGTCAGGTGGTTGGGGACGCAGCGCTTCACAAGCCTGTATTCGCTCGCCGCCGCCGTGGCGCTCGGCTGGCTCGCGTACGCGTATTCGCGCGCGCCCTTCGTGCCCGTGTGGACCCCGCCCGCCGGCATGGCGTGGCTCACCATCCTGGTGAACGTGCTCGCGTGTCTGCTGGTCGCCATCGGCGCGACCACGCCGGGGCCGACCAGCGTGGGCAGCGAACGCCGCGCCCTCTCGCCCGAGGACCCGGCGCCCGGCATTTACCGCGTGACCCGCCACCCCGTCATGTGGGGCGTGGCGCTGTGGGCGCTCGCGCACCTGCTGGTCAACGGCGACGGCGCCAGCATGATGCTCTTCGGCGGGCTGATCGTGCTCGCCCTGGGCGGCATGGCGCACATCGATCAGAAGCGCGCCCGCCTGCTCGGCGCCGCGTGGGGGCCGGTCCAGCTCACCACTTCGGCGATTCCCTTCCGGGCCCTGCTGAGCGGGCGCACGCGCATGGACTGGGCCGGCATCGGCATCTGGCGCCCGCTCGGCGGTGTCGCGCTCTTCCTGGCGCTGACGGCGGCGCACCCGTGGCTGGCGGGCGTGACGGCGCTGCCCCAATGAGCCACGGCCCGCCTAGATAACCTGTGATTGCACTTGCGTGATCCTAACGTCGCTGTTGTTGACGAAACCTTGGCAGCCGGAAGATCATAATCGTGTGAGCAATCCGCGAGCGGTCGTGAACCGTACAGGGGTGTAGCAAGCGGTGGCGCCCATCGAACGCCCCCGCCGGATCACCCCGAACGACGGAGTTGGACGATGCGCACACTGGCTGCCCTGGGCTTGCTGATCGCGCTTGGCGCCACGCTGATCGGGCCCTGTTACGTCTGCCTCGATGCCACCCTGCCCATGTGGACGGGGATGCTGCTGAGCGGCCTGACGCTGGCCTTCGTCTCCGGCCTGTATCTCGCCGCGCCGAACGGCACGGCGGCGCTGATCAGCCGCGGCCATCACGCCTTCAGCGTCTACGCCCGCTGACGCCACAACGCGGCGTTCCGTGCGTCGCGACGCGTGTGCGTGGCACGACGTGCGTGTACGCGCCGCTCACATCTCGTGCACGTCGGGCACGTACGGCAGGCTGTCCGCCACGCGACGCATGATGTTCTGGTAGTAGGGTTGCGGCGCCAGATACCGCGCGATGATGCGCCCGTCCGCCACCTTGATGATTGTGCCCTGGGTTGGCGCATCAATGTCGCCGTCGTCGGTGGGCAGCACGAAGGCGAAGTGGATGCGCTGGCCGTCCACAAAATCGCGGTTCAGTGCATCCACCAGGACGTGCTTCCGGTCCAGTGCGATCAGCGGGTGCTCGCGGGAATCGATTCGCACCCGGCCCGTCGGGAGCTGTTTCTTCTTCGGGGGCTCGGCCGCGGCCTGCTCCCCGGCACCCGCCTCACTCCGCTTCTTTTTGCGGCTGAACAGCCCCATCGCGGGCCTCCTGGTCCGGCGCAATCGCGGCGAATGCTACGGATCGGATGTTAACAGCTTCTTAGCCGTCCCAAGCAACCGCGGGCGTCAGCCCCGGTGGCTGTGCCACAGGCGCAGGCGCAGGGCGTTGAGCTTGATGAAGCCCTCGGCGTCGCGCTGGTCGTAGACCTCGTCGTCCTCGAAGGTGACGTGCGCCTCGGAGTACAGCGAGTAGGGCGAGCTGCGGCCCTCGACGATGACGTTGCCCTTGTACAGGCGGACGCGCACCGTCCCGGTTACGGTATGCTGGCTGTGGTCGATCGCGGCCTGCAGCATCTCGCGCTCGGGCGCCCACCAGAAGCCGTTGTAGATCAGCTCCGCGTAGCGCGGCATCAGCTCGTCCTTGGTGTGCGCCATGCCGCGGTCGAGTGTGATGGACTCCATCGCCCGGTGTGCGTGCCACAGGATCGTGCCGCCGGGCGTCTCGTACACCCCGCGCGACTTCATGCCGACGAAGCGGTTTTCCACGATGTCGATGCGGCCGATGCCGTTGCGCGCGCCGTGCTCGTTCAGCCGCTCCATCAGGGAAGCGGGCGACAGACGCTCGCCGCCCAGGCCGACGGGATCGCCGTCCTCGAAGTCGATCTCCAGCGTCGTCGGCTCGTCGGGCGCGTTCTCCGGCGACACCGTCCAGGTGTGGACGTACTCCGGCGCCGTCTCGGCCGGGTCCTCCAGCACTTTCCCCTCGGCGGAGATGTGCAGCAGGTTCGCGTCCACCGAGAACGGCGCCTCGCCCATGTTGTCCTTGGAAATCGGGATCTGGTGGCGCTCGGCGAAGTTCAGCAGCTTCGTGCGGCTTGTCAGGTCCCACTCGCGCCAGGGCGCGATCACTTTGATCTCCGGCGCCAGGGCGTAGTAGGCCAGCTCGAAGCGGACCTGGTCGTTCCCCTTGCCGGTGGCGCCGTGGCACACCGCGTCCGCGCCCGTCTCGCGCGCGATCTCGATCTGGCGCTTGGCGATGAGCGGCCGCGCGATCGAGGTGCCGAGCAGGTACGTCCCCTCGTACACCGCGTTCGCCCGGAACATCGGGAAGACGTACTCCCGCGCGAAGGTCTCGCGCAGGTCCTCGATGTAGATGTTCTCCGGCTTGATGCCGAGCATCTCCGCCTTGCGGCGGGCGTCCTCCAGCTCCTCGCCCTGGCCGAGGTCCGCGCAGAAGGCCACCACCTCCGCGCCGTACGTCTCCTGCAGCCAGCGCAGGATCACCGAGGTATCCAGGCCACCCGAATACGCCAGAACGACTTTGTTCACACCGCTCATCGAAACACCACCAAAGATGATCTTTGGAAACCGGTGTCACTCGACACCGGCGTCACGTCGAGATGCATTGGTCTCTCACGACCAAGGATGATCCTTGGAACCCTGTGTCACTCAACACCGGCGTAAACATGAGGATGTTTAATCCCATCTGTCACTCGACACCAGCGTCGCGCCGAGATGCATGGGGCCCTCACGACCAAGGATCATCTTTGGAAACCACAGTCAGGCGACGCACGGGACGCGTCTGTGGCGCCGGCTACGGTCTAGGGGAAGGGCGGGCGCGGATCAACGCTCGCGTGAGCCATCCGCCGTTGGACAGCACAACGGGCGGTTCGTCCGGTGACGAACCGCCCGCGTTTGCCGATGTCCGGCCGTCGGCCGGGGCGTTACGAGGCCGCCTCGGCCTCGTCGCCCGTGGACGCCGTCGCCGCCGTCGCCGTGCCTTGGACCGGCCCCGTCTGCAGCCCCTTGGCGACCAGGTCGGACATGCGCCGGGCGAAGGCCGCCGGATCCTCCGGCGTCTCACCCTCGACGATGCGCGCCTGGTCGAGCAGGAGGTGCGCCGCCTCCTTGATCTCGGGGCTGGCGCCGCCGCCGTTGTCGCTGCCCGACACGCGCTCGGACAGCCGGGCGATCAGCGGATGCTTCGGGTTGACCTCAAGGATGCGCTGGCTGGACTGATCCATGCGCCCGTGCTGGCGCAGCAGACGCTCCAGGTGGATGTCCATGTCGCCCTCGTCGGCAACGAGGCAGCACGCGCTCTCCGTCAGCCGCTCGGTGGAGCGCACGTCCTTGATCTGCCCCTCCAGCGCCGTCTTGAGGTAGGCGACCAGCGTGCCGATGGCGGCGTCCGAGGTCTTTTCCTCGTCGCTGCGCTCCTGCTGCTCGTCGTCCTCGCCGCTCTTGATGGAGTCCAGCTCCGCGGCGCCCTGGGTGACGGGCTTGAGCGTGTAGCCCTGGTACTCGCCGATGGACGGCACCCAGAAGTCGTCGATGGGATCGGCCAGCAGCAGGACCTCGACGCCCTTGGCCTTGAAGCCCTCGAGCTGCGGGCTCTTGCGCAGGGCCTCGATGCTGTCGCCGGTGAGGACGTAGATGGCCTGCTGGCCTTCCTTCATGTTCTGGACGTAGTCGTCCAGGCTGATCCAGCCGTCGCGCTCGCTGGAGCGGAAGCGCGCCAGCTCCAGCAGGCTGTCCTTCTGCTGCGGGTCCTCGTAGAGGCCTTCCTTGAGGACGGGCCCGAAGGTCTCCCAGAAGGTCTGGTAACTTTCGGGCTCCTTGTTGGCCTTCTTCTTCAGCTCGTTGAGGACGCGGTTCACCGTGGTCTGGTGGATCTTCTGGACCATCGGATTGTGCTGCAGCATCTCGCGCGAGATGTTCAGCGGCAGGTCCTCGCTGTCCACAACGCCGCGCAGGAAGCGCAGATAGGCCGGCAGCAGCTCGGCGCAGTCGTCGGTGACGAAGACGCGGCGCACGTAGAGGTTCACACCGTGCTTGCGCTGCGGGTCGAAGAGGTCGAACGGCTTGGTCGAGGGGATGAAGAGCAGGCAGGTGAACTCGACCTTGCCCTCGGCCTTGAAGTGCAGGCGCATCCACGGCTCGTCCATCTGGTGCGAGACGTGGCGGTAGAACTCGGTGTACTGCTCGTCGGTGATCTCGCTCTTGGGCCGCGTCCACAGCGCCGAGGCGGTGTTGATCTGCTCGGCGCCCTCGTCCTCGCCCAGGAAGATCGGGATCGCGATGTGGTCCGAGTGGCGCTTGACGACGTGCTTGATGCGCTCGCTTTCGGTGAACTCGTCCTCACCCTCCTTGAGGTGGAGCGTGACGCGCGTGCCGCGGGCGGGGGCGTCGTCCGTCTCCTCGACGGTGAAGGTGCCGCGCCCGTCGGACGCCCAGCGCCAGCCCTGGCTTTCGCCGGCCTTGCGCGAGCGCACCTCGATCCAGTCGGCGACGACGAAGGCGGCGTAGAAGCCCACGCCGAACTGGCCGATCAGGTTGACCTTCTCGTTTTCGTCCTGGGCCTGCTGGAGCTGATTCATCACGTCCAGCGTGCCCGAGCGCGCGATCGTGCCCAGGTTCTCCACCAGGTCGTCCCGGTTCATGCCGATGCCGTTGTCGGCGATCGTCAACTGGCGGTTCTCGGCGTCCGGGACGAGGGAAATGCGGTAATTGGGATCGTCGGCCACCAGCTCCGGCTGCGTGATCGCGGCGTAGCGCAGGCGGTCGCAGGCGTCGGAGCCGTTGGAAACCAGTTCGCGGAGAAAGACCTCTTTGTTCGAGTAGAGCGAATTGGCAACAATATCCAGAAGTCGGCTGACTTCCGCCTGGAAGTTGAGGGTTTCTGTCGACATCGCCGTCCCGTCCGTTCCGTGATGCTTCGGTGAAACGTGCGCTGGCTTGCAAGGCGTGCGGTCATGGCCGCATATGGAAAAGGGGATCGCCGCCTGCAAGGTGGCGGTGTTCAGCGGTTGGTCCGAACGTTCCTTCGAACCCTCGCTCTTTGCCGAAGAGGGGACGAACGCCAGTAAGCGTTGTCGAGTATATCCGCTGCGATGGTGTCCGACCCAAGGCCGAGGGTGTAGCTGCGGAATCGCGGATGGGGTTCTTTCTCCCTTGGGAGAAAGACAGAATGAGGCCATGACCCGCTGATAGCCACCTTCGGACCGTCGGCGCGATGACCGCACAAATCCCACCCGACGACGCGCGCACACAGCAGGCCCGCCGCGCCATGCTGCGCGTGATCGACGACGAGGTGGCGGACACGGCCCGCTACACCGGGCGCACGCAGCTCTCGCCCGAGGTGCGCCGCGCGATGGGCACCGTGCCGCGCCACGCCTTCGTGCCGGAGCGCGAGCGCGAGCACGCCTACGACAACCGCCCGCTGCCCATCGGCCAGGGGCAGACGATCTCACAGCCCTACATCGTCGCCATCATGACGGAGCTGGCGGACCTCACCGGCGACAGCCGCGTGCTGGAGGTTGGCACGGGCTGCGGCTATCAGGCCGCAGTGCTCGCCGCCATCGCGGGGGAGGTGCACAGCGTCGAGGCCGTGCCGGAGCTGGCGCAGACCGCCCGCGAACGGCTGCGCGCGCTGGGCATCACGAACGTCACGGTGCACGAGGCGGGCGGCACACCGGGCCTGCCCGACGAAGCCCCCTTCGACGCCATCCTCGCCACCGCCGCCGCCTCGCGCGAGCAGGCCGACCGCCTGACAGCCCAGCTCGCCCCCGGCGGGCGCATGATCCTCCCCATCGACACCGGCCGCAGCTTCTTCGGCGGCCAGTCCCTGACGCGCATCACCAAGGCCGCGGACGGGGAGGCGAGCGAAGAGTCCGTTCTCCCCGTCGCCTTCGTCCCGATGGTGTGAGGGTTTGGCACCCCCTGTTGCCCTCCGTCGTCATTGCCCGGCTTGCTGGCCTGCGGCCAGCGACTGCGTGTACGACCGGGCAATCCTGGCACGGTTCGGATACCCCCGAGATGAAGGGGCCGGTCCCGCCAACAGCAATCGGACTCACTGCCCGGGATCGAGGAGGAAGAATGACGGTCGTAACCGCCGCCGCGATCGGGATGGGGCTGGTGGTCCTCTTCGGCGCGGGCGCGCTGGCGCTCGCGTATTACAGCGCCGCCCACGGCAAACACGCGAGGCGCAAATAGCCGCGCGGGTAGGGCGGAAAGAAGCATATCCGCTCAGCACGCTGCTCGTTTACGGCGTCGCTCCGATCGTACATTGGCAGCAACCATTTGACGGATGTCAGAGATGGGAATGCCCATGCGTGCGACTATCGCGAAGTGGGTCGAGATCGTAGCGGTGCGCCTGCCGGATAGCGTCGCGAAGCAGATGGATGTCCATGAAGACAGCGCCGTGGAACTCGCGGTCGAAGACCATCGGCTGACCGTTACCCCGGCGCGGCCTCGCTACACACTGGACGAGGTGCTTGCCGGCGCCACGCCGGCGAAGTCGATTGGGGTGACGCCGAGGCGGATCAGCGTAACAAGTAACTATCATCCACCTTTCCGGTATTCGAACCAAGACTTCCTAGGTTGCGCTGATCAGAAGTATAAATATACATTTTATTTTTAATTTATCGGCAATATATACCGGACCTTTTTATAGAAACGATATTTTCTTGTTTTATTATGTCAATGCTTTTGTTAATTATGTTTCTTTCCCAATCTTTTCTATTTTGAAATCGTTCTATGCCAGGAACTGAGCATACACGTTCGCCCGTTTTTTCAAACTCTTCCGTATATTCATATACAACGAGATAGTCTCCAAGTCGTCCTAAAAGCCAAAGTTCACTTTTCGGCTCATAGTTACCATCTTTCGTTTTTACCTCTATTCTGCAGGAACAATCGTCAACTATTCGTAATCTTGAGTTTGTACTATCTGCTAAGCCAAACACAAACACAGATTTCCACATAACATATATAAGAAACATAATTACAACAAAACGAATAATATAAAAAATTTTTATAGTGTAACGCTCAAATAGAGTAATCCTAAATATTGTATAATCAATGATCGGAAACTTTAGAAAGAAAGATCGTAATAATATTCGATATATAGAATGATTTTGCATATAATAAATTATAAAATCAAGAATTATAAAACCTATAATTATTAATAATAAATTTGGGAATAACGTTTCGTATACATCTGATTCTATGGAACTTATGCTCCTATCACCTCGATATATTAATTCCCCGAACGCGAAAAGAATGTTTTCTACACTTAAATAGTTAAATATATTTATCCCATATGTGCTGTAATAGTAATATTTATATGTTGTTGCAACGAAAGATACCGAGACATAGAAAATGCTTAGCGCGGATAGCGGATAGCGAAATATTATATTGACGAATCGGTACGTCCAAATGTTTGTTTCTGTCCTGAAAACCGCAGACGTATCTCGTTTAGGGGAGTATTGATCTAGTATAAAGATTATAAAACGTCTAATAGTTTGTAGAAATTTGTTTATGTATATAATTGTCATTTGCATGTTAGTATACGCTGAAGTGAAGTTCCGTATTTGGTCGATGGACCGCGAATCTATAGCTCAGTTTAATCTCTTTACGCTGCATGCCTACCTCATAAGAAAGTGTAGATCAACAAGATTTTACTTATTATACGATAATAATAAAAGAAACATAATATAGAAATATTGCTTTGAAGGGAGTATAGCTTGATAAGGCTAAAATGCAATGTAGATTATGGCATAGTATTTTATTATAAGATAATATTTAAGGGATCGTATCGTTGTATACGCCGAGAAACGGTTTGAAACGTTGTATTGTTAACACAGTATTTTTATTTTTATTAATATTATCAAATGCGATTTTTATGACTCTTCCTTTTGATTATAAGTATAACGTAGCCTAAATCCAGGCTCATTTCCGCCCATGAACCATACGCCAGCTTCGTTCAAGGCGCTTTCCATTGCTTTCAGGCTGGCACGTCGTGCGGCGCTTTGCCGTTCTCGAAGCTGCGGACGGTCGTAACGCCCACTTCGGCAGCTTCGGCGAGATTGTCTTGCGTCGAGTCGAGGGGGCGCGGGCGCCTCGGCACTGGCGTAGCTCCATGGGTTCAATCCGTGTGCGTGCTTGATCGCTGGAACCGTAGCTAGGTGACTGATCTGTTATGGGCGTCACGAAACAATCTTCACCCCCGGCTCATCCCCATTCGTAAACCGAACGCCGCCGGCTTCGAGGGCGCGCTGGATGGCGTCCAGCGTGCTGGCCTGTGGATTGCGGGCACCCCGTTCGAAATCGATGACGGTGCGCTCGGCCACCTTGGCTTCTCGGGCGAGGCGGGGGCGTGACCAGCCGAGCATTGCCCGTGCGCCGCGACACTGAACGCCGGTGATCGTCACGTTTTCTGACATATTGCAGAATCCATGTTGACGTGTTCGTGTATATCTTGCAGTTTACGTGTGTATCCGTAAGCGGCACAGACAGGCGAGGCAATCATGCGCGTGCGCACACGCCGCGTGGTGGTCGTGTCCGGGGCATCGCTGGCCTTGGCGGGTCCGACGCTCGGCCGGGCGGGCGGCGATTCGGCGCCGAACGACGCGCGGCTGCATGCGCTGGTGGATGAGGCGGTGCGGCTGTGGGGCGAGTTGAACCGCATCGCGCGGGTCGCCAGCCGCCGCTGGGGCGACGACCCGGAGAACACCCCGCTCGCCGGGCGGGACGCGGCGACCCTGGCGCGCCAGGACGCCGTGCTGGACGCGATGGCGGCCACGCCGGCCGACACGCCCGCCGGCATGGACCTGAAGTGGCGGCTGTACGGCTGGCTCAGCGTGCCGTGGCCGCAGCCCGGCGATGGCGGGCTCTACGCCGCACTGGTGCGTTCCGCCCACGCGGATGCCGCGCGGCTCGGCCTGTCGCGGCCACGCCCCTGACCGCGTGCGGCGCTCCGGCATCGGGTCCACCTTCACCGTGCGGTCGTAGGCCGAACGATGTGGCCGGACCCCAGAAGGGTAACGCGCCGTCCGTCGCCTTGGCCCCGCACCCGCTGCCGGGTTAGCCTGCTTCATGAGGCCGACACCGGAGAGTTGCGCGATGGTTCTGGTCCGCCTTCTTCGCTCCCTTGTCCATACGGGCAGCCTGGCGATCGTCGACGCCACGGGCCGGCGCACGCTGGTCGGCGACGGCTCGCCGCCGGAAGCCACGGTCCGCGTGCGGGGCTGGACGAGCGAGTTGGCGATCGCCGCGAACCCGGCGCTCAAGCTGGGCGAAGCCTATATGGACGGCCGCCTCGTCGTGGAAGCGGGCAGCATCTACGACGTGCTGGACGTCGTCGCGCGCAACCTCGGCACCGTCCGCAACGGTCCCATCATGGCCGCCCTGGAAGGGCTGGGCGACCGGCTGGGCAAGGCCGGCCGCCTCAAGCGCGCGCGCCGGCAGGTGGCGCACCACTACGACCTCTCGGCACGGCTGTACGACCTGTTTTTGGACGACGACCGGCAGTACTCCTGCGCCTATTACCGCGCGCCCGACGAGGACCTGGACACGGCCCAGCACAACAAGAAGCGCCACATCGCCGCCAAGCTGAACCTGGACCGGCCGGGCCTGCGCGTGCTCGACATCGGCTCGGGCTGGGGCGGCCTGGGCGTTTATCTGGCCGAGACCTTCGGCGCCCACGTCACGGGCGTGACGCTGAGCACGGAGCAGCTCAGCTATTCCCAGGCGCGGGCGGCGGCCTCGCCGGCGGCCGATCGGCTCGATTTCCAGCTCAGGGATTACCGCGAGGTCGAGGGGCCGTTCGACCGCATCGTCTCCGTCGGCATGTTCGAGCACATCGGCAAGCGCAATTACGACTCCTTCTTCGCCAAGGTGCGCGATCTGCTCACGGACGACGGCGTCGCCCTCATCCACGCCATCGGGTTCGCCGATGCGCCCGGGCCCATTAACCCCTTCATGCGCAAGTACATCTTCCCGGGCGCGGAGTTGCCCTCGCTGTCGGAGGTGTTCGCGGCCGTCGAGCGCATCCGGCTGTGGGCGACGGACGCCGAGGTGCTGCGGCTCCACTACGCCATGACGCTGCGCGCCTGGCGCGAGCGCTTCATGGCGAACGCGGCGGACGCCGCGGCGCTCTACGACGAGCGCTTCGTGCGCATGTGGGAGTTCTACCTGGCCCTGTGCGAGATCGGCTTCCGCCGCCGCACCAACATGGTCTGGCAGCTGCAGCTCACCCGCCGCGTCGACACCCTGCCCATCACGCGCGATTACATCGTGGACACGGAACGCCGGCTCATGGCGGCGGAGCGGGACGCGGCCCAGCAGCAACCGCACCACGCGGCGTGATCGCCCGCGCCGGCGCAGCGCCGACACGGCTCTTGCCACCTTCGCGTCCGTATCCGATGTTGGAGGGGCCATGCAGGCCAGTATCCGCGACGCTTCGCCCAAGCGGGTCACGGCGGTCCTCGGCCCGACCAACACGGGCAAGACCCACCTGGCCATCGAGCGCATGCTCGGCCACACCTCGGGCATGATCGGCTTTCCCCTGCGCTTGCTGGCGCGCGAGAACTACGAGCGCGTCATCAAGGTGAAGGGGCGCAACCAGGTCGCCCTGGTCACGGGCGAAGAAAAAATCATCCCCGACAACCCGCGCTACTTCCTGTGCACCGTGGAATCCATGCCGGTGGAAAAGCCGGTCGAGTTCCTGGCCGTGGACGAGATCCAGTTGTGCGCGGACCCGGAGCGCGGGCACCTCTTCACCGACCGCCTGCTGCACGCCCGCGGCATCTCGGAAACGATGTTCCTGGGCGCGGACACGATGCGCCCCATGATCCGCTCGCTGATCCCGAGCGCGGAGATCGTCTCGCGCCCGCGCTTTTCCACGCTGCGCTATTCGGGCGCCAAGAAGCTCACGCGCCTGCCGCCGCGCTCGGCCATCGTCGGCTTCTCCGCCGACGACGTGTATTCCACCGCCGAGCTGATCCGCCGCAACCGGGGCGGCACGGCCGTGGTGCTGGGCGCGCTCTCGCCGCGCACGCGCAACGCCCAGGTGGAGATGTTCGAGAACGGCGAGGTGGACTACCTCGTCGCCACCGACGCCATCGGCATGGGCCTCAACCTCAACCTGGACCACGTGGCCTTCGCGCGCCTGTCCAAGTTCGACGGGCGCAGCAACCGCGCGCTCACAGACGCGGAAGTGGGCCAGATCGCCGGGCGCGCCGGCCGCCACACCCACGACGGCACCTTCGGCACCACCGCCAACCTCGGCCCCATCCACGAGGAAACCGTCGCGGCTGTCGAAAACCACACCTACGAGCCGGTGCAGGCCCTGGCCTGGCGCAACCGCGAGCTGGACTTCGGCTCGCCCCAGGCGCTCTTGAAGAGCCTGGAGGCCGCGCCGCCGCGCGACGAGCTGGCCCGGGGGCGCGACGCCGACGACTACCAGGCCCTGCGCGCGCTCGCCCGCGACCCCGAGATCGCGGACATCGCCACCTCGCCCGACGCCGTGCGCCTGTTGTGGGAGGTCTGCCAGGTCCCCGACTTCCGCAAGATCCTGTCGGACGAGCACGCGCGCCTGCTGGGCGCGATCTATCAGGCGCTCATGGGCAATTCGGGCCGGCTGAGCCAGGAGTGGGTGCGCAAACAGCTCGACCGACTGGACCGCACCGACGGCGACATCGACGCGCTCGTCTCCCGCATCGCGCACATCCGCACCTGGACCTACATCACCCACCGCGGCGACTGGATCACCGACAGCGCCCACTGGCAGGAGCGCGCGCGGGCGATCGAGGACCGCCTGTCCGACGCCCTCCACGACGGGCTGATGAATCGCTTCGTGGACAAGCGCGCCGCCACGCTGGTCAAGCGCCTGAATGACGGCACCGACCTCATCGGCGCGGTGCGCCACGACGGCGAGGTGCTGGTGGAAGGCGAGGAAGTGGGCGCGCTGGAAGGCTTCCGCTTCCGCCTCGACCGCAGCGTGACCGGTGAGCACGCGCGCCCGCTGCTCACCGCCGCGCGCAAGGCGCTCAGCCGCGAGATCCCGGCGCGCGTCAAGCGCCTGGAAACGGACGGCGACGACGCCTTTACGCTCGGCGCGGACGGGCGCATCGCCTGGCGCGGCGAGGCGGTGGGCGGCCTCAGCCCCGGCGCGTCGCCGCTCCATCCCGGTGTGGCGGTGGACGGCAGCGACCTGCTGGACGGCGCCCTGCGCGAGCGCATCCGCCGCCGCCTGGTGGCCTGGGTGCAGGACCACGTGCGCGGGCGGCTGGCGCCGCTGTTCGCGCTGGCGGATGCCGAGCTGCCGGCGCGGGCGCGCGGGCTGGCCTACCAGCTCGTCGAGGGCATGGGGCTGCTGCGCCGGCGCGACGTCGCGCAGCACGTGCGCGCGCTCACCAAGGCGGAACGGCAGGCGCTGCACTGCCTGGGCGTGCACCTGGGCCACGAGAGCGTCTGGCTGCCGGCCGCCCTCAAGCCCGACGCCGTGCGGCTCAAAGTGTTGTTGATGGCCGTGCACCGCGGCGACGACCTGAGCGGCGTTCAGGCCCGGCGGGAGCTGCTGTTCTGGCCCGACCGCGGGACGGACGAGGCGCTGTGCCGGGCGCTCGGCTATCGGCGGCTGCTGCCGCCGCGCGGAGGGCGGGGCAAGCGCGGGCCGCCCGTCGCCGTGCGCGTGGACGCGCTGGAACGCCTCGTGGGTTCGCTGCGCAAGCTGCGGCCGGCGGGCACCTTTACGCCCACGGGATCGCTCACGGCAATCCTGGGCGGCGACCGGCGGGCGCTCGCCACCGCGCTGCCGGCGCTGGGCTACGCGCACGCGCCCTCGGACCACACGGCCGCCTTCAAGCCCGCCGCCGATCCGCGCCCGGCGCGGGGGCAGGGCACCGGGGCGAAGCCGGGCGGTCCCGCGCGCAAGCGCCGCAAGCCCGCGCAGGCGTCGTCGCAAAACGGCAAGGCCAAGCCGCACGGCAAGCGTACCGAAACCGGCAACACCCCGCGCCGGAAGCCCGTGGCCGATCCCGACCACCCCTTCGCCAAGCTGGAGGAGCTGACGTTCGAGGAATGAGCGCGCCCAATCCCCAGGGTGAAACCATCCGCCTGGACAAGTGGCTCTGGTTCACGCGCTTCTTCAAAAGCCGCTCCATCGCCGGGCAGGTGTGCAAGGCCGGCAAGGTCCGCGTGTCGGGCACCAAGGTGACCAAGCCCAGCCACGCGCTGCGCGTCGGCGACGTCCTGACCTTCCCGGCGGGCAACCAGCTCCACGTCGTGCGCGTCCTCGCGCTGGGCGAACGCCGTGGCCCCGCCACGGAAGCCCGCACCCTCTTCGAGCAGGTCGAGGAGCCCCAGCGCCTCGCCCCGCCGCCGGACGCCAAGCCGCCCGGCGCGCGTCGCCCCAAGGGCGCGGGCCGCCCCACCAAGCGCGAGCGGCGGCAAATGGATCAACTCAAGGATTCCTGACCCTACGCGGCGTTTCGGCCGTCGTTGGGCGGGCGGATGCCCGTGCAACCCTCTCCCGGCGGGAGAGGGTCGCCGCGCCGGCAGGCGCGGCGGGGTGAGGCTGTGACGGTTCGGCTGCGAGGCCGGTGAGGGAGCGTTGCGCGAGCGGGCGCCAGCCGTAGCGTCGACGGCCCGCGATGTTTGTCGCGCTGGCACCGGCACCGCCTCACCCCGGCGGCCCATGGCGGGGCACGGCCCGCCGCCCCTCTCCTGAAGGAGAGGGGCGAGCCGGCAGATTCAGTCGACGCCCCCAACCCTCTCCCGTAACGCGACAGGCGGATCGCCGGACCCCGCTGTCTCGCCTACACCAGATCGCGCGGGATCGCGGTGTTCCAGGATTTGGCGCAGACGCGGGCGGTGCCCTCGTAGGCGTCCAGCGTGGCTTCCAGGTAGAAGTGCGTGGCGTCCGAGGTCAGGCGCGTGCGCGTGTAGGTCCGGGTTTCCCAGTCACCGCGGCGGAAGACGCGGTCCCAGGCGCACCAGCCCTCCAGCGTGTCTTCGTCGTCGTCGCGAACGGTGTAGGTCTCGCGCACGCGGCCGTGGACGGTCAGGCCGATGTCGTCGAAGCGCACGAGGCCCTGGTCGTAGAGCACGTCCACCTGCGTTTGCGCCTCGGGCAGGTCGTGGGTGACCGTCCAGTGGCTGTCGGTCTCCGCCAGGCGCGTGACCGGCAGCGGCGGCGCGCCCTCCGGCGGGCCGAAGGCGGGCAGCTCGGCGTCGCTCGGCTGCGGCGGGCGCACCGGCAGGGTGAGCTGGCTCTCGCCCGTGTGGACCGTCAGCGTCACCGGCTCCGGCGCGGGCCAGGCCACGGGCCAGTACACCGTGGACAGCGACACGCGGATGGCGTGACCGGCCGGGAAGCGCTGGCCGATGTATTTCAAGGGCACGGTCACGCGGTAGCGCTCGCCGGGTGTCAGCGGTTGCGGCTCGGCGTGGCCGTCGCGGTGGGTGAGGTTGAACAGCCCGTAGCTCACCCGCGTCGCCGAGCCGTCGGGGCGCACGTCGATCAGGCGCGCGCACACCATCGCCACGGGGCGGTCCACCGAGCATTCCAGCGTCACCGACGGCTGGCCCAGGATCTCGACATCCTCGGCCAGGGTGTCCGTCTGGAAGACGAGCGAGCCCGCGTCGTCGCCGCGCTGATCGGCCGGGAGGTCCGGCGGCGCCATGTAGGGGCACCACTTGCCCCCAAACACGCCGGTCGTCAGCGGCGAGCGGATGGCGCGCGGCGCGCGCTCGCCGTCGTCGCTCGCCGCGAGCTGCCCCCGCGGCGTCAGCGTCAGCGCTGTGGGCTGGACGTTCGGGCCCGGCCAATCGTCCTCGGCCACCCAGCGGCCGGGGCGCTCGTCGTAGTGCGGCCGCGGCGGGGCGCTGTCCTGCACCCAGGCGCGCACCATGGGCTCGGCCATGATCCCGGTGTCGACGCCCTTCAGCCAGTGGTCGAACCAGCGCAGGCACTCCTGCAGGAACCCGATGGCCGGGCCGGGCGAGCCGAAGTGCGGAAAGTTGTGCGCCCACGGCCCGATCAATGCCTTGCGCGGCACCGACAGCCCCCGCATCAAGCGGAAGATCGCGCTGACGTAGCCGTCGGCCCAGCCGCCCACGGTGTAGACCGGGCACTGGATGGCATCGTAATTCTCGCACACCGAGCCGTGTTCGTAGTAGCCGTCGCGGCGCTGGTGGTGCAGCCAGGTTTCCAGCCAGTGGCCGCTGCCGTGCAGGCGGTCCAGCCACATTTCCCGCCAGGACTCGCCCACCAGCGCGGGGTCGGGCGGGCAGCTGGTCTGCTCGAACATCGTGGCGGCCCACGAAAGGTTATCCACCAGCAGCGTGCCGCCCATGTGGTGGATGTCGTCGGCGTAGCGGTCGTCCGTGGAGCCCAGCGTGATCACGCACTTGAGTTCCGGCGGCCGGAAGGATGCGAGTTGGAGCCCGTTGAAGCCGCCCCAGGAGATGCCGATCATCCCGACATCCCCCGTGCACCAGGGCTGGTCCGCCAGCCAGCGCAGCACCGCCAGGCCGTCGTCGAATTCCTGCTGGGTGTATTCGTCCGTCAGCACGCCGCCGGACTCGCCCGTGCCGCGGATGTCCACGCGCACGCCCGCATAGCCGTGGCCGGCGAAATAGCCGTGCGTGTGGGCGTCGCGCTCGGCCGTCAGGTCGCGCTTGCGGTAGGGCAGGTACTCCAGGATCGCCGGGACCGGGTGCGCCTCGGCGTCGGCCGGGCGGCGGATGCGGGCGGCCAGGTGGCAGCCGTCCGGCATGGGGATCCAGGTTTCCTCCTCGATGACGGGGCGCGGAAAGGCGTCGCGGGTTTGCATGGGGCACCGTGGGTGGGGGGTTGGCAGTCAATCGCTGGGCGGCTCACAGAGGCGTGAGGCTCGCCGCTCGGCGACGCCTTCGCAAGGGGGAGGTGGGTGCGACCGTCTCCGGTCGAGGGGTTGGTTCGCGGCCACGCGCGACCATCTTTTCACCCAAACACCGATCGCGGGGAGGATGCGCGTGCGCACACGGGCACTTGGATCGCTGGTGCTGGCCGCGGGCCTGGCGGCGCAACCGGCGGCGGCCGGGTCGTGGCAGGACCTGTTGGGAAAGACGTTGGACCCTGTTCCCACCGAGAAACCGGCCCAGACAGAACAGCGCGATGGCGAGCAGCTCGACACCGCCACGGTCGCGGGCGGTCTGAAGGACGCGCTGCGACTGGCGGTCACGCGCACGACCGAGCGCGTGGGCCGGCCCGGCGGCTTCGGCGAGGATCCCGACATCCACATCCCGCTGCCCAAGACGCTGCGCACGGTGCAGGACACGCTGGAGCGCGTGGGCATGGCGGGCACGGCGAACGAGCTGGAAAACCGCCTCAACCGCGCGGCCGAGCAGGCGGCGCCCGAGGCGCGCGACATCCTGATCGACGCCGCGATGCAGATGCAGCTCGCCGACGCGCGCAAGATCCTCACCGGCCCGGACGACGCGGCGACGCAGTACTTCCGCCGCACCTCGTCCGAGGAGCTGCGTGCGGCATTGCGTCCCATCGTGGACGAGGAGTTGGCGGATGCCGGCGCCTTGCAGACCTACGAACAGATCGTGCAAGCTTACGACGAAATTCCGTTCGTTTCGGCGCCGACCGCGGACATGACCGGCTACACCGTGGGCAAGGCACTGGACGGGATTTTTCACTACGTCGCCAAGGAGGAGGCGCGCATCCGCGAGAACCCGGCGGCGCGCACGACCTCGCTGCTGAAGACGGTCTTCGGCGGGTGAATTCCGGCGGCGGGAGGTGTTCCGGTGGGTGAGGCCAACGTACCGCTGTTTCACGCCGACCTGTGGCCGCATCGCTCGCTGAAGCCGAGCGGGGCCGCCGTCGTGTTCGGGCTCTACGCGCTGCTCGCCACGCCCATCGTCATCAAGGCCGCCATCCACGGTTTCTGGCCCATTCCGCTGCTGATGGGGCTGACGCTTGCGGGGATGCTCGCGGCCTACCTGATCAACCGGCGCGGCGGCCGCATGCTGGAGCGCCTGGAGCTGACGCCCCGCGCCCTGCGCGTGGAGCGCCGGATGCCGGGCGGGGCGGTGCAGCGGTGGCGCTTCACGCCGGGCTGGGTGCGGGTCGCGTTGGCGGAGCGGCGCGCGGGCGACAACCGCCTGACGCTGACGGAATCCGGCCGCCGGCTGGAGGTTGGCGGATTCCTTTCCCCGGACGAACGCCGCGAGGTCGCCGACGCCCTCAACGACGCCCTGACGAAGGCCCGCTCGGCCGCGCTCTAACCGATTTCGACGCTCAGCCCGTCATATGCCAGGCGTGCCTGCACCCCGCGTTCGCCGGCCAGTTTTTCCAAGTGCGGGCGCAGTTTGCGCTCGTCGCCCGTGACGATCTCGGTGCCGCAGTGGGTGAAGTAGGCGCGCGGCACGCCGCTCTTCTCGCACCAGGTCAGTTGCTGGCGCACGGGCGCGTGGCCGACCAGCCGCGCGCCCTGCTTGCGCACGTGCGAGGTCTCCAGGCTGGAGCCGTCGCCGACGTAGACGGCGGCGCCTTTGAGCGCGCTCGCCCGGTCGGGAATGTAGGCGACGTCGGGCGCGTAGAAGAAGGTTGTGTCGTCGGCGGAGATGCGCAGCCCGACCGCGGGACAGCGCGTCGAGTGCTCCACCGGAAACGCCTCCACCGTCAGGCCCGCCAGCGCCACGGGTTTGCGCTGCGGCAGCGGCCGGCGTTCGCGGATGGGAAAGCCGTTGATGGTCGACCAGGTCGCGTCCGTGGCGAACACGGGGCAGGGCGCGCCGTCCCGCAGCCCGAAGGCGTGATCCGGGTGGCCGTGCGTGAGCACGATGGCATCCGGCTTGAGGGTGTGCACGCGCTCGCGCCAGTCCGCGCCGCAGTCCAGCATGACGCGCGCGCCGTCCCGGTGGACGAGCGCGGCGCTGTGGCGGCGATGACGGCGGTTTGCGGCCTCGATATGGGCGCGCGTGCCCAGGAAGGTGAGCTGCATGGCGCGGCGGTCAGGTCTGGCAGCGCGGGCACAGGTGGGTTGTGCGACCGCTGACCTTGAGGCTGGTCAACGCGCCCCCGCAACGCGGGCACACGCCGTCGCCGTCGCGGTGCGGCAGCAGCCACGCGCCGTCCGTCATGCGCCCGGGGTCGGCGTCCAGCTCGACGGCGTCCGTCAGCACCGCGTGCAGCGCGTCGAAGACCCGCTCCACCTCGGTCTCGTCCAGATCGGCGGTCTTGCGGTCCGGGCGAACCCCGGCGCCGAAGAGGATCTCGTCGCTGTAGACGTTGCCGATGCCGGCGACCCGGCTCTGGTCCATGAGCGCGGACTTGATCGTGCCGCCCTTGTCGGCGAGGTAGGCGCTGAGACCTTCCCGCGTGAACGACAGCGCGTCCGGGCCGATGTCCTGCGTCTTCAGGTAGCGCGGCACGTCGTCGGTGAGCTCCAGCCACCCCAGCCGGCGCAGGTCGGCGTAGGCCAGCCGCCCGCCGTCGGCGAAGGTGCAGGCCAGGTGGGTGTGGTCGGGTTCGTCGCCGGCGTCGGCGTGCAGGACCAGCGCGCCCGTCATCCCGAAATGGACGATCAGGTTCCAGCCGCAGCTCACCTTGAGCGCCAGCACCTTGCCGTGCCGCGTGGCCGCGGTGAAACGGTAGCCCGTCAGCGCCGCGTCCAGGTCCGCCGGCCGTGCGCCGCGCAGACGCTCGGGATCGCGCAGGTCAACGCTCGCGATCTCGCGTTCCAGGCCGTGCTCGGCGATGCGCCGGCGTATGACCTCGACGTCGGGAAGTTCGGGCATGGCCCCCTCCGCCCGCTGAACCAGATGAAAGACGGCGCGTCCCGATGGTTGGGGCGGTTTCACGGCGAATTCAATCCCCCGGTGCTCGACGCCCTGTACCGGCATAATTATCCTGAGCCATGATCGCGAGCAGGTTGTGCACGCAGCGCGCTGCCCGCGGTGGTTCGACAGAGCCGGAGCGACAGGATGTCGGCGTCCCACGGCACGGCGTCGGCGCCGGGTGAAACGGTTCGCCAGCAGCGCGACCGCTTCGCGGCCATGGCGTTTACCTGGGCCCACGTTCTTTTCGAGGTGGGCACCGATCTGCGGGTCCGTCACGCGGAAGGGCTGACCGATGTCCTGTTCGGGCGGCAGAAGGCGGCGCTGACCGGCCGCCCGTTGCACGAGGTGGTCGCGCCGCGCGATCACGCGGTCGTCGACGATCTCTTCGGTATGGCCGCCCGGCTGGGCCGCATCCGAGAGGAGCGCCTGACGCTCACGGGTCCGAACGGCGAGCAGGTGCCCATGATCATGGCGGGCTACGCCTTCGACCCGGACGCGGGGCCGCTCTACCTGGCGCTGCGCAAGGCCGCGCCCGAGGAGTTGCCGGCGGCGGCCGGCGACCACCGCGACCCGGAGACGGGCTTGCTCGACGCCGAGGGGTTCGCCCGCCTGGCCGCTGAGCGGGCGAAAGCGGCCGGCGAGGACGCTGAGGTCACGCTGCTCTCGCTGCCGCGGCTGGACGCCGTGACCCAGGCGCTCAGCGAGGCCGAGCGCTCCGACCTGACCTCGCGCCTGGCCGACACCGTCCGCCAGTATTCCGTGGGCGGCGACACCGCGGGGCAGGTCGCCGACGGTCGCTACGGCATGCTCCACGGCGCCGGCACCGACCTGGACCACGTGAAGGGGGAGTTGGCGCGCGTGATCCGGGGTGTCGATCCCACGGGCTCGGCCGCGGCGGTGGAAAGCGCCAGCGTCGCCATGGACGACGACGGCGAAATGGACGAGCAGGCCGTCGCGCGCGGGCTCATGGTCACGCTCAACCGCTTCGGCAGCGAGAGCGACTTCAAGCTGTCCGAGTTGTCCCGCAACGTGGAAGGCCTGGTCGATCAGGCCGTGTCGCAGGTGGAAGGCTTCAAGCGCGTGGTGAAGGACAGTGCCTTCACGGTCGCGCTGCAGCCGGTCGTGTGCGTCCGCACCGGTCAGATCCACCATTTCGAGGGGCTGTGCCGCTTCGACACCAGCCAGCCCGGCGAGTCCCCGTTCGAATACCTGCGCTTCGCCGAGGAAACGGGGATGATCCACACCTTCGATCTGGCGATGGTGCGCAAGGCCATCGAATGGCTGCGCGGCCGGCCGGTGAACAGCCCGCATTCCAGCATCGCCGTGAACCTCTCCGGCCACTCGGTGGAGGTGGCGAAGTTCGCGCAATCGCTTTTTGCCCTGCTGGACCGCAACGACTGGACGCGGGGCAAGCTGCTCTTCGAGATCACCGAGTCCGCGCGCATGAGCGATCTGGACGCCGCCAACGCCTTCATCCAGGGGCTGCGCCGGCGCGGCCACGCGGTGTGCCTGGACGACTTCGGCGCCGGCGCGGCGAGCTTTCAGTACCTCAGCGCGCTGGAGGTCGACATCGTCAAGCTCGACGGCAGCGCGGTGGCGAACGCGCGGCGCGGCGCACAGGGGCGGGCGTTCCTGTGCGCACTGACGGAGCTGTGCCGGCGCGTGGGCACGGAAACAATCGCCGAGAAGATCGACGACCTGGACGGGCTGCGCTTCTGCGCCGAGTGCGGCGTGGACCACGTCCAGGGCTTCCTTTTCGGGAAACCCTCGCCGCGCGTGGGCGATTTCGTGCCCCTGCCCAACGGCCACTTGGTGCCGCGATAAAGGACGGCGCGCTCAGGCCGCCTGCACGTCCGCCAGAAAGCGGTCCACCTTCTCCCGCAGTTCGCGAGACTGCTGGTTCACGCTGCGCACGGTCGCGAGCACCGACTCGCTGGCTTCGCCGGTATGGCTTCCTGTTTCGTCCACCCGGGACACCGCTTCGCGCGTGTTTTGGGCGCCTTCCGACGCGACCTGAGCGCTGCGCGCGATTTCCTGCGTGGTCTGGGCCTGCTGTTCCACCGCGCTGGCGGCGTGGGTGGCCGCTTCCTCGATGCTCGCAATGCGGCCGGCGATGGCGTTGATCGCTGCCACGGCCTCACGGGTTTCCCGCTGAATGCGCTCGATGCGCTGGGAGATGTCCTCGGTCGCCTTCTGCGTCTGGTTGGCGAGCGTCTTCACCTCGTCCGCCACGACGGCGAAGCCCTTGCCGGCCTCGCCGGCGCGCGCCGCCTCGATCGTGGCGTTGAGGGCCAGCAGGTTGGTCTTCTCGGCGATGTCCTGGATCTGCTGCACGACCGAGCCGATCTGGTTCGCGGCTTCGGCCAGGGAACCGATCTGTTCGCTCGCTTGATCGGCCTCGCCGCGCGCGGCCTGAGCCTTCTCGCTCGACTGGCCGATCTGATCGCGCACGTCGGCAATGGCGGTGGAAAGCTCTTCGGCCGCCGCGGCGACGCTCTGGACGTTGTCCGAGGTTTCCTTGGCGGCGTCCACGGCGCCCTTGGATTCTTGCGCCGCGGAATCGGCGACGTTTTTCATCGAGGCCGCAGTGTCCTCCAGGCTCGTCGTGGACTGCGTCAGCGAGTCCACGATCGAGGCGACGTTGCTTTCGAAGGTGGCGGAGAGGTCCTGCACGGCGCGCTCTTTTTCGCGCTTGTTCTCGTCCATGTAGGTCGAGATCGCCAGTTCCATGTCCAGCATCACGGCCTTTTGCAGGGCCGCCATGGCCCGCCCGCGCTCGGCGCGCTTGCCGGTGCCGACCGGCGTGTCCAACCGCTCGGCCACGCGGCGCATGAGCGCGCTTGCGACGAAGGCGTAGCCGCCGATGTACCACTGCGGGTCGAGCCCGTGGACGTGGTGGGCGTGCCCCACGTTGCGCACGGTCTGCATGTAATCGTCGTCAAAATCGGCCTGGAACAGGCGCAGCCAGTGCTCTTTCTGCTTGCGCTTGACCTCGTCCATCTTGACGTCGCTGTCGAACATCCCGCGCATGTCCGGCCACCGCCGGAGGTGGTCGTAAAACGCGTCCAGAACGGGCGGGATTTCTTCGCGAAGAATGGGCAGCAGGCCGCGAAGGGTCTCGCGGTCCGCGTCGCCGAGCTGCATGAACGCAAGACGCTGTCCCAGGCTTTCGGTCGTGCTCATCTTTCCCTCGGAAACGTTCCCCCGACGAATTTGTGGTGAAACGCATTAAATGGCAGTTAAAATCTGGAATGGAATTTTTCGCGGTGATCCACAAATTTGGTAGGGCTTCCCAGGCCGGGCGAAGGCGGCGCGCTACGCCACCGCCTTCCGGTAGAGGTGCCAGGTGGCGTGGCCCAGCACGGGCATCGCCACCGCCAGGCCGATGAGGGCGGGGATGGCGCCGCCGATCAGCGAGGCCACCACGATCAACCCCCACACCGCCATCGGCACGGGGTTCGCCAGCACGACGCGCACCGAGGTGGCGACGGCCGCGCCCACGCCCGGGTTGCGGTCCAGCAGCATGGGGAAGGAGACCACGCTGATCGTCAGCACGCCGACGGCGAAGACCAGCCCGACGAGGTTGCCCACGCCGATCAGCGTCCAGCCGGCGGGGGTGGTGAAAACTGCGTTCACGAAGGCGCCCAGCGATTCCGGTGGTGCAACGCCCAGGGTGAGGGCGTAGATCGCCCACGCCACGGCCAGCCAGATCAGGAAGATCGCCAACAGGATCGCGGCCAGGATGACGATCGAGCGGATCGCCGGCGAATGCACCACCGACAGCGCGTCGCGCCAGGTCATGGCCTCGTTGCGTTCGTGGCGATAGCTCAGCTCGTACAGCCCGATCGCCACGACCGGCCCGAGAAGCGCGAAGCCCGCGATGATCGGGAAAATGAGCGGCAGGAAGTCGTAGCCGGCGTAGGCGCGCCCGGCGATGAGGGCGACGATGGGGTAGATCACGCACAGGAAGGGGATGTGCGTGGGCCGCGCGTTGAAGTCGTTGACCCCGCGCGTGAGGGCATCGCGCAGATCGGCGATGGACAGCTTGCGCACGGCCGGCCGCTCCGCTGCGGCCGGGGCTGCGCGGGCGGCGTTCTCGGTGCTCATGGCCGCGTCCTCCAGGTCTTGCTCGCCCCCGGCTGGCGCCGGACACCGACCCGATGACGGCCGCGTTCGTCGCGACCTTTTCACACAAATCTACCGCACCCGCGGCGCCCTGTCGCCCACGAAGCGCGCACGTTCTTGCGAGCGCGTGACAGGGCGTTGTCCGCCCTGTTATATCCGCGCTGCTACCGTGGGTTGGGTCGTCGTGACTGACCCGCCGTCGATCCCGCGGCACGCAGCCCATCGGGCGGGCCCGTAGTTCAGCGGTCAGAACTCGCCGCTCATAACGGCGCTGTCCCAGGTTCGAATCCTGGCGGGCCCACCACGTGCCGTCCCGGTTCCCGTTCTTCGCCGGTGTTCGGCCTCGGCTGCGTCAATCGGTGCAAAATCGTGTCGATCCGGCGCCCGGTCTTTCGCGGCCGTCGGCATGCACGACGCCTGACTCTTCCGTATAGAGGAACCGAAGCCGATCACCGCGCGTTCCTGGCATGCATGGCAAATGGTCATGACGACGGCAAAGGAGGATGGATCCATGCATGTCGCGAAGACGTGGGACTGGGCCTCGCGGACCAAGGAACTGCTGCTGGCCAGCACGATGGCCGCGGTTCTGGTAACGCCGTTCTATACGGTCGCCAGCGCGAACAGCGGCACCTCGGCGGAGACCGCGGCCGCTGAGGAAACCGGCAATGGTCAGAGCGTCAGCGAGGCCTCTGAGACCGAGCAGGACAAGGGTTCCGCGGACGAGACGGGCGCCACGGAAGGTGAGACCACCGGCGGCGAGAGCGGTGCATCGGCAACCGGCGAGGCTGACGCCGGCAGTGCGGCCGGTGCCGGCGGCGGTCAGTTCCTTGAGAGCGCGCAGGGCGATGTGCTGAGCGGCGAGCAGCTGGTCGGCATGGAGGTCGTCGCCAGCAACGGCGATTCCCTCGGCACCGTGACGGACATCCTGCTCCAGCAGGACGGCACGCTGAACGGTGTCGTGATCTCGTCCGGCGGCTTTCTCGGCATCGGCGAGAAGCAGGTCGGCGTGCGCTGGGACTCGGCGTCGATGTCGGTGGCGGAGAACAAGCTCCAGACCGGGCTGAGCCAGCAGGACATCCAGGACGCCCCCGCCTACGAGGCCGCGCCCGCCGGCGGCGAAGCCGGGACCGGCGAGGGCAGGTCGAAGGAGGAGTCGGGCGCGGCGGAATAAGCCTCGGCCCAGCCCGGCTGTGGTGAAACCATGGACCGCGGCGCTGCCTTGTGCGGCGCCGCGGGCTCTTCAGCCCTGCGTGTCGCGGTCGCCCAGCTGCGCGCGCAGGTGCCGCAGCAGGTTCGGAAGCAGGTTCAGGACCTCGTCCTTCCCCAGGTCCGTCGCCAGGGCGATCTGCTGGACGCTCAGCCCGGCCACCGCCAGGCCGGCGATGCGGCGCTCCAGATTGGTGAACGCCGTGCCGCGGTGCCGCACGGCCCGGCTTAGCAGGGTTTCCAGCTTGCCCGTATCCACCGGCTTGACGCACCACCCAACGCAGGCTGTGGCGCGCAACTGGGCGACGGTATCGGCATTGCTGTAGGCCGTGACGTAGACGAGCCCGGGCGCGCTCGGCAGGCGCTCGATCGTCCTTGCAGCCTCGATGCCGTCTCCCTCGCCCTTCAGGCGCACGTCCATCAGCACCACGTCGGGGCGCGTCTCCCGTGTCAGCGAGACCGCTTCCGCCGCCGTTTCCGCGATCCGGTCGATGACGGTATAGCCCATGCGCTTGACGCGCGTGGCCAGGTCCAGCGCCGTCAGGCGCTCGTCCTCGACGACCAGAACGCGTGTGGTGCCGTGATGCGCGGGCCCGCCGTACCCGGGGCGGGGCCGGCTTTCGCCGGTCGTGGCGGTGCTGGCCGGGGCGGTCGAAATGGCGGTTTGCATGGTGCCTCCATAGAGGGCTGCAATCAGGTTCAAGGGGTCGTTTCGGGCGAAAAACGGACCGTGAGCCGGGTTCCGTGGTCCGAGGCGACCTCGTGCGATGCGCCGATCTGGCGCGCCAGCGCATCGATCATCATCGAGCCGATCGAGGCGGTCTTCCTGCGCGGCCGGTCCGGGTCGATCCCGACCCCGGTGTCGGCGACGCTGAATTCGACGACGCCGTCCGCGGTTTGGTGGAGGTCCACGCGGATGCTGCCGCCGGTTTCGTCCGGGAAGGCGTGAACGAAGGCGTTGGTGATGGCTTCGTTCGCGATCAGGACGAGCGGATTGGCGCAGTCCAGCCCGATCGTGCAGGGTTGGATATCCGTTTCCATATCGATTTTCCCGTCCTCGTCGTAGATCGATTGAATATTTTCTGCCGTGTCTTTGATGGTGTCGCCGATATCGATCGAATAGGTGTCGTCGGATACGTGCAGGTGCTCGTGGATCTTCGACATGGCCAGGATGCGGCGCTGTGCCGTGGCCAGGTGCGGCGCCAGATCCGCATCCGCCTGGTCCTCCTGCAGCCGCAGGATACTGCTCATGATTTGCAGGTTGTTCTTCACCCGGTGGTGAATTTCCTGAACCAGCAGCTTTTCGCGGGCGACTTGCTGGCGCAGTTGGTCGTTGGCCTTGCGCAGCTCCGTTGTGCGTTCGTCGACCCGCATCTCCAGGTTTCGGTTGAGGGCCGCAAGCTCCTCTTCCGCCTGTCGGCGGCGAGTAACCTCCGCTTCCAGTTCGGTGTTCGCCGCGCGCAACTCCGCGGGGCTCGGCATCGCAAGCGCGTGGGGCATCGCCTGCCACATCGCCGCGAGGCTCAGCAGCGACACCACGGCCGTGCCCGCCTTCACCAGGCCCTCCACGGCGTAGTCCGGGTTCCACAGCACCCACACGCCCATGAAGTGCGTGCTGCCGCAGGCGAGCACGAACAGACCCGTCAAAATGAAGAGGTAGCGAAACGCCAGATCGCGCCGCTTCGATGCGAAGACGACGAGCACGACGGGAATGCCGTAATAGGCGATCCCCGTCAGCGCGTCGGAAACCGCGTGCAGCCATAGAATTTCGGGCTCCCAAAGAAAGCACATGCCGTGGGGCATGAAATCCTCCGTCGAGAGCCAGTCGCCGATAAGCTGCGTCACCCCTTGCGTTTCCCCAAGTCGTCGGTTCGGGTCCGTCGATCAGCGACGATCACTCAATATCGTTACACTCATCGGTCCGTAGGAGCAATCTATTTGGACAGGTCCACACGGATGATTATGTGAGTCCACTCAAATCCGGGTTTTCATCGTTTAAGAGGCGCCCACGGGACTGGCGTGCGGGCAGGCGTCAGGGCCGCTCCGCGTCCGGTGCCGCCCGCAGATGGGCGCGCGCCAAGTTGGTGACGAGGTAGGGGCCCTGCATCCGCATCCGTTCGGGCGTCCACGGGACAACGGCGTGTTTTTCGCCAATCCCGAGAAAGCCGCCCGTCGCGACGACCAGGCTCTCCGGCCGGCCGTTGGATTGGAAGATAACGTCGGCGACCGTGCCCAGCGAGCGACCGGCCGAGCCCACGACGTCCGCCCCGATGAGGGTGGTCGCGCTCATGCTGCTCGCGGCGCCGCTTGCCAGAAAGCCGATGCCCGGAGCTGCCGGCATGTGGACGGCCGGCGGCTGCGGCTCGGCGGTGGCGCGGGCCGTCTGGCCGTCGACCGGCGGCACAGGGGCCGAGATCAGCAGGCCGGCGCAGGCGGCGATGCCGGCAAAAAGCCGGCAAGCGGTGACGGCTCGTGACGAATGCGGCATGGCCGATCCTCCCGCGGTGGGGCCGTGTGCGTGGCTATCGCGCCAAACAACACGGCCGCAGGCGGCCAGGTTCCATGCTCGGGTGGGGTGCGGCCCGCATCAGGGCCCGCTCGCGGTCGGCCAGCGCGCGCCGGGGTCGGCGGTGTCGAGCGCCCGGAGCACCGTCGCGGCGATCGCGGCGAAGTCGTCGACGCGCCGCGGCGCCACGACGGCGACGCCAAGGTGCGGCTCCTGGCCCACGCCCACGTGGTAGCCGTTGCGTCGCACGTGGGTCAGGCCCTGGCCGGCGGGGGCAACCGGAGTCCAGCAGTAGACGGTAATCATGAGCCCGTCCGGCCGCTCATAGGCCAGAACGCTGGCCGGTTGGCCGTGGGTGGGGAGAACGCGGGCGCCCGCAAAGGTGTAGCCGAGATCCGACAGGTCCGGCGGCATGATGCCGGTTCCGAACGCCTGAGCGCTCCAGGTCCAGAAGGCGTCCACGGCGTCGGCTCGGAAGTCGACACCCGGTCGGCCCACGCGCGCCAGGTGATGGTGCGCCGTGGTCGCCCGGTCGGCCAGCCCCGCGACACTCGCGCGCTGAGTCGAGGCCGTGACATCGGGCCAGGGGGCGCCCGCCAGCCACCAGACCGCCAGCAGGACGGCCGCCACAAGGCCCGCGGCCGGGATCAGCGCGCGTGCGACCCGGCCGCCCCGCAGCCGCCGCTGACCACCGCGGTCTGCTGGCCGGGCGAGCTCACGCAGGGCCGCATCCGTGCGCCGCAGCTCCTGAACGTGCTCGGCCAGATCCGGGTGGTCGCGCAGATGGGCGAGCACCGCCAGCAGGCGCGGGCCGCGCAGCCGCCCGTCGAGGAGATCCTGAAGCTCGTCGTCCGTCGGCGGTTCAGTCATGGCGCACCGACCTTCGGTTCGCGCTGGGGGTGGCGCCGCCCCGATGCACGTGCAGGAGGCGCGGTTCCAATGAAGGTGTCCCGTCGGGTCATTCTTCCAATGGAGAAAGTCGTTTCACCGTTCTTTGTCTTTAAAAAGAACACGAAAGCACTGTTCATCGTGTCGTGACATTTGCGTGGCCGGTTCTTTCGCGGGATGAAATTTTCTCCGCTATTTCGCATGTCCGTTCCTGACGGCTGGTCGCCGGCTCGACCAAAGGAGCGTCGCCATGCCTTTGAACAAGGATATGTTGGTTCCCGAAATCCCTCACCTCCGGCGTTACGCCCTCTCGCTCACCCGCGACCCGGCGCAGGCGGACGATCTGGTTCAGGATTGCCTGGCCCGGGCCATCGAAAAGCGCGCGCTCTTCCGCACCGGTACCAACCTGCGCGCCTGGATGTTCGCCATGCTGCGCAACCTCTTCCGCAATTCGGTGCGCAGCAGCCAGCGCAAAGAGGCGGTGGTGGACGACGACGCCGCGACCCTGCGCTGGTGCCATGCCCCGCAGGACGGCTACACCGAGATGTGCGAGGTCGCTCGCGCCCTCGACACCCTGTCCGCGCCGCATCGCGAGATCCTCACCCTCGTCGTCGTCGAGGGCTGGTCCTACGAAGAAGCCGGCGCCCGCCTGAACGTGCCGGTGGGGACCGTGCGCTCGCGCATCGCCCGGGCGCGCGGCGAGCTGACTCAGCGCCTGAAGACCTACGGGGCGCACGAGGCCGCCGCCAGCGGGCAGGTGGCGATGCCGCGCGGACCCGGCTGAGCACGACCCGGCCGCCGCGCGGGTGCGGAACAAGGCGGCCCGCCGCGGTGTTCCTCCCGATGACGCGAACGCGACAGGAGGCAATCATGAAGCGGCTCGGCGCCTTGGTATGCGTCGTCCTGATGACGGGTGCGCTCGTGTCGGCCTGCTCGACGCGCGAGGTGCTGTCGGGCGCGGCCGGCGCCGGCGCGGGCTACATCGTCGGCAAGGAAGTGCACGAGGACGACGACGACTGACCCGGCCGGTCTCGGCGCGGTGACGCGCCGGACACGGCGGACGCGAGCAGCGGCCGGCGGTGCCCGGTGCGGGCGCCACCGGCCGCCGTTCCGTTCAATCCTCGGCTTCTTCCTCGAGCGCCTCGCCCGTGTTTTCGACATCCTGACCGAGCCCCTCGGACGTGTTGCACGCGCTCACGGCGCCGGCCGGCGCGGCGACGATCGTAAGAACGATCAGCGGCTTCGATCGCATGGTCACATCCTCCCATCCGCAAACGGTCACCTGAATGCAACACCCGAGACCGGCCCCGAGTTCCCGCCGCCGGTTCGCAGCGGGCTCGCCGTGCGGCTGGCGGCGGCCCGTGCCGGCCGCGGAACAGCGGCCCGCGTGCGGGTGTTCCCTCCATCCAGCGACCGCGAGCGGCGGGGTTCGAGATGGCATGGCGCACGGCCGACGTGATTGCGTTCGCATGCGCGCTGGCGGCGCGTCTGGCGGAACGCGCCGGGTGGCGGGCCTTCTGCACGTTCCTGCGGGAATACGAATGGATTCACCGCGGGACCGGCATTCTGGGCCACCTCTGCTTTTTCGTGGGCTCGGTCTTCTTTCTGTGGGAGAGCCTGAAACTGGCCGGGGTGTGGCTCTTCATCGTCGGCGCGGGCGGCATGCTCGTCGACCGCGTGGGCTCGCTGATCGTGCACTTCGAGCGCCTGCATGAGCGCGGCGAGCCGCTCGTGTGAGCCCGCGCGTCAGCGGCTGGCGATCACCCAGACGGCATGCACAATGCCGGGAATGTAGCCCAGGATCGTGAGCAGGATGTTCAGCCAGAAGTGCGGGCCGATGCCGACCTGGAGGAACACCCCGACCGGTGGCAGCAGGATGGCGAGAATGATGCGGATGAGGTCCATGGCGATGCTTTCCCGACACGCGTTCCCGTGAAGCACCAACACACCGTCGGGCATGCGGGTTCCCCCGGATGCGCGCGTGGCGCAGGGAACACGCCTGCCGTCCCAACTGTTAATATCACGAGATCATTCAGCGACCTCCGTCGCAAACCCGCGCGACGCCCGGGCCTCGCGGCGGTCAGGTGTGCAGGGGCGGCGAATGGGGGCCACCTCAGTTGCTATCGCGCCGAGTACCCGGCGCACGTGGCCACTTGAAACGCGCGGAGGCGCGAACCGCATGACGGACGGATCCGCCCGAGCCATGGGACCGACCTTTACGTGCGCCAAGCTCCTGAGTTTGTCGGAAGATGTGCGCGAAATGGTGCGCGAGGCCTGCCCGTGCTGCTGCGGCTTGGGGGCGAACTGCATGGTCGAGATCATGCAAGGCTGTTCCGCCCCCTTGCTCCGCGACGGAGATGACGGGGAAGGTGGAAACGGGCCATCCTCGACCGGGGGCCGCAGCCATTGAGCACGGCCGACGTGGCCACGAAGGGGGAGCCATGCCCGTTTCGCGCCTCCATCGCCTGCTGCTGGCGAGCACCGTCGCGGCGATCACCGTGGCAACCGCCGGCCCGGCCGTCGCGGGTGAGGCCGACGTGGTGAACGCGGCGGCCGAACAGCGCGGCGACGGCACCTGGCGTTTTTCCGCGACCGTCCGCCACGCCGACGCGGGGTGGGACCACTACGCCGACCGGTGGCAGGTGCTGGCGCCCGACGGCACGGTGCTGGCCACGCGCACGCTGCATCATCCCCACACCAACGAGCAGCCCTTCACGCGCTCGCTGTCCGGCGTGGAGATCCCGGAGGGCGTCGACACCGTCACCATCCGGGCGCGCGACAGCGTCCACGGCCACGGCGGCGAGACCGTGACCGTGGAGCTTCGCTAGGTCCACGGTCGGCTCAGGCCCAAACGCGGTCGTAGAGGTCCATGATTTCGGCTTTGCTGGGCTGGCGCGGATTGTTGCCGGGACTGCCGCTGGCGAGCGCCTGCTCCGCCATCGTCTCCTTCACGGCCTGGTAGCGCTCGGGGTCGATGCCGTAGCTCTTGGGCGTGGGCACCTCCAGGTCGCGGTTGAGCTGGCGCAGCGCCGCGATCAGGTCGTCGCAGGCCGTGGCGTCGTCGCTGTCGGGCGCGGTAACGCCCATCGTGCGGGCGCAGGTGGCGTAGCGTTCGGGCGCGGCCTCCACGGAAAACGCCGTGATCTCCGGCAGCAGCATGGCGTTCGACATGCCGTGCGGGACGTGGAAGAACGCCCCGATGGGCCGGCTCATGCCGTGGACGAGGCAGACCGAGGCGTTGGCGAACGCCATGCCGCCGTGCATCGCGCCCAGCATCATGGCCTCGCGCGCATCGTGGTCGTCGCCGTGGAAGCAGGCGCGGCGGATGTTGGCGGAAATCACCCGCATGGCGCTGAGCGCGAAGGTGTCTGTGTGCGGGTTGGCCTTGCGGCTGACGTAGGCCTCGATGCCGTGGGTCAGGCTGTCCAGCCCGGTGTCGGCGGTGAGGCGGAAGGGCTTCCCGAGCGTCAGGGTGTAGTCGACGATCGCCGCCGCGGGCACCGCGCTCAGGCCCATGATGAGCATTTTTTCGTCGGTCTCGACGTCGGTGATCACCGTGACCTTGGTGACTTCCGAGCCCGTGCCGGCGGTGGTCGGCACGGCGATCAAGGGCGGAACCTCGACGTCGGGCGCGGCCGGCACCTTCCAGTCGCGCATCTGGCCGCCGCCGCCCAGCAGGATCCCGATGGCCTTGGCGGTATCGAGCGAGCTGCCGCCGCCGAAGCCGATCATGCCGTCGTGGCCGCCGTCGCGGTAGGCGGCGACGCCCGCGTCCACGGCCGTCGTGGTGGGGTCGGGCACGACGCCGGTGAAGGTCCCGTAGCTGACCCCGGCGGCGTCCAGCGCGCCCGTCAGCCGTTCGAAAGCGGGGAGGCGGGCCATTTCCGGATCGGTGACGATCAACGGATGGCGCACGCCCGTCTTCGCCAGGGTGTCGCCGATCGTGTCGATGGCGCCGCCGCCGAGCTGCAGGATGCGCGGGTGCATGAAGGTCGCGGTCATGGTGTCTCCCCGTTCCGGCACCGGTTCCGGCAGCGAACACCATGCCCGTTCAAAACGCGTGAGGCCAACGCCCCCGCTCAGCCGCGCATAAAAAGGGGCCTCCACCGGGATGGTGGAGGCCCGAGCGGGAGCGTCAGGACAGGCGGAGACCGTCAGGCGGGCATGCGGCCGGTGACCGCATGCTCCAGCAGGGAGCGCAGGCCCGCCTGCGTCAGCGGCGTGGGGTTGCCGCCCGCCGTCGGGTCGGCAACGCCGAGCGCCGCCATCTCGTCCAGGCGCCCGGTGTCGACACCGAGATCGCCCAGCGTCGCGGGCACGTCGAGCGTGCGCCGCAGCTCCATGATCCACTGCTCGACGGCCTGGGCGGAGGCTTCGGGCAGTTCCAGGTAGCCGGCGAGGCGGGCCAGGCGGTCGCGCACGGCCTCGCGGTTGAAGGCGAGCACGTAGGGCATCACGACCGCGTTCGTCAGGCCGTGGTGGGTGTCGTACAGCGAGCCCACGGGGTGGCTGATGGCGTGGATCGCCCCCAGTCCGCGCTGGAAGGCGACGCAGCCCATCATCGCGGCCGCCAGCATGTCGGCGCGGGCCTGGATGTCCTGGCCGTCGGTGTGGGCGCGCACCAGCGAGCGGTGGATGCGCCGCGCGCCCTCGACGGCGATGCCCTCGGCCATGGGGTGAAAGGTCGGGGCGCAGAAGGCTTCCAGGCAGTGCGCGAGGGCGTCCATGCCCGTGGCGGCCGTCACCCACGGCGGCAGGCCGGTGGTCAGCTCGGGATCCGCGATCACCTGCTTGGGCAGGATCTCGGGGTGGAAGACGACGACCTTCCGGTCCACGGCGGCGACGTGGATGACCGAGGCGCGGCCCACTTCCGAGCCGGTGCCAGCGGTCGTGGGGATGGCCACCGAGGGCAGGATGCCCTCGCGCGTCGCTTGTTTCCAGTTGTCGCCGATGTCCTCGAAGGTTTCCATCCCCAGCGTCTGCGCAGTCATGAAGGCGATGGCCTTGCCGGCGTCCATGGCGCTGCCGCCGCCGATGGCGACCACGCCGTCGTGGCCGCCGGCGCGCAGGGCCCGCACCCCGGCGTCGACGTTCTCGCTCGTGGGGTTGCCCTTCACGTCGGCGAAGATGTCGGCGCCCAGGCCGCTGCCGCGCAGGGTGTCCAGGGTGTCGCGGACGATGGCGTGGTCGGCCAGGCCGGCGTCCGTGATCACCAGGGGATTGGTCATGCCGGCGGTGCGGCAGGCCTCGGGCAGCTCCCGCCGGCGGCCGGGGCCGAAGCGGATGGTGGTGGGGAAGCTCCAGGTCGCGGTCAGCTCGCTCATCGGGGGTCGGGGCTCCTCGTCGCCGCGTGTGAGAGTGCGATGACACGACGCAGAGTCAGTCTACGAGCCTCATCGCACTCTATCTTTCTGGTTTGCGGGCATGATTGAGAGCCCGGACTGTTTCTGTCCGACCTCATCATGCCCTAGGCGGTGTGCAGGTTGAACGACTTGGGCCGCGTCAGCTGGTCGTAGCCGAAGCGGGACAGCGTGCAGCCCTTGCCGGTCTGCTTGACGCCCACCCAGGCCAGCGCCGGGTCCAGGTAGTCGCACTTGTTGGCGTAGACGGTGCCCGTCTCCAGCCGGTCGCCCAGGCGCTCGGCGGCGTCGGTGTCGCGCGTCCAGATCGCGGCGGTGAGGCCGAATTTGCTGTCGTTCATCAGCTCCACCGCCTCGTTGTCGTCGCGGACCTTCATGATCCCCACGACCGGGCCGAAGGACTCCTCCGTCATCACGTCCATGCCGTGATCGACGTCGGTGAGCACCTGCGGCGCGAGGTAGGGCGTGCCCGCCTGCGCCGCCGGGAAATCGGCGGGGTCGATGTGGGCGGTCGCGCCCGCCGTCACGGCGGCGTCGATCTGGCCGCGCACGAAGTCCGCCGCGCCCGCGCGCACCATGGGGCCGAGGGAGGTGTTGGGGTCGAGCGGGTTGCCCAGCCGGAAGCTGCGCACTTCCTCGACGAAGCGGGCGACGAAGTCGTCGTAGACGTCGGCGTGAACGTAGAGCCGCTCCAGGCCGCAGCAGGACTGCCCGCTGTTGAAGAAGGCGCCGTCCACGGTGTCGTCCACGGCCTTGGCGATGTCGGCGTCGGCGCGCACGTAGCCCGGGTCCTTGCCGCCCAGCTCCAGGCCCATGCCGGGGAAGTTGCCGTCCGCGGCGTTCTGCACGGCCTCGCCGCCGCCGACCGAGCCGGTGAAGGCGACGAAGTCCACGCGCCGGTCCGCGATCGTGCGGCTGGTGGTGGCGCGGTCCATGTGCAGGGGCTGGAACAGCCCTTCCGGCACGCCGGCTTCGCGCAGGACGCGCTGGAAGCGCTCGGCGGAGAGCGGCGTCTGCGCCGCCGGCTTGTGCAGCACGGCGTTGCCCGCCGCCAGCGCCGGCCAGACGCTGTTCACCGCCGTCATGTAGGGGTAGTTCCAAGGCACCACGACCAGCGCCACGCCCACGGGTTCGCGGCGGATGACCTGCCTGGCGCCGGGCGCGTGGCTGACGTCGGCGTCGGCCAGCGTCTGCGGCGCGATCTGGAGCATGTAGCGGGCGCGCTCGGCCATGATGTCCGCCTCCTTCGGCGAGGCGGCGATGGGCCGGCCCATCTGGCGGGTGATCTCCTCGCCGACCTGCTCGCGCTCGGCGACGAAGCGGTCGACGGCTTCCGCGAGCACCGCACAGCGCCGCTCCAGCGGCACGCGCCGCCACGCTTTCTGCGCCGCGCGGGCGCGGTCGAGCGCGGCGTCGACCGCTTCCGGCGTGGCCGGCGTGCGGCTTGCGTACACCTCCCCGTCGATCGGGGAGACGCAGGTGATCTCCGATTTCATGGGGCCTCCGATGTCGGGGGGTGCTAAAGAATCTTGTGGTCGAGCCAGGCCTTGACCTCGAGCTCGCGCACGTCGGGGTCCAGCAGGTCGGCGTCGATGCCGAGCTGCCACGCCAGGTCCGTGCGGCCAGGGTGCGCGTGCAGGCGCTCCAGCTTGTCGATGTGCGCGAGCGCGGCCGCCTCGTCGGCGAAAAAGCCGCGC
The DNA here is from genome assembly GCF_900100655.1 of Limimonas halophila. Taxonomy (NCBI): domain Bacteria; kingdom Pseudomonadati; phylum Pseudomonadota; class Alphaproteobacteria; order Rhodospirillales; family Rhodovibrionaceae; genus Limimonas; species Limimonas halophila. Next base: position 273,709 of record NZ_FNCE01000001.1, read on the forward strand.
CGGACGAGCTTGCCGATGCGGCAGTACATCAGCCGCGCCATCTCCATGAGGTCGTATTCCGGGTGGTACTGCACCGCCCAGAAGGTGCCCGGCCCCTGGCGCACCGAGACGGCCTGGATGGCGCAGTAGCGCCCGCGCGTCAGGCAGACCGCGTTGGCCGGCAAGTGGGTGACCTCGTCGTCGTGGCTGATGAAGCCGTCGAACACCGCCGGCTTGCCGACGAACATGGGATGGCCCTGACCGGCCTCGGTGAGCGCGAGCTTGCGCGCCACGCCCATTTCGCGGCCCTCGGGATGGGCGGCGACGCGCCCGCCGGCGGCCATGACGGCGACGTGGACGGCCCAGCAGCTGCCGAACTGCGGCACGCCGGCCGCGTACGCCTGCCGCGACAGCTCGATCTGCGGCGTCACGCGGTCGTCGTCGTGGTAGATGGTGAGGCTGGAGCCGGTCCAGGCGACGCCGTCGTAGTCCGTCAGCGCCCGGCCGTGGGGCAGGTTCAGGCCGTTCTCCGCCGGGTAGTGGATCTCGCAGGCCACCCGGCCGCGGCCCAGGCGCTCCAGCATCTGGGCGTAGAGGTCGCCGGCCGCGTGCGCGCCTCCGGCGACGAGATCGTCGCGGCCTTCCTTGGCGTAGGCGTCGACGACGAGGATGTGGGCTTTCTCGCGGGTCATGGCGGCGTCACTCCGTCACCGGGGCGGCATCCAGAGCGCGCACGATGCCGGGCAGCTCGCTCAGGTTTTCGCAGATGGCGTCGGCGGTGGTGCCCGGGCGGTCCTTGCTGCGCGCGCCGACGAAGAGCACCGCCTTCATGCCCAGCTGCTGCGGCCCCGCAACGTCGTTGTGCTGGCGGTCGCCGACGTGGAGCATGCCGGGGAAGTCGCTGCCCGTGGCCTCGGCGATGTGGTCGAACATCGCGGCGTGCGGCTTGGAGCGGCCGATCTCGTCCGAGAAGGCGAAGGTGCTGAAGTAGCGGTCCAGCCCGTGCCGGGCCAGCATCTCGCGAAGCTGCGCGCCGGGCGTGAAGATGGCGTCGGAGGCGATCGCCAGCTTGTAGTGCGCCGCCAGCTCGTCCAGCGCGGCGTGCACGCCGGGCAGCGGGTCCGGCGGGATTTCCACCTCCATGCGTGCCGTTTCGTGCAGCAGGCGGTCGAAGGCCGCCGGGGCGAGCGAGGCGCCCATCCCGCGCAGGAGCACGCGCAGGCGCTCGTCCAGCGGCCAGGTGACGGAATAGCCCTTCCAGCAGTGCTGGAACGCGGCGTCGGCGACGTCGTAGGCGCGGTCGATCTCGCCGCGCTCGACCGTCCAGCCCTCGGCGGCCAGGGCGTCGTGCACCAGTTGCCGCCGCGTGTCGCGCTTGGAGCCCAGCCCGCGCGCGGCGCGCTTGGGCTCGTCGGAATCGTCGGTGACCAGGGTGTCCCAGAGGTCGAAGGTCAGGGTCGTGAGCATGGGTCGCGGTCCTTGGCGGGCGGGGTCACGATTTCACGCGGGCGAACTCGGGGTCATAGAGCGGGCGCGTGTGGAGCGTGCAGGGCACGCGGTCCATGGCGACTTCCAGCTCGTAGGTGCCGGCGCGCAGGTATTCGAGGTCGACGCCCGCGTCGTTGTGGACGTAGCCGAAGCCGATGGGGGCGCCGATCGTGTGGCCGTAGCCCGCGCTGGTGAGGTAGCCGACGGGCTCGCCGTCGCGGTAGATCGTCTCGCGCCCGTGCAGCACCACCGAGGGGTCGTCGACGGTGAAGATGGCGAAGCGCTTGCGGATGCCCTCCCGCTGCTGGCGCTCGATGGCCGCGCGGCCCTGGAAGTCGGTGTTGCTTTTCAGCTTCACGGCGAAGCGCAGGCCCGCTTCCAGCGGCGTTTCGTCGGGCGTGACGTCGCTGCCCCAGGCGCGGAAGCCCTTTTCCAGGCGCATGCTCTCGATGGCGCGGTAGCCGGCGAGCGTCAGGCCGTGGGGCTCGCCCGCGGCCTGGAGCGCATCGAAAACCGGAAGGACGTTCTCCATGGGGATGTGCAGCTCCCAGCCCAGCTCCCCGACGTAGGTGACGCGCAGGGCGCACACCCGCGCGCCGCCGATCTGCAGCGTGCGCCAGGTGCTGAAGGGGAAGCTCTCACCGTCCACGGGATCGTCGGTGACCTGTTGCAGGACGTCGCGCGCCGACGGCCCCATGAGGGAAAGCACGCCGTAGGCGGAGGTCACGTCGTCGATGCGCGCGTCCCAGCCCGCCGGGATGGAACGCTTGATCCAGTCGAAGTCGTGCGTGATCGCGCCCGTGCCCGTGACGACGTAGAAGCGGTCGTCCGCGATCTGGGACACCGTGAGGTCGCACTCGATGCCGCCGCGCGGGTTGAGCATCTGGGTGTAGGTGACCGCGCCCGGCCCCTTGGCGACCTTGTTGGCGCAGATCCAGGCCATCGCGTCCGCCGCGTCCGGGCCGGAGACGACGAACTTGGAAAAGGAGGACTGGTCGAACAGCGCCACGCCCTCGCGGCAGGCCGTGTGCTCGCGCGCCACGGCGTCGGCCCAGTTGGGCCAGCCGAAGGTGTAGCGGTCCTCGGCCGCCTCGCCGTCGGTGGCGAACCAGTTGGCGCGCTCCCAGCCCATCTTCTCGCCGAAGCAAGCGCCGGCGTCGCGCAGGCGCTCGTAGACGGGGGAGACGCGCGCGGGCCGCGCGGACTCGTGCTCCTCGCCGGGCCAGGAAATGGTGTAGTGCTTGCCCGTCTCCTCGACCGTGCGCCGGCGCAGCCAGGGCTCGGAGCGGTGCGGCGGCCCGAAGCGCCGGATGTCCACGGGGCCGAGGTCCATGGGCTGCTCGCCGCCCGCGATCCAGGCCGCCAGCGCCCAGCCCGCGCCGCCGCCGGCGGCGATGCCGTAGGCGTTGAAGCCGGCACCGACGTAGACGTTGTGCATCTCCGGCGCGGGGCCGAGGATGAAGTTGCCGTCCGGCGTGAAGGATTCCGGCCCGTTGATGAGTTGGCGCACGCCCGCGTTCTGCAGCGCGGGCACCCGTTCCATGCCGCTTTCGATGAGCGGCTCGAACTGCTCGTAGTCGGGGTCGAGCAGGGAGAACTGGAAGTTCGGCGGGATGCCGTCGGTGGCCCAGGGCAGGGGCGAACGTTCGTAGCCGCCCATGACCAGGCCGCCGACTTCCTCCTTGAAGTAGACCAGCCCGTCGGGGTCGCGCAGCGTGGGGATGCCGCGCTCGATGCCCTCGACGGCCTCGGTGACCATGTACTGGTGCTGCATGGGGTGCAGCGGCACGTCGATGCCGATGCCGCGGCCGATCTCGCGCGTCCACTGGCCGGTGCACAGCACCAGGCGCTCGCAGCGGATCGTGCCGTGCTCGGTTTCCACGCCGGTCACGTGGCCCGCGCCGTCGGTGTGAATCTGCTTAACCGGCGTGTCCTCGAGGATGCGCGCGCCCTGCTGGCGCGCGCCCTTGGCCAGCGCCTGCGTCAGGTCGGAGGGCTGGGCGTGCCCATCGTTCGGGAAGAAGGCCGCGCCCATGACGCCGTCCGTGGCCATCATGGGCCACAGCTTCTGCGCCTCCGCCGCCGAGAGCATCTGCACCTCGACGCCGAAGCTGCGCGCCGTGGTGACGCCGCGTTTGAGCTCGGTCAGGCGCTCGCGGTTGCACGCCAGGCGCAGCCCGCCCACGCGGCTCCAGCCGGAATTGAGGCCGGTTTCGGCTTCCAGGCGCTCGTACAGCTCGACGCTGTATTTAAGCAGGCGCGTGATGTTGGCGTTGGAGCGCAGTTGGCCCACGAGCCCGGCGGCGTGGAAGGTGCTGCCACAGGTCAGCTTGCCGCGCTCCAGCACGACGACGTCCGTCTCGCCTTCCTTGGCCAGGTGATAGGCCGTGCTGCAGCCGACGATGCCGCCGCCGATGATGACCGTGCGGGCCTGGTCGGGAAGCGTGCTCATGCTGGCAAAACTCCGGTGTGCACGGGCCGATCGCTCAGGTGCGCGCGTAGACGTCCCAGGCGCGTTCCAGGCGATCGAGGTTTTCCTGCGTGTAGGCCGCGAAATCGAAATCGAGCTCGGAAATCAGCTCGGAGGTCATGCTCCACATGCTCTCGCGGAGCAGAGAGGCGCACTTCATGGCGTTGAAGCGGCGCTTGAGCTGTGTGTCGGGCTGCTCGCCGTAGTACTGCGTGAGCAGGTCGTCCTCGAGCTCGGCCGGCATCTCGGCGTTGGAGGCGAGGCCGCCCAGGTCGAAGAGCGGCGAATTGAAGCCGGCGTAGTCGTAGTCGATCAGCCAGATGCGCTCGCCGTCGTCGATGAAGTTGGCGGGCAGCAGGTCGTTGTGGCCGAAGACCACCTCGATGCGGCCGATCGCGTTTTCCAGCTCGCGCGCCTTGTCCAGCAGCTCGGGCAGGCGGTCGGTGTAGGGGCTGGCGCGGTCCTGCAACTCCCCGGCGTAGTGCCGGATGGCGTGGAACACCCAGAACATCAGCGCGGGGCCGCGAAGGTGCTTCGGGATCTCGTGGTGGCAGCGCCGCAGCGCCGGGACGAGGCGGCGCAGGGTCCTGGGATCGCGCACGTCGGCTTCGTCGAGCGTGCGGCCCTCGACGAAGCGCAGGACCAGGATGCCGTCCCCGGTGTGCACCACCTCCGGCGCCAGGCCCGCCGCGTGGGCGGCGCGCGTGGCCGCGTGTTCCTGCCTGCGCTGGATGAGGTGGATGGGGATGTCGTCGCCGACGCGGACGAAGTACGCCCCGCTGGCGTCGCGCACCCGGTAATTCAGGTTGGTGATGCCGCCGCTGAGCGCTTCCGGCTCGACGTTGCCGGACCAGATCGGCAGGTCGCGCACGCGCTGCGCGGCCGCGTGGGCACCCTCGGACATCGTCACCTCCCGCTGGCGGGGCCGATTGCGATCGGCTCGTCCGCCAACACGGTTAGGCACGAGATGCCAAGCACGTCAACACAGGAACCCCAAAAACACACAGAAAAACACATAAACCGGCAAAGATTCGGGCAGCGAGTGAGAAGAGGTGTCGCGAAAAGCGCTGCACGTGTATGTGCAGGCTGGTGGGGCCGGCTGGTGCGGTCGCGGCAAACTGCCCGATTTCAGTGTGTGGCGGATCCGGTGCAGCTTTCTCTTGGGAAGTGCCGCTTTAACGTCCATTTTTGTTGCGATGTTTGAAAACCTGCGCGCGGAGGCGGGCATGACGCGGCGGCGACCGCACAGCTCGGAACGGCACAACGCCATCCTGACCCAGTTGCGGCGCACCGGGAATTGCTCGGTCGCGGACGTCGCGGACGAGCTGGGGGTGTCGCGCGAAACGGTGCGCCGCGACATCAAGGTGCTGGAACGCGAGGGGCTGCTGCGGACGGTGCACGGCGGCGCCGTGCTGCCCGATTTCTACGAGGCCCTGCAGGAGCCCGCCTTCCGCGAGCGCATGCGCCAACAGGCGGAGGAAAAGCAGGCGATCGCCAACCTCATCCCCAGCCACGTCGCGGCCGGCGATTCGCTGATGCTGGACAGCGGCAGCACCAACCTCTACGTCGCGCACGCGCTGGAGGGGATCAACGACCTCCTCGCCATCACCAACAACACGGAGATCGCACGCACCCTGGGCACGGGCGGCAACAACCAAGTCTACCTGTGCGGCGGCCACCTGCGCCCCGACGATGGCGCCGTGTTCGGCCGCTCCGCGGTGCGCTTCGTCGAGCAGTTCCGCGTGCGCAAGGCCATCCTCTCGGTCGGCGCCATCGCCGTGGACGACGGCATCCTCGACTTCAGCATGGAGGAGGCGGAGTTCGCCCAGGCGATCATGGCGCGTGCAGATTCCGTGATCGTGGTGGCGGACCACACGAAGTTCGGGCGGCAGGCGCCGATCCGCGTCTGCGGGCTGGAGGACGTGCACCTCATCATCACGAATCGCCCGCCGCCGCACGTCTTCGCCAACTACCTGAGCAGGTTCGAAAACTGCCGACTCGTTCACGCCGGCGAGCCCGAGGCGCACGAGCCCAGCTGACCGGTTCGCGGCCGCGCGAATCCATCCCGAAAATCCGTGAAATGCCGCGGTGTGGGCATGCGTCCGCACCGATTGTGGTATGTTAAACGACCGCGCAGGTCGGGGCGGTGGCGCTGGCCGCGATCCGCCGCGCCGTGGGCATTCCGGGCAAAGCCCGCGGCGCACGGACGTTTGGGGATCTTGGCGGTGCCAAGGCCATGCGCCGGCACGAAGTGGCACCTGCGCAGCAAAAAGCCACAAAAGGAAACGAAAAGCCGCAAAAACACGGCGAAACCTCTTGCGTATCTGCGGGTTGTCTGTGAGGGTTTCCACAGATTGGCCGACAAGAAGCCGCAAAAGAGGGAGGTTCCGTGGCGGCGAAAAACCACGCGGACGTCGTGATTGTTGGCGGGGGCATCGTCGGGTGTTCGATCGCCTACAACCTCACGCGCGCCGGCAAGCGCGATGTCGTCGTGCTCGAAAAGGCGGGGCTCACCGAGGGGGCGACCTGGCACGCCGCCGGGCTGATCGGGCAGGTGCGCGGCACGCGCAACGCCACGCGCATGATCCAGCGCAGCGTGGAGCTTTACGACTGGCTGGGTGAGGAAAGCGGCCTCTACGTCGACTGGAAGAAGGCCGGCAGCCTGCGCCTCGCCTCATCGCCTGAACGCCTCAAGGAAATCAAGCGGCTGGTCACGACCGCGCGGAGTTTCGGCGTCGACGTCGAGCTCATCGGCGCCGAGGAGGCCCAGCGCCTCTTCCCGGCCATGACCACCGAGGGCGTGGAAGCCGCCGCCTACATTCCCGGCGACGGCTACGCCGATCCCAACAGCATCACCCAGGCCCTGGCGCGCGCCGCCCGGCACAACGGCGCCACGATCCGCGAGGGCGTGCGCGTGGAAGCGGTCAATACCGTCAACCGTCGCGTCGACGAGGTCGTTACGGACCACGGCACCTATACGTGCAATGTCCTCGTGAACGCGGCCGGCATGTGGGGGCGTGAACTCGGCCAGCTCGCCGGCGCGTGCGTGCCCGCCTGCTCCGTGGAGCACCAGTACGTCGTCACCGACCCGATCCCGGATCTGCCGCGCGAGATGCCGACGATGCGCGATCCGGACCGGCTGGTGTACTACAAGCCCGAGGTCGGCGGCCTGGCGATCGGCGGCTACGAGCCGGACACCGTGCCCTTTGGCGAGGACGGCGTGCCCGCGGACTTCGCGCGCACGCTGCTGCCCGGCAACCTGGACCGCTTCAGCCAGCTCGCGGAAAAGGCGGCGGAGATCACGCCCGTCGTCGGCGAGGTCGGCATCCGCCAGGTCATCAACGGGCCCATCCCGGAATCCGCCGACGGCGATTTCGTCATGGGCAAGGCCGCCGGGTTCGACAACTTCTATGCCGCCACAGGCTTCCTCTACGGCATCGCGGCGGCGGGCGGCGCCGGCGAGGCCATGGCGGAGTGGATCGTCGAAGGCGCACCCGCGCGCGATCTCTGGTCGCTGGACGTGCGGCGCTTCCACCCCATCCACAACACCCGCCACGTCCTCTTCCCGCGGGCGGTGGAGCACTACGCCAGCCACTACACCCTGAGCTATCCGGGCACGGAGAGCGAGGTCGCGCGCAACCTGCGGCTCAGCCCGCTGCACCACGTCCTCGACGCCAAGGGCGCGGTCTTCGGGCAGAAGATGGGCTGGGAGCGGCCCAACTGGTTCACCGTCCCGGCCGGCCCGCGCGACGAGAAGCTGGCGTTCGAGCGCGAGGAAACGAACTGGTTCCCGGCCGCGCGCGAGGAAGCGCTGGCCGTGCGCACCGCCGTCGGCCTGCTGGACCAGACCTCCTTCGCCAAGATGGAGCTGTGGGGCGAGGGCGCACTGGCGGCGATGCAGCACCTCGCCGTGTCCAACATGGACAAGCCCGTCGGCAGCGTCGTCTACACCCAGCTCTGCAACGCGCGCGGCGGCGTGGAAGCCGACCTGACGATCACGCGCCTGGGCGAGCAGCACTTCTACATCGTCACCGGGGCGGGCTTCGGCGAGCACGACTTCGACTGGATCCGCGCCAACCTGCCGCGCGACGGCAGCGTGGAAACGCGCGAGGTCACGGACGGCTACGCCGTGCTCAACGTCTGCGGCCCCCACGCGCGGGACGTGCTCGCCGCCGTCACCGAAACGGACGTCGGCGCCGACGCCTTCCCCTTCGCCACGGCCCGGCGCATCCACATCGGCGGCGCGCCCGTGCTGGCCCTGCGCGTGGGCTACACCGGCGAACTCGGCTGGGAGCTGCACATCGCCACCCCCTACGCCGAGCACGTCTACACGCAGTTGGCCGAGGCCGGCGCGCGCCACGGCATCCGCGACGTGGGCTACAAGGCGATCGACAGCCTGCGCCTGGAAAAGGGCTACGTGTACTGGAGCGCCGACGTCAGCCCGGACACCACGCCCGTCGAGGCCGGCCTGGGCTCGCGCGTCGCCCTGCGCACCAAGGGCGACTACCTCGGCCGCGCCGTGCTGGAGCGCCAGAAGACCGAGGGCACGGACCACAGGCTCGCGGTCTTCAGCATCGACGGCAACGTGCCGCTCTACGGCGGCGAGCCCATCCGCGTGAACGGCGAGGCCGTCGGACTCACCACCAGCGCCAACTTCGGCTTCACCGTCGGCCGCACCATCGCGATGGGCTATCTGCCCGTCTCGGCGATGCAGGCCGACAGCGTGGAAATCGAGGCATTCACAGAGCGCTACACCGCGGCGCGGCACGACGCGCCGCTGCACGATCCCGCCAACGCGCGGGTCAAGGCGTGATCCCGGCCGGCGCCGCCGGCATGGGAAAACGGAAGGCGACCACCGGCCGGACAAGACCAAGACAAGCCGCCGGCCACCACGTTCGATGGGAGGACACGATGGGTGAGACAAAGCCCAGGACGGCCTGGAAAGCCCTTGCCGTCGGCCTCGCGGCCGCCACGGGGCTCGCCATGGCGCCCGCCAATGCCGAGGTGCCGGAATCCAAGGATCCGCTGACGTTCACCCTGAATGACTGGGGAACGCAGAAGATCAACACCTACATCATGGGCACCGTTCTGGAAAAGATGGGCTACAACGTCGAGTACCAGAGCGCCGACTACATCGCCCAGTTTCAGGGCATCAAGTCGGGTGACCTGACGGTCGCCATGGAGATCTGGGAGACGACCGCCAAGGAGAACTTCGAGGAGGCGGTCGGCAGCGGCAAGGCCGTGGACCTCGGCAGCATCGGCGTGCGCGCCATCGAGGAGTGGTGGTATCCCAGCTACGTCGAAGAGAAGTGCCCGGGCCTGCCGGACTGGAAGGCGCTGCGCGACTGCGCCAAGGTCTTCGCCACGCCGCAGACTTATCCCAAGGGGCGCTACCTGGGCGGCCCGGTGACCTGGGAAGGCCGCGATCCCGAGCGTGTCGAGGCGCTCGACCTGCCGTTCGAGGTCGTCCACGCCGGCACGAACGCCGCCCTCCAGGCCGAGATCAAGTCGGCCATCCAGCGCAAGAAGCCGATCATCGCCTGGGTCTACCAGCCGCACTGGTTGCCGGCAAAATTCGACGGCAAGTGGATCGAGTTCCCCGAGTATACCGAGGCTTGCTACAACGATCCCGAGTGGGGCCCGAACCCGAACAAGAAGTACGACTGCGGCAAGCCGCGCGGCTGGATCAAGGCGATCGGCTGGGCCGGCGGTGCCGACAAGTGGCCCACGGCCTACGAGGCCATCAAGAACTTCAACCTCAGCACCGAGGAAGTCGGGTCGCTAGCCGGCGAGGTCGGCCTGAAGGGCCGTGACGCCAAGGCGGTGGCCAAGGAGTGGGTCGCCAACAACGAGGACGTCTGGTCCGAGTGGGTGGCCGACGCCAAGGCTGCGACGGGTAGCTGACGCCCGCCGCCCGACGTGACGGCCGGCGTGTGCCGGCCCCCGAGACCTTTCCCGTTCCAGATCGCTGCGGAGCCGGTGTCTCAGCCGGTTCCGCAGCCCGTCCCGGATGGATGGACGCGGCATGAGTCAAAACGAGGCGACCATCGACCCCGCAACCGCGCCCACGGGCGCCGCGCCCGCCGCCACGGGGCGGGGCGCGCACGCCAACGCGGGTCAAAACAAGCTGACCTGTTCGAATGTCTGGAAGGTGTTCGGCGAGAACGCCGAGCGCGCCCTCCAGCGGTACGGCGGCCACATGAGCCAGGACCAGCTCGCCGCGGAGGGGCTGGTCGGCGCCGTGCAGGACGTCTCGCTCGACATCCGCCAGGGCGAGATCTTCATCATCATGGGCCTGTCCGGGTCGGGCAAGTCGACGCTGGTGCGGTGCATGTCCGGGCTGATCCCGATCACCGGCGGCCACATCTTCGTCGAGGACCAGGACCTCAACGGCATCAGCGCCCAGCAGCTCATGGAGCTGCGCCGGCACAAGATGGGCATGGTGTTCCAGCACTTCGCCCTGCTGCCGCATCTGACCGTGCTGGCGAACGTGGCCTTCCCCCTGGAGATTCAGGGCGTCGACAAGCGCACGCGCGAGCAAAAGGCGCGCGAGACCATCCGCATGGTTGGCCTGGAAGGGCGCGAACACAACTTCCCGCGCCAGCTCTCCGGCGGCCAGCAGCAGCGCGTCGGCATCGCCCGCGCGCTCGTGATCGAACCCGACATCTGGTTCCTGGACGAACCCTTTTCCGCGCTGGACCCGCTGATCCGGCGCGACATGCAGGACGAGTTCCTGCGCCTCCAGAACATGCTGGACAAGACGGTCGTCTTCATCACCCACGACTTCTCGGAGGCGATCAAGCTCGCCGACCGCATCGCCATCATGCACGACGGCAGGGTGGACCAGATCGGGACGTCCGAGGAGCTGGTGACCCAGCCGGCCACCGACTACGTGGCCGAGTTCACCAAGGACGTGCCGCGCGCCAAAGTGCTGTCCGCGCGCTCGGTGATGGTCCCTGGCCGCGCCGACGGCATTCCCGGGTCGAGCCCCGATGACGTGAAGCCCGTCAGCGCGGCCGAGCGCGTCGAGGATTTCGCCTCGCGCGTGGTGGACCGCAATGCGCCGGTTCCGGTCGTGGACGATCAGGGCGCGGCGCTCGGCCATGTCCACCCCGAGAGTGTCATGAACATCCTCCTGGAGCGCGAGCAGCGGTCATGAGCGTCAAGGGCGAGGTGCTTGAACGGTCGGCCAACTGGCGGAACGCGCCCGCGTGGGTGGTGTGGCTGGTCGCGCTTCTCGGCGCGGGCGCCCTCTTTCATCTGCTGCGCACGGCGCCTGCGCTGAAGCCGCTGGTGGACTACCCCGAGGGCTGGACGATCCCGCTGCAGGCGTGGATCAACGTCTTCATGGACTGGCTGCTGAACGAGTTCAGCTTCGGCCTGTTCACCTTCAAGGAGCTGACCCGCGCCTTCGCGGCCGTCCTCGATGTGCCGCTGGATATCCTGCTGGCGCTGCTTTCCAAGGGCGTGGAGGTCTCGCTGCTGGGCGTCGGCGTGCAGTTGCCGCCCCTGTCGTGGGTCGCCGTGACGGGGGTGCTGGTCTACGCCTCGTGGAGCGTCGGCGACCGCAAGCTCGCCGTTCTGATGGCGGCGGCGCTGCTCTACCTGGCCGTCTTCGGCCAGTGGGACGGCGCCATGATCACGCTCTCCTCGGTGCTGGTCGCGGTGCCGCTCGGCGTCGTCGGCGGGCTGCTGCTCGGCATCGTCAGCTACCGCTCGCCCGCGTTCGAGCGCGCGCTGACGCCCGTGCTCGACATGATGCAGACCGTGCCGATCTTCGCCTACCTGGTTCCGGTGCTGGCGCTGTTCGGCTTCGGGCCCGTGGCGGCGCTGGTGGCGACGGTGATCTACGCCATGCCGCCGATGGTGCGGGTGACCATCCTCGCGTTGAAGGGCGTGCCGGAAGAGGTGCGCGAGTTCGGTGAGATGGTCGGCTGCTCGCGCGCCCAGATGACGTGGAAGATCCTCGTCCCCGTGGCGCGCTACCGCCTGATGGTGGGCGTGAACCAGGTGATCATGCTCACGCTGAACATGGTCATCATCGCCTCGATGATCGGGGCGGGCGGCCTCGGCTACGACGTGCTGAACGCGCTGCGTCAGCTGGAAATCGGCGAGAGCGTCGAGGCCGGCCTGGCCATCAGCCTGATCGCGATCGCCATGGACCGCTTCACGCGCGCGGTCACGGAACTCCAGCCGACCTCGGACGAGGACACCGCCAAGCTCAGCTTCGCCCAGCGCCACCGTTACGTGCTTATCGCGCTGGCGGTGCTCGTGGGCACGACGCTGGCGGGGCTGATCATCCCCGGCCTGGCGCCCTACCCGGCGTGGGCGCAGGTGACGACGGCCTCCTACTGGGACCAGGCCGTCAACTGGATCAACATGAACCTGGGTGCCGTTCTCTACAGCGTGAAGTCCTTCATGTTGATCTTCATCATGATCCCCGTGAAGCGCTTCCTGATGGACGTGCCGTGGGTCCTGATCGTGGGGCTGGTGTCGCTTGCGGGCTTCCGGCTGGGCGGCTGGCGGCTCGCCGCGACGGTTACCGGCTTCACGCTCTTCATCCTTGTGACGGGCAACTGGGAAAAGGGCCTGATCTCGGTTTACCTCACGGGTTTCGCGGTCGCGATCGCGGTCATCCTGGGCGTGAGCTTCGGCGTCGCGGCAGCGATGAGCCAGCGCGTCCACCACGTCGCCCAGGTGATCGTGGACGTGCTCCAGACCCTGCCGGCCTTCGTCTACCTGATCCCGGCCGTGATGCTCTTCCAGGTAGGCGAGTTCTCGGCCCTGCTGGCGATCGTCGCCTACGCCATCGCCCCGGCCATCCGCTACACGGACCACGGCCTGCGCGGGGTGTCGCCCGAGGTGCTGGAAGCCGCGACCGTCTCGGGCTGCACGCGCCGGCAGAAGCTGTTCAAGGTCCAGCTGCCGCTGGCCTTCCCCGACATCATGCTGGGCGTCAACCAGACCATCATGATGGGCCTGTCCATGTTGGTCATCACCGCCCTGATCGGGACCAGCGATCTGGGCCAGGAAACCTACATCGCGCTGACCAAGGCCGATCCGGGCCGTGGCCTGGCCGCGGGCCTGTCGGTGGCCTGCATCGCCATGACGGCGGACCGGCTGATCCAGGCGGCCGCGACGCGGCGCAAGCGCGAACTCGGGCTGGCGTAAGCGCCGGCCCCAATACGAGCCATCGACGCCAGCCACCCAAGGGAGGTTCCCGATGTCCATCCCGCAGGAGGTCCGGTCCCACGTCAGCCGCATTCCGGCCCTGCAGGGCGTGTCCGAGGACCGCATCACCGTCGAGCGCCTCGGCGGCCTGACCAACCTCAACTACCTCATCGACGCCGACGGGGAGCGCTTCGTCATGCGCCTCCCCGGCGAGGGCACAGAGGAATACATCGACCGCACCATCGAGGAGCACAACGCCCGCGTCGCCGAGCGCGCGGGGGTCAACGCCGAGGTCGTCTACTTCGACACCGGCGACGGCCTGATGGTGACCCGCTTCATCGAGGGCGGCGACACCATGAGCCCCGAAACCTTCCAGACGCGGCCGGGGGCGCCCAAGCGCGCGGGCGAGGCGTTCCGTCAGCTGCACGCGTGCGGCGAGTCCTTCCGCTTCACCTTCGAGATGTTCAGCATGATCGACGAGTATCTGAACGTCCTGCAGAAGGAGAACGCCCCGCTGCCGGACGGCTACCACGACGCCGTCAAGGAAGCCGAGGCCGTGCGCGAGGCGCTGGACGCCAACCCCATCGCGCTCAAACCCTGCCACTGCGACCCGCTGACCGAGAACTTCATCGACGACGGTCGGCGCATGTACATCCTCGACTTCGAGTATTCGGGGATGAACGACCCCTTCTGGGACATCGGCGATCTCTCGGTCGAGGCCGGGCTGAGCGCCGAACAGGATTTGGAGATGCTGCGCGCCTACCTGGGCGGCGAGCCCAGCGATGGGCAGTACGGCCGCATGGTCATCTACAAGGCCATGAGCGACCTGCTTTGGACGCTCTGGGGCCTCATCCAGTACGCGCACGGCAACACCGTGGAGGACTTCTGGGCCTATTCCACGGAGCGTTTCGCCCGCTGCAAGGAGCTGATGAACCGGCCCGAGTTCAGCGACCACGTCCGCGCTGTGCGTGAGAAGCGATAAGCCTCCTCCCTGCACCTCAGCCCCGCTCCACGGCGAGCGGGGCATTTTTTCTTTCCGGGAGCCAGCCGAGGTGACGGACCCAACCATCCGCGGGCTGCTGTTCGACAAGGACGGCACGCTCATCGACTTTCAGGCGACCTGGGTGCCGCTCAACGTTCAGGCGGCCGACGTGGCCGCGAAGGGCGATCCGGCGCTGCGGGCCAGGCTGCTGGAGATCGGCGGCTACGACGCCGAAACCGGCCGCGTGACCGGCGCCAGCCTGCTCGCCCAGGCCGACACGCGCGAGGTGGCGGAAGCGTGGGTCGACGCCGGGGCGCCGTTCGGCGTCGACGAGTTGGCGGCCGCGATGGACCGCATCTTCCAGGCCGGGATGCACGACGCCGTGCCCGTGACGAACATCGCCGAGCTGTTCCGGCGGCTGTGGGCGCGGGGGCTGCACCTGGGCATCGCCACCAGCGACAGCGAGGCCGCCATCGCGGCCAGCCTCGCCGGCTTCGGGGTGTCGGGCGAGCGCGTGCACGCCTACGGCTACGACAGCGGCCACGGCAGCAAGCCCGATCCGGGCATGGTGCACGCCTTCTGCGCCGCCACGGGGCTCGACCCCGCGCAGGTCGCCATGGTCGGCGACAACCTGCACGACATCCACGCGGGTCAGGCGGCGGGCTGCGGGCTCACGGTGGGCGTGCGCACGGGCACCGGCGGCCCCGAACTCGCCGACGCCGCCGATTTCGTCATCGCCGACATCGGCGAGCTGGAAGCCCTGCTGGGCGACCGCATCCCGCCGCTTTCCGACGATGCCTGACCACGCTCACACCAGATCCCGCGGGATGCGGTTGTGGATCGAGTGGGTGTAGATGCGCTGCTCCCCCTCGTAGGCGTCGATGTCCGCGTGCAGCTCGAAAGCCTCGCTGTCCGAGGTCAGCACGCAGTGCGTCAGCGTCGTCACCGCCCAGCCGGGGCGCCGCAGCTCGCGCCGGTACCAGGTTTCCGCGCGGACGCTGTCGTACTTGTTGCCCGTGAAAGCGTAGTGCTCGTCGTTGCTTTCGGCGTAGGTGATACCCTGGTTGAGCAGGTGCGTCGGGCCGTCCTTCTGGCGCACCGTCAGGCGCACGCGGTCCTTGGCGAGGTCGTGGACGATCCACCAGTTCTGCTCCGCCTTGGCGTCGACCGTCATCGGGTCTCCGTCGGCCATGTCCACCGGCCCGAACGGGTTCAGACCCTCCGCATCCTGCGTTTTGATCGGGCGCACGGGCAGGTCCAGCGTCGAGGTGCCGGGCCAGATCGTCAGCTTGGCGGGCTCGGGGGCGGGCCAGACCAGCGGCCAGTAGGACGAGGAGATCGCCAGGCGCAGGTGGTGGCCCGCCGGCAGGGCGTAGGCGATCTCGTGCAGGCGCACGGTGACGCGGGTGCGCTGGCCGGGCTCCAGCGGCTCGGGCGCGTCGTCGCGCTCGCGGTGGGTCAGATTGAGCAGGCCGTAGGTGATGCGCGTGGCCTCGCCGCCCGGCTGCACGTCGGACAGGCGCACCGCCACCATCGCCACCGGCTTGTCGCTGGCGAGATCGAGCGTCACCTCGCCCGCCCCGCAGATCTCGGTGCGCAGCTCAAGCTCGGGCCCGTCGAAGACGACCGCGCCGCCGTCCTCCAGGCGCTGGTCGTGCGGCATGTCGGGGCCGTTGGCGTAGGCGCACCACTTGCCAGCGTACAGCCCGACATGAAGGGGGGAACGCACCCAGGTCGGTTCGGTTTCGGCGGCCTGTGCGTCAGGGTTCAGCTCCAGCCCGCAGGCGGTGAGGGCGTGGCGCTGGCGGGCGATGTCCGGGGCGGGCCAGTCGCGCTCGGCGATCCAGCGGCCCGGCAGGCATTCGTAGGAGGTTGCGGGCTGCACGCTGTCCTTCATCCACATGTGCAGGCGCGGCTCGGCCATGATCCCGGTGTCAACGCCCTTCAGCCAGTGGTCGAACCAGCGCACGCATTCCTGCAGGAAGCCGATGGCCGGACCGGGCTCGCCGAGGTGCGGGTAGGTGTGGCTCCATGGCCCCACGAGGCCCTTGCACGGCGCGTCCAGGTTGCGCAGCAGGCGGAAGACCGCGTCCGAATAGCCGTCGGCCCAGCCGGAGACGGCGTAGATGGGCGCTTTGATCGCTGAATAGTCCTCGCACACCGAGCCGTGCTGCCAGTAGGCGTCGCGGCGCTGGTGGCGCAGCCAGGTGTCCAGCCAGAAGCCGCTGTGGCGCAGGCGGTCCAGCCACTGCTCGCGCCAGCTCTCGCCCACGGTCGCCGGGTCCGGCGGCTGCGAGGTGGAGGCGAACATGTTGGCCGCCCAGGTGAGATTGTCGACCAGCATGCAGCCGCCCATGTGGTGGACGTCGTCGCTGTAGCGGTCGTCGGTGAAGGCGACCGAGACAACGGCGCCCAGTTCCGGCGGCTGCTTGGCGGCGATCTGGAGGCCGTTGAAGCCGCCCCAGGAGATGCCGATCATCCCCACCTTGCCGGTGCACCAGGGCTGCTTGGCCAGCCAGCGCAGGATGGCGCAGCCGTCCTGAAGCTCCTGTTCCAGGTACTCGTCCTGCAGCAGCCCTTCGGAATCGCCGCTGCCGCGCAGGTCCACGCGCAGCGCGGCGTAGCCCTTGGCGGCGAAGTAGGGATGCATCCTGCTGTCGCGCGGGGCGGTATGATCCGCCTTGCGGTAGGGAATGTACTCCAGGATCGCCGGCACCGGCTCCGTGCGCGCGCCCGGCGGCAGCCAGATCCGCGCCGCCAGGCGCGTGCCGTCGGGCATGGGAATCCAGACGTTGGAAAGTTCCTCGATGTCGCGTGCGTTCGCCATGACAATCGCGTTCCGGTTATCGCGTGCGTGATGCTGGATACAGTATAGAGTCCGGCCGGTGCGGCCACCAATTTTCTGTCGTGGGGTGACACGCATGGCGTGCTTCGGCCGGACATGACCCGGTGGAGGCGTGATGAGATCTTGTTGTCGGCCGGGTCGGCCTTGATGGGTCAAGTTTCCACGAAAGGGCGGCCCGGCGGTATCCACCTGCGACACGCTGGCGCGGTTCCGGGCATGAACCGCGTGACCATATGCACGGTGACGGACGCGCGATCGTCCGGCCGACCCATCCTTTGCCAGCCCCGGAGGTTTCGATGACGCACCGCAAGAAGGTGCTGCGCCCCGCCGTCGCGGCGACCCTCGCCCTTGGTCTTGTCGGCGGCCCGGGTGTGGCCGTCGCGGGGGAGCACGGCAAGAAGGGTGGCGGCGCGATGCCGCCCGTTTTCGACAAGGCGGACGCCGACAACGACGGGGCCGTGACGGTGGAGGAGGTGCGCGCCTTCGCCGACCAGCATGTCGCGAACCTCGATGCCGACGGCAACGGCACCATCAGCCAGGATGAGGTCCGCGCCCACATGAAGCAGATGCACCATCTGCGCCGCATGGCGCGCTTCGACCAACTGGACGCCGACGGCGATGGCATGGTGTCGAAGAAGGAGTTCGCCAAGGCCGCGCCCGCCCGCATGGGCAAGCGCGGGAAGCACGGCGGCCCCATGGGCCGCGGCATGTTCAAGCGGCTGGACGCCAACGAGGACGGCGCGCTTCAGAAAGTCGAGGTCACGTCCGGCATCCTTCGCATGTTCGCTCGCGCGGACGCTGATGGGAACGGCAGCGTCACCCGCGAGGAGGCGCGCCAAAGCATGCAGCGCGGCCACGGCAAGCGCGGTGGCATGGGCCAGGGTCACGGCAAGCGGCAAGGCGACGACAAGGGTGCGTGCAACGGCAAGCGCCGTGGCGGTCAGCAGTAAGCCAGCCGTGTCGCCGCTCGCGGCGGCCAGACCAGGATGCGTGGTGCCGGCCATCTGATGCAGGATGGGCCGTGGCGCGCCTGCCCGTGATATGCGGCGGGCGCCCAGCAACAAGGCCGCCCCCGCGCTGTTTCCGCGCCAGCGCGCACGACCGAGGTGATCATGCCGATCTATCGCACGCGCCCGGGTGCGCTCGCCTATGGCTTCCGCCTGGGCGTCCTCGCCATCGACTGCGAGCAGCCCTTCGTGCCCGGCGATGCCGGCAACGCCAGCACCTGGCCCTGGCCCGTGCTGTACCACCGCATCGAGGGCTGCTCGATCCAGCGCCTGGTTCTGGAAGGCGACCGCACGCTGGAGCCCACTGTCGTGGATGCCGCGCGCGCCCTGGAAGGCGAGGGCGTCGACGCGATCATCTCCAACTGCGGCTTCCTGGCGCGCTTCCAGAACGCCGTGGCGCGGGCCGTCAATGTGCCCGTGGGCCTCTCGGCGCTGCTCCAGGTGCCGCCGGTGCTGGCCTTCACGGGCGGCGGCCTCGTGGGCGTGATCACGGCTTCGGCGGCCACGCTGTCGCGGGAACTGCTCGACGCCGCCGGCATTCCCCGCGACGCCCCCGTGCCCGTCTACGGCATGGAGGACTACCCGGCCTTCGCGGAGCCCTTCCTGTCCGATTGCGGCTGGGTGGATACCGACGCCCTGGCGGCGGCGGCGGACGATCTGGGCCGGCGCATGGCGGCGGCGCACCCGGACCTGACAGCGCTGGTGCTGGAATGCGCGGTGCTGCCGCCCTACGCCCACGTCTTCGAGGCCGCCGCGGGCGTGCCGGTCTACGACGCCGTCACGCTCGGCCGCTTCCTCGTCTCCGGCACCGGCCACGCGCCGCCGAGCGGGACGTACTGAGGTCGGACGGGAGGAGCCCAAAAAACAAACCTCCCCCTCTTCGGCGAAGAGGGGGAGGTCGAACGCCGAGAAGCGTTCGGGTGGGGGTGATGGTCCCGCCACCCGAAAAAAACGGCAAGCAGGGGGCGACGGCCCCGTCTTTTCCCAACAGGGCCTCATCCCTCCCAGCCATCCACGGGCATGATGAGGTCGGACCGAAATGGTCCGGGCTCTGAATCATGCCCGCAAACGAAAGAGATGGAGTGCGATGAGGCTCGTAAACTGATTCCACGTAGTCTCATCGCACTCTATGCGGATGGCCGGGCCCCTTCCCTTCTCCCGCGGGGAGAAGGGTTCCAGGGGCTTTACGCCGCGATCGTGATGCCCTCGCGGGTCAGCTCGTCGCGCACGCGGTCCACGGCGCGCTTGGTGCGGGCGACCACGTCGTCCGCCTCGTCGCGTGTGAGCACCAGCGGCGGCGCGAAGCCCAGGATGTCGCCGTGCGGCATGGCGCGGGCGATCATGTTCTCCTCGAACGCCGCGGCGCTGATGCGCTTGCCCACGCCGATCGCGGGGTCGAAGGGCTTGCGGTTGGCCTTGTCGGCGACGAACTCCAGCGCCGCCAGCATGCCGACGCCGCGCACCTCGCCTACGAGCGGATCGTCGGCGAAGGTCTCCTGCATGCGCTGGTTCAGGTAGGGGCCCACGTCGGCGACGTGCTGCGTCACGTTTTCCCGCGCCAGCAGGTCCAGGTTGGCCATGCCTGCGGCGGCGCAGGTCGGGTGCGCCGTGTAGGTGTAGCCGTGGGCGAAGGTGCCGAATTGCTCCGAGCCCTGCTCCAGCACCTCGGCGATCTCGGCGCTGACGATGGCCGCCGACAGCGGCTGGTAGGCGCTGGTCAGGCCCTTGGCGACGGTCACGAGGTCCGGCTCGATGCCGTACATGGTGCAGCCGAACTCGGTGCCCAGGCGCCCGAAGCCGCACACGACCTCGTCGGCGATCAGCAGCACGTCGTGCTTCTTCAGCACCTTCTGGATCTCCTGCCAGTAGCCCTCCGGCGGCGGGATCAGGCCGCCCGTGCCCAGCACCGGCTCGCCGATGAAGGCCGCGACCGTCTGCGGGCCCTCCGCCTGGATCATGGCGTCCAGGTCGTCGGCGCACTTGCGGGCGAAGTCGCGCTCGCTCATGCCCGCTTCGGCATTCCAGTAGGCGTGCGGCGTGGTGGTGTGCTTCACCTGCGGCACGGGCAGGTCGAACGCCTTGTGGAAGATGGGCAGGCCCGTCATCGAGCCCGACACCACCGTGCTGCCGTGGTAGGCGCGCTGGCGCGAGATGATCTTCTTCTTCTCGGGCCGGCCGCGGACGTTGTTGTAGTACCAGACGATCTTGGCCTGGGTCTCGTTGGCGTCCGAGCCGGACATGCCGAAGAAGACGCGCGACATCTTGCCCGGCGCCATGGCCTTCAGCCGGTCGGCGAGGCGGATGGCCGGCTCGCTGCCCGTCCCGGCGTAGGCGTGGTAGTAGGCCAGCTCGCGCGCCTGCTCGGCGATGGCGTCGGCGATCTCGGTGCGCCCGTAGCCGATGTTGACGCAGTACAGCCCGGCGAAGGCGTCCAGCAGGTCGCGGCCGTCGGCGTCATAGACGTGGCAGCCGGAGCCGCCCGTCATCACGCGCTCGGGCATCTGGCCGCCGGAGAAGGTGCGCAGGTTGGTGAAGGGGTGGAGCATGGACCCGCGGTCCATCGTCTCCAGCTGTTGGCGATCGGCCTGCATGGGAAATCTCCCTCGTTCGAAATGTCCGTTCCGTCGGCCGGTGTTCCGCCGCCGTTTACGTCTGCCAGCCGCCGAGCCCGCAGACGTCTACGTCTGCCAGCCACCGAGCCCGCAGACGTCTACGTCTGCCAGCCACCGAGCCCGCAGACGTCTACGTCTGCCAGCCACCGAGCCCGCAGACGTCTACGTCTGCCAGCTACCGAGACAGACGTACTTCAGCTCGGTGAACGCCTCCAGGCCGTGCCGGCTGCCCTCGCGGCCCAGGCCCGACTGCTTGACGCCGCCGAAGGGGATGGGCGCGCCCGTGATCTTGGCGGCGTTCACGCCGACCATGCCGAAGGCCAGCCCGCGCGTCACGCGCCAGGCGCGGCCCAGGTCGGGCGTGTAGACGTAGGACGCCAGGCCGTAGGGCGTGCTGTTGGCGCGCGCGATGGCCTCGTCCTCGGTGTCGAAGGCCGCGACCGCGGCCACCGGCCCGAAGGTCTCCTCCTGGAAGATCTTCGCGTCCGGCGGCACGTCCGCCAGCACCGTGGGCTGGAAGAAGCGCGGACCCAGGCTGTTGTCGACGCTGCCGCCGGTCAGGCAGCGCGCCCCGCGCGCCACGGCATCGGCGACGTGCTCCTCGCACTTGGCGACGGCGTCGGCGTTGATGAGCGGGCCCTGGTCGACGCCCGAGTCCAGGCCGGCGCCCAGGTTGAGTGCGGCGACGCGGTGGGCGAAGCGCTCGCAGAAGGCGTCGTAGACGCCGCGCTGGACGAGGATGCGGTTGGCGGCCAGGCAGTCCTGCCCGGTGGTCTGGAACTTGGCCTGGACCGCGCCCTGCACGGCCCTGTCCACGTCCACGTCGTCGAACGCCAGGAAGGGGGCGTGGCCGCCCAGCTCCAGCTCCATGCGCTTAACCGTGGCGCCCGACTGGCTGATCAGCTGGCGCCCGACCTCGGTGGAGCCGGTGAAGCTCACCGCGCGCACGGCGTCGGAATCCATCACGGCCCCCGCGAAGGCGCGCCCGGAGCCGGTGAGCACCGAGAAGGTGCCCGCGGGCACGCCCGCGCGCTCCGCCAGCACCGCCAGGGCCAGGGCGGAGAAGGGCGTCTCGCTCGCCGGCCGCGCGACCACGGGACAGCCCGCCGCCAGCGCCGCGCCCGCCTTGCGGGTGAGCATGGCGCTGGGGAAGTTCCAGGGCGTGATCGCCGCCACGACGCCGATGGGCTCGCGCACGCAGATGCTCTCCGCGCCGGCGTTGTGGGCCGGGATGGTTTCGCCGTAGGCGCGCGGGCCCTCCTCGGCGAACCACTCCAGGAAGCTGGCGGCGTAGGCGATCTCGCCGCGCGCCTCGGCCAGCGGCTTGCCCTGCTCCAGGGTCATCAGCCGCGCCAGATCCTCCTGGTGGTCCATCATGGCCTCGAACCAGCGGCGCAGGATGCGCCCGCGCTCGCGGGCCGTGCGCTCGGACCACGCCGGGAAGGCGGCCTGGGCGGCGGCGATGGCGCGCTCGGTCTCGCCCGCGCCCATCGCGGGAACGCGGCCGATTTCCGCGCCGTCCGCCGGGTTGGTGACGGACACCGTCTCGCCGCTGTCGGCGTCGCACCAGACGCCCGCCAGATAGGCCTGCTCGCGCACCAGCTCGCTGTCGCCGAGCATGGCGCGCAGCCCCGCCGGCTGCTCGGGGCGTTCCGCCGGACTCGCCATCACGCGGCCTCCCGCTGGTCGTGCAGCATGGGGTTGGCATGCTGGGGCAGGTCGAGCGCCCGCGCCACCGCGCGGTTGACCACCGCCCCCTTGTGGACGTTCAGGCCCTCGGCGAGGCCCGGATCGGCCTGCATGGCCGCGGTCGGGCCCTTGTCCGCCAGCGCCAGGACGTAGGGCGTCATCGCGGCGTTGAGGGCGAAGGCCGAGGTGCGCGGCACCGCGCCCGGCATGTTGGTGACGGCGTAGTGGACGATGCCGTCCACGGTGTAGGTGGGCTCGGCGTGCGTGGTCGGCTGGCTGGTGGCGAAGCAGCCGCCCTGGTCGATGGCGATGTCCACCAGCACCGCGCCCGGGCGCATCTTCGCCAGCGTGGAGCGGTCGATCAGGCGCGGGGCGGCGGCGCCCGGCACGAGCACCGCGCCGATGACGACGTCGCTCTCGGTGACCTGGTGCTCGACGGTGTCGGCGGTGGCGTGGATCAGCTTCACGTGCGGGCCGAAGGTGCCGCGCAGCTCGCGCAGGCGCGGCAGGCTGGTGTCGAGGATGGTGACCTCCGCACCCATGCCCATGGCGACCTGGGCGGCGTTGCTCCCCGCCATGCCGCCGCCGATGACGGTGACCTGCGCCGGCGGCGTGCCCGGCGTGCCGCCCATAAGCAGCCCGCGACCGCCCTCGTGCGCCTCCATGCAGCGCGCGGCGACCTGGGCGCCCATGCTGCCCGCGATCTCGCTCATCGGGGCCAGCAGGGGCAGGGCGCCGTGGTCGTCGGTGACCGTCTCCAGCGCGATGCCGGTGGCGCCGCTGTCCATGAGGCCGCGCGTCAGCGCCGGCTCGGCGGCCAGGTGCAGGAAGGTGAAGAGTGTGTGGCGCGGCGTTAGGCGGCCGACCTCGACGGGCTGCGGCTCCTTCACCTTGACGATCAGCTCGACGTTGTCGAACAGCTCGTCGGCGTCGGCGGCGATCTTCGCGCCGGCGGCGCGATAGGCCTCGTCGCCGATGCCGATGCCGGCACCCGCGCCGCTTTCGATCACGACCTCGTGGCCGCGGCGCGTGAGTTCGCGCACGCTCGCCGGGACCAGCCCGACGCGGTTCTCTTCCGGTTTGATTTCCCTCGGCGTCCCGATCCGCATGACGGTGCCTCCCATGCCCATTCGGGGCCTTTGGCGGCCCCCGCTGAACCTGCCGGGATCATAGGCGCACCGGCCCCGAAAAGGTTTTCAAACCGCACCGGGTGCTCGGGAAAGTTTTTGGCGCTGCGCGCCCGGCGCAGAAAAATTTTCTGCGGCCGGATTCAGACGGTCGACCCGGTGTCGGCGGGTTGGCGGAGCAGGGTGTCGAGCGGCGGCTGCGTCTGCTTGATCGCCTTGGTGACGACGTAGGTGAAATAGCGCTCGATGCCGATGTCGCGCGCCAGCAGGTCCTCGATCAGCTGCTGGTAATGGCCCATGTCGCGCGCGACCACCTGGAGCAGGTAGTCCATGCCGCCGCCGATGGCGTGGCAGGCCACGATCTCGGGAATCTCCATGATCGTGGCTTCGAAGCGCTCGAAGTCGTGGGCGGCGTGTTTGGCCAGCGTGACCTCGACGAAGATGGTCGCCGCCGAAACGAGGCGGTCGAGGTCGATGTCGGCGTGGTAGCCGCGGACGTAGCCGGCGCGCTCCAGGCGCTTGACGCGCTCGTGGCACGGGCTGGGCGACAGCCCCACGGCATCGGCGAGGCGGAGCTTCGTGATCCGCCCCTCCCGCTGCAACACCGTCAGGATGCGCAGGTCGAGCGCGTCCAGCCTGGGCTGCGTGCCGCCGGTCATGGTCCTCCGCCCGGGTGGCGGCCGGCGCCCTGATGGTGCGAGCGCCGGCCGGTCCCTAGGGCATGATGAGGTCAGGCTGCATAAGCCTGGACTCTTCATCATGCCCGCACATGAATGACATAGAGCGCGATGCGGCTCGTCAGATGATTCTCCGTCGTCTCATAGCGCTCTAGCCGTGTTCCCTGCCGCCCGGACCCATGGGCCGGGCGATTCCCATCCGGGCGATCTTGTCCCCGTTTCCCCGGGGGCGGGCAAGCTCGGCGTTGTGTGCGCTGCCGCGCCGCCGCGTCAGCGGTCGGTGTCGATCGCGATCACGCCCAGGCAGTCGCCCGAGTTGGCGACGCCGGGCCAGCGCCGGCCGATCAGCATGCCCGAGCGCCCGGCGTGGTAAACGGCGGGCTCGGCGGCGGTCTTTTCGATGTTGTGGATGCGCGCGACCGGTTGCCCGGCTTCCACCTGCTCGCCCAGGTCCACCAGCGGCTCCAGCAGGCCGTTGTCGTCGGCGATGACGTAGGAGTTGGCGTCGGGCGTATCCATCATGCGCGTGCGCGGCTGCGCCGCCGGGCTGCCGTGCCCGTCGGCCTGCGTGATCTCGAAGTGGTTGAGCATGTTGCGCGCACAGCGCTCGGCCAGGGCGATGCTGTTCGGGGTGGCGGTGCCGCCGCCGCCCAGTTCGGTGAAGACGAAGACCTTGCCCGCGCCCTCGACGACGCCGTCGATCTCGCCCTCGGCGTCGAGTTCGTCGATGATGAGGGAGTGCGGGGCGTTGATGGCCTTGAGCGTGTCCAGGTTGCGCTGGAACTGGCGCTGGTCGTGCAGGTAGTGCATCGCCGCCAGCGGCTCGAACGACAGCGTCTTGCCGCCCGCGTGGAGGTCCAGGACGCCGTCGACCATCGGCAGGAGGGTGCTGGTGACGTAGTGGCAGATCATCTGCGTCACCGTGCCCGTCCGGGCGCCGGGGAAGGCGCGGTTCATGTTCACGCCGTCCAGCGGCGAGACGCGCGTGGCCGCGCGGACCGCCGGCGGGTTGAGGGCGGGAATGATGATGACGCGGCCGTTCACGTCCTCCGGCCGCAGCTCGCGGGCGAGCTTGCTCAGCGCGATGGGACCCTCGAACTCGTCACCGTGGTTGCCGCCGGTGAGCATGACCGCGTTGCCGAGGTTGTCGGCGAAGCGCTGGATCAGTGTGATCGGCACCCGCACCGCGCCCCACGCGGACTCGTTCGACGAGTAGGGGACGTTCAGGTGGCCGTGCTGCTTGCCCTCCGCGCTCCAGTCCACGGTCGCTGTGACGCGTGGCGGCAGTTCGTCCGCGTAGGGGTGATACCCCGATGCGCTCATATCCATTCCCGACCTCCCCACGGGTTTAGACGATGGGTTCGGTGCCGATGCGGACGCCGGACATGAAGCGGCCGGGGCGAGCCCCGGCCGCACACGTCCCGGCTTGTCGCCCGGCGTGCTTTTAGTTGGTCACCTCGGCCTCGGCGTCCTCGAACGCCTTGGTGAGCTTCTCGAGGATGCGCTTGCCGTCCTCGCCGGTCATCTCGACGTACTTGTCACGCACCTGCTCGGCACGCTCGCGGAAGACGTCGCGCTGCTCCTCGGACAGCCGGATCATCTCGAGCTCCGGCTTGGCTTCCTTGATCTTCTCCAGGCGCTCCTTGTTGTACTCGCGCTGCTTGGGGAAGATGTAGTCCGTCGCCTCTTCGATGGACTCGTCGAGGATCTGGCGCTTCTCCTCGGAAAGACCATTGTACCAGTCGTTCCCTGTCACGACGGAGGTGGTGAACTCCTGCTGGCCGGCCCAGATCATGTGACTCTGGACCTCGTAGAACTTCATCTCCTGGATCGCGAAGATCGGGTTCACCTGGCCGTCGATCGTGCCGAGCTGCAGCGCGGAGTAGACCTCACCATAGGCCATGGGGGTCGGCGTGGCGCCGAAGGACTTGTAGGCCTCGGTCAGCAGCGGCGAGGTCATCGTCCGCATCTTGAAGCCGTCGAAGTCCGCGGGCTTCGTGATCTTCTTGTTGGCGGTCCAGACCATCTCCCCCTCGGGATACATGGTCAGGATCTCCAGGCCCTTCTTGCGCAGGGAATCGCCGAGATCGTCGTAGATCACGTCGGCGGAATCGAGGACCTTCTTGGTCGCCTCGTCGTTCTGGGAGAGCAGATAGGGGATGGAGAAGACCTGCATCTCCTCGACGACCGAGCCGAGGTGGCCGGGCGAGGCGTTGGTGATCTGGACGGCGTTGGTCTGCACCAGCTCCGTCAGATCGCCCGAGGTGCCGAGCTGGCCGTAGGGGAAGATGCTGACGGTGATGTCACCGCCGGACTTCTCCTTCACCAGCTCCGCGAACTTTTCGGCGAAGGCGTCCTGAACGCTGCCGTCGACCTCCTCGAGGGCGAACTTCCAGGTTTCGGCCTGCGCGTCCTTGGCGGGCGCGGCGAACCCGGCCGCCAGCGCGAGCGCGGCGAGACCGGCCGTGGCAGTGAACGAAAAGCGCTTACGCATGGAAGAGCTACCTCCCTGTGGGTTATAGCCCGGTTGGGGCCGCGGTTGATCCCGGGAATTTCCCCACCGGGCCGCTCCTTGCTTGCGACCCGTGCACCGTGTCGGCTACACGCAATGAAGTATCCTTGGCAGCTTCAATGTTCCGGTTCAAGAGAAGCATTGTCCCATGACAGAATGGCAACCGGATATCGAGGGACGGCCGGGACCGCGCTACCGCGCCATCGCCGACGCGGTTGTCGAGGCCGTCGACGCGGGGAATCTGGCGCCGGGAACCCGGTTGCCGACGCACCGCCGGCTCGCCCAGCGGCTGGACGTCAGCGTCCACACCGTCTCGCAAGCCTACGCCGAACTGTCCCGCCGGGGTTACGTCGCAGGTGAAACCGGGCGCGGAACCTTCGTGCAGTGGCCGCGGCGCGAACTGACCGGCACCTCCGTCACCGAACAGCGCCAGGCAGGGGTGCTCGACCTCTCGGTGGTGCGGCCCGTCACCGGCCCGGTGCACAGCCAGCGCCTGCGCGCGGCCTACGCGGCGCTGGCGGCGGACAGCGACCACACCAGCATGCTGGCCTGCCGGCCCATCGCCGGGCTGCCGCCGCACCGCGAAGCTGGGGCGCGCTGGCTCGGCCGGCTCGGCGTGAAGGTGCCCGCGGACAACGTCCTCGTTTGCAACGGCGCGGCGCACGGGCTGACGGTGGCGCTGGCCACACTCGTGGAGCCGGGCGACATCGTGCTCACGGAATCGTTAACGGATCACGGCACGATCGCGCTCGCTAACGTGCTGCACTTCCGGCTGCGCGGTGTGGCTATGGACGGCGAAGGCATGCGCCCGGATGCGCTGGAGCAGGCCTGCGCCACGCAGCGCGTGAAGGCCATCGTGCTCACGCCGAACCTGCAGAACCCCACCACGGCGACGATGAGCGCCGAGCGCCGCGCGGCCATCGCCGAGATCGCGGCGCGCCACGGCGTCGTCGTCATCGAGAACGACGTCTTCCGCCCGCTGCTGAGCGAGGCGCCGGCGCCGGTGTGGGCGCACGCGCCGGAGTGGGTGTGCTACCTGACCACCTTCACGAAGAGCGTCATGCCCGGGCTGCGTGTGGGCTACCTCACCGCGGCGAGCCCGCTCCAGCACCGCATGGCCGCGCGGCTGCGCGCGACGAGCTGGATGGCGAATCCGCTCACGGCCGAGATCGCCATGCGCTGGCTGGACGACGGCACGATCGAGGAGCTGATCGCCTGGCAGCGGCGCGAAATGACCCGCCGCAACGCCCGCGCCCGCGAGCTGCTGGCCGGCTACACCTTCGCCGGGCAGCGCGAGGGGCTGCACATCTGGCTGGACCTGCCGGAGCCCTGGCGCGCCGACAACTTCGCCCAGCAGGTGCGCCTGCGCGACGTGGCCGTGACCACGCTGGAGCCCTTCGTCGTCGGCCTGGGCGGGGAGCCGCACGCCGTGCGCCTGTGCCTGGGCGCGCTGCTGGACGACGACGAGGTGGAGCGCGCGCTGACCACGATAACCGAGGTGCTCGCGGTGGGCCCGGAGCCCGCCTATCTGAACGTGTGAGCCGCCACCGTCCTGGCCGTTTGTCCAGGTTGTCCAGCTTGCAATTGACAGGTTTCTTGCCCGGGCTACCCTGCGGACCGGTTGGTGTCACGGCACAAAGGTGCCCACTGTCATGGAATCACAGCTTTCGGTGTCGCGGCCGCGGTCCAAGGGTGCCCTGAGCGCCCTCGTCCGGGTGCTGGGTTTCGTGGACACGGCGATCGGCCATCTGGAAGCCGTGCTGCTCGGCCTCGGCATCCTGCTGATGGCGGGCAACACGGTCGCCAACGTCGTCGGGCGCACGGTCTTCGAGCAGTCGATCTTCTTCTCGGAAGAGCTGAACCAGTTCCTGATCGTCCTGGTGACCTTCGTGGGCGCCGGCTACGCTGCCCGCCACGGCCGGCACATCCGCATGTCGGCGCTGTACGATCAGCTCAATCACCTCGGCCGCAAGATCCTCATGGTCGTCATCTGCGCGGGCACGGCGGCGGTGATGTTCTTCCTGGCCTATTACTCGGCCGTGTATGTGATCGACGTGGCCCAAGGCGGGGAGGTGACGTCTTCGCTGCGGCTTCCGGTCTACTGGACGCTGCTGTGGATTCCGGTGGGGCTGACGATCACCGGCATCCAATACGTGCTCACGCTGGTTCGCAACCTGATTTCCGAGGACGTCTACGTCTCCTTCTCGCAGGTTGACGCCTACGAGGACCCGGAAGCCCATACCGGCGCGGACGCATCGGTTTAAGCCAGAACAGCAGGACGGGGCGCGGCGATGGCAACGGCGATGATCATCCTCATGGTGACCCTGCTGGTGCTGGGCTTTCCCATGATGATCCCGCTTTTCGGGGCCGCGATTCTGGCGTTCGTCGTCTTCAATCCGATGCTTACCCCCACCATCATGGTTCAGCAGATGGTGTCGGGCATCTCGCCGACCTCGCTCATCGCGGTTCCGATGTTCATCTTTGCCGCGGATATCGTCACCAAGGGGCAGGTGGTTCAGCGCCTGCTGGACATGGTGATGAGCTTCGTCGGCCACGTGCGCGGCGGGCTGGCGATCACCTCGGCCGTGACCTGCACGCTCTTCGGCGCCGTCTCCGGCTCGACGCAGGCGGCCGTGGTCGCCGTGGGCGGGCCGCTGCGCCCGCGCATGCTGCGCGCCGGCTACAAGGACGACTTCGTCATGGCGTTGACCATCAACGCCAGCGACATCGCCATGCTGATTCCGCCGTCGATCGCCATGATCGTCTTCGGCGTGGTTTCCGGCGCGTCCATCGGCGAGATGTTCATCGCCGGCCTGGGGCCGGGCATCCTGATCCTGCTGCTGTTCGCCGGCTACTGCTACATCAAGGCCAAGCGCGACGGCATTCCGGTGGAGGCCGCGAGTTCCTGGCGCGAGCGGCTGACCAGCATGCGCAAGGCGCTGCTGCCGCTCGGCTTTCCGGCGATCATCGTGGGCGGCATCTATGGCGGCATCTTCACGCCCACCGAGGCGGCGGCCGTGTGCGTGGTCTACGCCCTCATCCTGGAAGTTGGCATCTTCCGCTCGGTGAAGCTCAGCGAAATCCCGAGCCTGGCGCTGTCCACGGGCATGATCACGGCGGTGGTCTTCATCCTGGTCGCCGCCGGCGCCGCCTTCTCCTGGGCAATCTCCTTCGAGCAGATCCCGCAGCAGCTCCTGAGCGGCATCGGCCTGACGGAGGCGGGGCGCTACGAGATCCTCTTCGCCATCGCCATCGCCTTCTTCATCGGCTGCATGTTCGTCGACCCGATCGTCGTCATCCTGGTGCTCACCCCGATCTTCGCGCCCATCACGCAGGCGGCCGGGATCGACCCCGTGCTCGTGGGCATCATCGTGACGCTGCAGGTGGCGATCGGCTCGGCGACGCCGCCGTTCGGGTGCGACATCTTCACGGCCATCGCGGTCTTCCGCCGGCCGTACTTCGACGTCATCCGCGGCACGCCGCCCTTCATCCTGATGCTGCTGGCGGTGGCCGT
This sequence comes from Limimonas halophila, assembly GCF_900100655.1. Lineage (NCBI taxonomy): Bacteria > Pseudomonadati > Pseudomonadota > Alphaproteobacteria > Rhodospirillales > Rhodovibrionaceae > Limimonas > Limimonas halophila. The sequence goes on from NZ_FNCE01000001.1 coordinate 303,782, forward strand.
GCTGCTGATCTTCGTGCCGGAAATCGCGCTGGGCCTGCGCGACCTGGCCTTCCGCTGACCGCTCGTCACACACGAAAGGAGCCTTCCCCGCGATGACCGCGTTCGCCGTCACGCCGCGCGACGTCTACCGCGCGCAACAAACCCTCGCCGGCCGGGTTCAGCGCACACCGCTGGTGCCCGCGTTCGGGCTGTCGCGCGAACTCGGGGCGGACATCTCGCTCAAGCTGGAATGCTTTCAGGACACCATGGCGTTCAAGCAGCGCGGCGCCACCAACGCGGTTGCCAACCTGCCGGCCGACAAGCGCCAGCGCGGCGTCGTCGCGGTGTCCACGGGCAACCACGGCCGCGGCGTCGCCTACGCCGCGAAGCGTCTCGGCATCCGCGCGGTGATCGTGATGTCGCGCCTGGTGCCGGAGAACAAGATCCGCGCCATCCGCGATCTGGGCGCCGAGGTGCAGATCCACGGCGACAGCCAGGACGAAGCGTTCGAGCGCCAGGCCGAGCTGGAGGCCCAGGAAGGCCTGACGCCGGTGCTGCCCTTCGACCACCCCGACGTCATCGCGGGGCAGGGCACGATCGCGCTGGAAATGCTGGCCGACCGGCCGGATCTGGATACGCTGCTGGTGCCGCTCTCGGGCGGCGGGCTGATCGCCGGCATGGCGATCGCGGCCAAGGCCATCGCGCCGGACATCAAGGTGGTCGGTATCTCGATGGACCACGGCGCGGCCATGGCGGCATCCCTGCGCGCGGGCAAGCCGGTGGCCGTGACCGAGGGGCCGAGCCTGGCCGACAGCCTGGGCGGGGGCATCGGCCTGGACAACGCGCACACCTTCGCCATGACCCGCGAGCTGGTGGACGACGTGGTCCTGGTGTCGGAGGCGGAAATCGCCGCGGCCATGCGGCTGATCTACCGGGAGGAGCGCGTCGTCGCCGAGGGTGCCTGCACCGTTGGCATCGCCGCGCTGATGACCGGCCGTGTGGCGGCCGAGGGCGCGATCGGCGTGCCCATCACCGGCCGCAACATCGACCCCGAGCTGTTCCGGCGCGTGCTCGCCGAAGAGCCGGTGGAAACCCTCCTCGGCGCGAGCTGAGCGGCGCCCGTTTTCGCGGAAACAGAGGAGACGACCCGGGATGCCGGAGATCACCATCCTGACGGAGCAGGAGCTGCGCCAGTGCGCCGCCGTCGACGCGGGCGCGGTGGAGATCGTCAGCGACGCCTTTTCGCGCCTCGCGCGCGGCGGCGTGCAGATGCCGCCCGTGATGCGCCTGGACGTGGCCGAGCACAATGGCGAGGTCGACGTGAAGACGGCCTACGTGCCCGGATTCGACGGCTTCGCCATCAAGGTCTCGCCCGGCTTCTTCGACAACCCGAAGCTCGGGCTGGCGAGTGTCAACGGCCTGATGATCCTGCACGATTCCCGCACTGGGGTGGTCCGCGCGGTGATGCTGGACAACGGCTACCTGACCGACGTGCGCACCGCCGCCGCCGGGGCGGTCGCGGCCCGCCACCTCGCGCCCGAGCGCGTCGGCACGGCCGCCGTGTTGGGCGCGGGGGTGCAGGCGCGCCTGCAGCTCAAGGCGCTGACGCTCGTGCGCCCGGTCGAGCGCGCGGTGATCTGGGCGCGCGACGGGGAGAAGGCGCGCGCCTGCGCCGGCGAGCTGGCGGACGAGCTGGGCATCCCGGTGGAGGCCGCCGCCGACGCCCGAACGGCCGTCGAGCAGGCGCAGGCCGTCATCACGACCACGCCCGCGGGCTCGCCCATCCTGCATTGGGACTGGCTCCAGCCCGGGACACACGTCACCTGCATGGGCTCCGACGCTGACAGCAAGAACGAGGTCGCGCCCGCCGTGCTGGCCAACGCCGACGGCCTGGTGGTGGACAGCCGCAGCCAATGCGCGGCCATGGGCGAGCTTCACCACGCCATCGCCCAGGGCGCGCTGCCGGCGGACATCCAGCCGGCGGAACTCGGGCAGGTGATCAACGGCGAGCTTCCCGGCCGGCAGGCTGCTGATGAGGTCACGGTCGCCGACCTGACCGGCACCGGCGTGCAGGACACCGCCATCGCCGTGCGCGCGGAGCGCCGTGCCACGGAGCTGGGCCTGGGCACGCGCGTCCAGGCGTGACGACCCCAATAGCTAACCGACGGATGACCCCGCGATGAGCATTTTCGAGAAAGCCGATTTCGACGCCCGCGTCCAGGCCGCGAAGGACCGCATGCTGGCCCGCGGCATGGACGTCCTGATCGCCACCGACCCGTCCAACATGCACTACCTGACCGGCTACGACGGCTGGTCCTTCTACGTGCCGCAGATGGTGGTGGTGGCGCAGGAGCTGGCCGAGCCGCTGTGGATCGGCCGCGGCATCGACGAGAACGGCGCGCGCGCGACCACCTTCCTGCCGGACGACAACATCGTCGCCTACTCCGACCGCTACGTGCAGGCCAGCGACTGCCATCCCATGGACGTCGCCGCCGACGCCCTGCGCGCGCGCAAGCTGGACGGCGGCGTCATCGCTGTGGAGATGGACGGCTACTACTTCTCCCCGCGCGGCTACCACGCGCTGCAGGAAGGCATGCCGAACGCCCGCTTCGCCGACGCCACGGGGCTCGTGAACTGGATCCGCGCGGTGAAGTCGGACAAGGAGCTGGCCGTCATGCGCCAGGCCGCGCGCATCCTGGAACACGTCATGGACACGGCCTTCCGCGCCATCGAGCCGGGCGTGCGCCAGTGCGACGCCGCCGCCGAGATCATGCGCGCCCAGGTCCAGGGCACCTCGGACCACGGCGGCGACTATCCGGCCATCGTGCCCATGATTCCGAGCGGGCCGGGCACCTCGACGCCCCACCTGACGTGGTCGGACGCGCCCTTCAACGCCAACGAGCTGACGGTGATGGAGTTGGCGGGGTGCCGCCTGCGCTACCACACGCCCATGTCGCGCACGCTCTACCTGGGCGAGCCCCCGCAGGTCATGGCCGAGACCGCTGCCATCGTTGACGAGGGCACGCAGGCCGCGCTGGAAGTTGCCAAGCCCGGCAACACCTGCGCCGACGTCGAGGCGGCGTGGCGCACCACGATCGCGCGCCACGGCCTGGAGAAGGAGTCGCGCGTCGGCTATCCCATCGGGCTCAGCTACCCGCCGGACTGGGGCGAGCGCACGATGAGCCTGCGCCCCAGCGACACCACTGTGCTTGAGCCCGGCATGTGCTTCCACTTCATGCCCGGCATCTGGCAGGACGACTGGGGCATCGAGATTTCCGAGCCCTTCCGCGTCACCGAGCAGGGCGCGGTCAAGTTCGCCGACGTTCCGCGCGGGCTGCGCAAGGCCGTCTAGAGCAGATCGCCGTAAAGCGGAATCACTCACGTGATTCCGCTTGCTCGTGCGTGGACAGCCGCAAGGCTCGCGCGCCGCAGGCGCGCAAACTGCTCGCATAGGAAAAACAGGAACCTAGCGTGAGGTTTCCGACTTTCTTGGCAAACACGATTTCACGCACGATGCTCTAAACGCCTGCTATTCGGGGGCTGCGGTCGTGGTGTCGAGACGGCCGTAGCCGCCCAGCGCCGCGTTGATCTGCTCGACCGTGGGCGGGAGGTAGGGCCCGACCGCCTGGTGCTGGCCGCAGATCAGGCGGTCGACCTTCGGCTGCGCCTCGGCCTCCAGCCCCATGACCAGCTCGTTCGAAATCGAGAGCGGGTCGCCGCCCACACCCCCGCCGTCGCCAAAGCCGATCCCGGCGAGCTGCATGCCGTCGGGTGCGGCGGCGGCCTGGAAATCTTCGCGCAGCCAGGCGACGGTGAAGCGCCCGGGCGCGATCTCGCGCGCCGTGTCCGCCGATCCGCGCAGGTGGAGCTGGCAATAGGGGCTCAGCCGGACGTGGCGGCGTAGTTTCACCTCACCCTTCTGGAGCCACACGAAGCGCCTGCCGGCGGGCACCGAGACTGCCTTCTCCAGAATCAGCGTCGCGCCGGCGGCAAGCGGCGGCGGGCGATCCGGTGCGCGCGCACACGCCGCCAGAAGCGCCGCGAGCGCACAGATCGCGGCGGCGCGTGGTGTCATCGGTCGCTTGCGCCGGGATGGGGCAGGCATCGCGATTGGCCCGTGAAATCATCGTGTCGCCGGAAGATCGGCCGCGTCCGCGCGGCCGGCAATCGCCCGGTCGGACGGACGGTCGGGCAACGCCGCCACATGCCTGCCATCCGCGCGTGGCAACCCCGCCGGGCTTGCGACGCACGCGCGCACTGCACCATTCTCCCGGCCACCACCCGCCGCGACACGCAGGAAGCGGACACCATGCTGCAACCGGCCGCCAGCCCGGGCGCGCAGCCGGACTCCCTGACGGCGAGTCTCACCCAGCCCCCGGTCCAGTCCCAGACCAAGATCCTCGTCCACACCGTCCGCAACCACATGCGCGGCAAACCCATCGTGGCGGCGGCGGACACGCCCGTGCGCGAGGCCGTGGCGGCGATGCGCAGCCAGCACGCCACCAGCGTCGCCGTGGTGGACGACGCGGGCGCCATCGTCGGCGTGTTGACGGAGCACGACGTCGTCCACGGGGTCACCCTGGCGATGCAGGGCGGCGAGGAGCCGGTGACGGCGTTCATGTCGGCGCCCGTCCGCACCGTGCGCGCGACCGCGCGGCTCTACACCGCGATCGGCCGCATGCGCCGCTTCGGCTGGCGCCACATGCCCGTGGTGGACGATCACGACCGGCCCGTGGGCATGATCCGCATGACGGACGCCCTGGCGACGGCGGCGGAGCAGAGCCTGGACCTGATCGAGCGGCTGACGCACGAGGACACCACCACGGGGCTCCAGGCCACGAAGGCGTCGCAGGTCAACGTGGCCGGCTCGCTGCTGGCAGACAACGTGCCGGCGCCGGACGTCCAGGCGCTGATCACCGACATCAACCGCGACCTGCACCAGCGCGTCATCGACCGCCAGCTCACGCAGATGAAGGCGGAGGGCTACGGCGAGCCCCCGGTGGCCTTCACCGCCATCGTGATGGGCTCGGGCGGGCGCGCGGAAAGCATGCTCAACCCGGACCAGGACAACGGCCTGATCCTGGACGACTACCCGGATTCCGAGCACGACCGCATCGACGGCTGGTTCCGCGAACTCGCCGAGCGTGTGTGCACGGAGCTGCACGAGATCGGCTTTCCCTGGTGCAAGGGCTACGTGATGATGATCAACCCGCTCTGGCGCAAGACGCGCAGCCAGTGGCGGGACCAGGTGCGCCAGTGGGCGCGGCATTCGTCCAACAATGCCATTTGCATGGCCGACCTCTTCTTCGACTTCGCCCCCGTGGCCGGACGCGAGGACTTCGCCCACGAACTGCGTCAGGAAGTCGCGACCTCGCTGCGCAGCAACCCGACCTTCCTGGGGCAGCTGCACGTCAATTCCGGCAACAAGCGCGCGGCCGTGGGGGTTCTGGGCCGCTTCAAGACCACCAAGCGCGACCAGGACGGGCGCACGGCGCTCAACCTCAAGCACGCCGGGCTGTTGCCGCTGGTGCAGAATCTGCGGCTGCTGTCGTTGCGCGACGGCCTGACGGTGACGGGCACCCTGGCGCGCCTGGACGCGCTGACCGAGGTCAGCCGCATCTCGGGCGACGAGGCGGACTACCTGCGCGGCGCCTACCGGCACATCACGCATTTGCTGCTGCGCCAGCAGATCGCGGACAGCCGCGCCAACCTTGATGTGGGCTACAAAGTTCCGTTGGATGCCCTGACGCGGCGGGAAAAAGACATCCTTCGCGACAGCCTGCGCGCGATCAACCGGCTCGCCCGCCGCGTGAACCGGGACGTGCTGCGCAACAAGCTCTGACACCGGATTCGCCGCGCGCGGCGGGCGGCGCGGACCGGTCATCCAATCAAGTTGCCCGGATTTCAGCTGAATCGGGCGCTAGGGCACGATGAGGTCGGGCCGCACCGGCCCGGGCTCCAGATCGTGCCCGCACAGAAACGAGATCGAGCGCGATGCGGCTCGGCGGCGGATTCGCGTCGTCTCATTGCGCTCGACGCGCGCCACAAAGGGGCGGGGGACGATGCCACGCGGGCGCCGGCACACGCTGTATGCCTTGGTCACCCTGGCGCTGATCGCGCTCGGCGCCCTGGCGGCGCTGATCGGCGAGATCATGCTCGGCCACGAGCCCGATCCGGCGATGGTGCGGGTGGTGCTGATCGGCGGGCTGGCGCTCGGTGCGGGCGCGCTGATCGGCTTGGCGGTGCTGGTGCACCGCCATTTCCGCCACCTGGAGCGGCTGCGCGGCTGCGTGGTCACGATGGCGGGCGATCCCGACGCCGTGCCCCCGCGCTTCCAGTTTTCCAACGAAACGGAACTGGCCAGTTTCTGGGAATCCCTTGGCGACCTGGCCGGGCGCTACGCCGCCTGGCGCGCGCGGCCGGACATGCGGCTGCGCGCCGTGCTGGGCGCGGTGTCGGAGCCCATCGTGGTCGTCACCGACAGCGGGCAGGTCAGCCTTGTCAACGGCCCCGCGCGCTCGCTCTTGGGCGGCGAGCGGGTCAAGGTCGGCACCTCGGTGTTCGCCGCCCTGGTCCGCCGGCCCGTGATCCGCGCCATTCGCCGGGCGCGCATGCAGGGCGCGCCGCTCAGCACCGAGCTGCGCATGGTGGAAGGGTTGCGGGTGCAGACGCGCGTAACGCCCTTGGTCGAGCACGGCGGCGCGGTGCTCTCCTTCGTCGCGGAGGCGGTGGAGACCAGCGCGCAGGAGCTGGAGGACGACCTGGAGCTGCACGACCGGCCCCCCGCCGCCGAAGCACCCGACCGGGACACGCGCCTGGACAGCCTGCCGGCCACCGTGATCGACACCGAAACGACCGGGCTGGACGTGAAGGAAGCCCGCATCGTGTCCGTCGGCGGCATCCGGGTGCATGGCGAGCAGCTGTACCGCGCCGCCATGATGGACCGCTTGGTGCGCCCGGAGGTGCCCATTCCGCCCCACTCCACGGCCGTCCACGGCATTACCGACGACATGGTGATCGATGCGCCGGCGGCGCCGACCGTGATCGCGGAACTGCGCCGGCTGGCCGGGGGCACGGTGTGGATCGGCCACAACATCGGCTTCGACATCGAGGTCGTCCGCCGCGAGTGCGAGCGCAACGGCATCGACTGGACGCCGCCCTACGCGCTGGACACGCTCTTGCTGTCGGCCGCGGCGATGCCCGACCACGACGACTTCCGCCTGGAAAAGCTGGCGGATCTGTTCGGGATCGAGGTGCAGGGCCGCCACACCGCCCTGGGCGACGTGCTGGTGACGGCGCAGCTCTACCAGCGGCTGCTGCCCATGCTGCGCGATCTGGGCATCACCACGCTCGGCGGCGCCATCGAGCTGCAGGAGCGCCGCGCCGAAATCCGCGCCGCGCAGCGGCGGGAAGGGTACTGACTGCGGCCGCCCACCGGCTTTGCGTTCGCGCGCCGGCGTTGCTAGAACACCGCAACCTCCACGACAGGGCGGAACGACGGATCGTCGCCGGCGCCGGCCCGCGCACGGCAGCCGCCCGGGATGGTCCGTGGGTGTACAGTGAAGACCACGCGAGCGAGGGCGACAGCGCCGATGGCGTACCAATACATCTATGTGATGAAGGAACTGACGAAGGTCGTTTCGGGCGGGCGCTACGTCCTCAACGACATCAACCTGCAGTTCCTGCCGGGGGCCAAGATCGGCGTGGTCGGCCTGAACGGCGCCGGCAAGTCCACGCTGCTGCGCATCATGGCCGGGATCGACACCGATTACCACGGCGAGGCCTGGGCCGCCGACGGCGTGCAGGTGGGCTACCTGCCGCAGGAGCCGCAGCTCGACCCCAACAAGGATGTCGCCGGCAACGTCATGGAGGGCCTGGCGGAAACCAAGGCCCTGGTGGACCGCTTCGAGGAAGTCTCCGCCCGCTTCGCCGAGGATGTCGACCCGGACGAGATGGACCAGCTCATCGCCGAACAGGCGGAGTTGCAGGAGAAGATCGACGCCGCCGACGCCTGGGACCTGGACCGCAAGGTCGAGGTGGCGATGGACGCCCTGCGCTGCCCGCCGGGCGAGGCCGACGTCTCGCGCCTTTCCGGCGGTGAGAAGCGCCGCGTGGCGCTGTGCCGCCTGCTTCTGCAGAAGCCGGATCTGCTGCTCCTGGACGAGCCAACGAACCACCTGGACGCCGAGTCCGTGGCTTGGCTGGAGCAGCACCTGGAGCAGTACAACGGCACGGTCGTGTGCGTCACCCACGACCGCTACTTCCTGGAGAACGTCGCCGGCTGGATCCTGGAGCTGGATCGCGGGCGCGGCATCCCCTTCAAGGGCAACTACTCCGAGTGGCTGGAGCAGAAGCGCCAGCGCCTGGAGCAGGAGGAGAAGGAGGAGAGCGCGCGCCAGCGCGCCCTCAACCGCGAGCTGGACTGGGTCAAGTCCAACCCCAAGGGCGGCCAGACCAAGGCCAAGGCTCGCCTGGATCGCTACGAGCAGCTGCTCCAGCAGCAGGAAGCCGACAAGAGCAAGCAGGCCGCCGAATCGGGGCGCATCGTCTTCCCCACGCCGCCGCGTCTGGGCCAGCGCGTGGTGGAGGCCGAAAATCTGCGCAAGGGCTACGGCAACACCCTGCTCATCGACGACCTGACGTTCACCGTGCCGCCGGGAGCGATCGTCGGCATCATCGGCCCGAACGGCGCCGGCAAGACCACGCTGTTCAAGATGATCGCCGGGCAGGAGGAGCCGGACGCCGGCCAGCTGACGGTGGGCGACACCGTGAAGCTCGGCTACGTCGACCAGTCGCGCGACACCCTCAACCCCTCCAACACCGTCTGGGAGGAGATCGCCGACGGCAAGGACGTGATCGACCTGGGCAAGCGCGAGGTCAATTCGCGCGCCTTCGTCGCCGCCTTCAACTTCAAGGGGCGCGATCAGCAGAAGAAGGTCGGCGACCTCTCAGGCGGTGAGCGCAACCGCGTCCACCTCGCCAAGATCGTGAAGTCCGGCGCCAACTTCCTGATGCTGGACGAGCCCACGAATGATCTGGACGTGGACACGATGCGCGCCCTGGAAGACGCCCTGGAGGACTTCGCCGGCTGCGCCATGATCATCAGCCACGACCGCTGGTTCCTCGACCGCATGGCCACCCACATCCTGGCCTTCGAGGGCGACAGCCACGTCGAGTGGTTCGAGGGAAATTTCCAAGATTACCAGAAGGACCGCATCCGCCGGTACGGTGAGGAGGCGGTGCAGCCCCACCGCATCAAGTACAAGCGCCTGGAGCGGTAAACGCGCGGCGCTTCAAAAAGTGGCCTCGCCCTGCGCATTCGATGGCGGCATGCGCGGGGCGAGGCAACGCGTGCTGTTGATCGCGGGGTGCGCTAGAGCAAATCGCCGTTAAGTGGAATCACTTTATTCAGGGTGTCACGCCCACACCACCGTGGCCGTCCCCGCCTGATTCCACTTGCTCGTGCGTGGACAGCCGGAAGGCTACCACGCCAAAGGTGTGGGACTGACGTGTCGCGCGCCGCAGGCGCCGTAACTGCTCGCACAGGAAAAACAGGAACCTATCACGAGGCTTCCAGCTCTCTCGGCGAACACGATTTCACGCACGATACTCTAAGCTCGACGTGCCGTGATGCGGTGAAAACGGATCGTGCCGCATCCGTCGAACCGGCCCGCTCCGTGCTTTGATTTCAGCTGTCGCCCTTGGTGCCGTCGCGCTCCAGGGCCTTCTGCATCCTGTCGATCAGGGCAGCGACACTGCCGTTGTTGCGCTGAATGACGGAGTTGTACTCGCCGCGCAGGGTAATCGCCATGCTCACGCCTTCGGCCTTGACGTCGACGATGGCGAACTCCCCGTCCTTGTGCCGAACGCGCCAATTGGCGGTCACCATGTTGCCGCTGGTGGGGTCCTTGATGCGCGTGGTGACGCGGTAGAGGCTCGGGTTGCTCGGATCGGGCTTGCCTTCCAGCACCTTGAAGTCGTCCGTGCCGTAGTTGGTGAACATCGGCACGAAGCGCTCGGCGAGGACGCGCTTGAAGGTCGCACGGAAGGTCTTTTGTTCCTCTTCCGAGGCCACGCGCCAATAGCGCCCGAGGACGAAGCGGCTGATCGCCTCCATGGCGAAGCCTTCGTCGAGCATATTAAGGAAGCGCTTTTCGCGCTGCTCTTCGGAAAGCTCGGTGTCGCTGAGCTTCGCGATGGCGCGATCGCCCAGATCCTGCACGAAACTGGCCGCCGCATCCGGGGAGGCCGCGCGTGCCGTGCCGGCCGTCGCCAGCCCGGCGGCCAGCGCCAGGGCAAGAACCGGGTTGATAAGGGAGCGCAGACGCGACATGGGGCCTCTCCTTGGGCGTGGCGTCACCGGGTGCTGACGATCGTTTCCTCGGTGGTCGCGATGTCCGGTCCGGCGTCGAGCGTGTTGTCAATTTTCATCTGGCGGCGCTGGTAGTACAAGCTGCGCATTCGTGCGTAGAAGTCTACCGAATCGCGTTCCAGCTCCTCCAGCTTGCCCAACGCGGCGTGGCGCTGGCGCACGCCGTCGACGCCGAGGGTCGTCAGCGAAAACGTGGTGGTGCCGTCCACGTACGTCCACGGGGTCAGGAAGATATCGGCGACGATTCCCACACCGTCGCGCGCGGACGACGGCCCGAAGATGGGCAGGACGAGGTAGAAGCCGTCGTCGACCCCGTGCACGGCCATGGTCTGGCCGAAGTCCTCCTGGTGGTAGGGATGGCGCTTCGGCACCAGGTCGCCGGTGCCGAGCGTGAAGGTGTTCACGAACAGCCGCGTGGCGCTGTCTCCGGCACGCTCCCATTCGCCCTGGGCAAGGTCGTTCACCAGGATGACCGGCAGGGAGATATGGTTGAGAACGTTCCCGATGATGTTGCGGAAGCCTTCGGGAATCTGGTCGTAGCCCTGGGCGGCGGGCTTGAGCAGCACGGTGTCCACGGCCCGGTTGAACTGGAAGATGCCGCGGTTGACCTCTTCCAGCGGGTCGTTGGGCTGGTCATACTGGAACAGCGCCGCTTCCTCGGACTCCGGCTCCTGACTGGCACAGGCCGTGAGGCCGAGCGCCAGCACGGCGACGGCACCGAGGCTACGTGCGAGATGTCCTGCGCGGCGTGCCCGCATGGCGTCTCCCCTTCCGCCGCATCCGGGATGGCTATCGTGGCTGACGGGTGCGCGTGGATGGGCGTTGGCGTGCCGGACCGGACCCCGATTGCGGGCCCGCCGCGGCGGATGCCGTTCCCCCTGGTGCACGATGTGCACGGCGCCGGGAGGTTGGCAAGGCCGCGTGGCACAGCAAAGTCACGCCCGGTCACACCACTGCCAGCTGCCCGCGAGGGTGGCGGCCCTTTGCGGCATGGGCGTGGCGCCGGTTTGGTGCCCGGCTGACGCCATCATTCGATCAGCCTTGACGCAGACGCCGTGGTGACTAGCTGTGGACGTGTAAACGCTGTTTTGAAGCGGTTGCACACCGCCGCCACGGCGGTTATAGACGGCCTCGCTGTCGGGGAGTAGCTCAGCCTGGTAGAGCGCCGCCTTCGGGAGGCGGAGGTCGTTGGTTCGAATCCAGTCTCCCCGACCATTTTGCTGACACGCGAACGGGCCGGTCCCCAGCGGACCGGCCCGTTTTCGTGCGGGCGTGGTTGCGGTGGTGGTGATAGCTTTACGCGTCCGGCACGAGCGTTTTCGGCTCGCCGGCGGGCGCGTCGTCGGGCGCGGTTCCGGATTGGGTCTCGGGGGCCGGCGCCGGTTCCGTGCTCGGCGTCTGCGGCGTGGCGGTTTCGCGCAGGCTGCGCAGGACGCGGTAGTAGTCCAGATTCGTTTCCACGCCCTCGCGCGAGAGGTCCTGGCCGGCAACGCGGGCGGCTTCCTTCATCCGTCCCGCAAGGCCGTAGACGAGAGCCAGGTTCTGGCGCGCCCGCGGCGGCGCGGTGGGGTCCTGCGTGAGCTTTTCCAGCACGCGGATGCCGCGCTTCGGCTTCCCGCCCAGGGCGAGCGAGAGGCCGAGGTTGTTGCGCAGCGCCGTGTTGTCGGGCGCGCGCTTGAGGCCGGCGCGGTACGCCATCTGCGCCGCGGTGTGGCGGCCCTGCAGGTCCAGCGCGACGCCCTTGCCCAGGTAGGGGCGGTGGTCGCCTTCCCCCGCCGCGATGAGCTTGTCGAAGGCGCGGATTGCGGCCTGGGGGCGGTCGTCCGCCAGCAGCGCCTTGCCGAGCCCGTAGCGCGCGTCGGCCGACTCCGCGAGCCGCTCCGTCGCTGCCTTGTACGCCTTCACCGCCTGTTTCGTGCGGCCGAGCGCGTAGGCGGTGCGGCCCAGTCCCAGCCGCGCCTTGCCGGCGTCGGGATAGCTCGTGACGGCGCGCTCGTAGATGTCGGCCGCCGCGCCGAGGTTGCCGCCGGACTCGCTCTTGCGGGCGAGGCGCATCAGCTCGGCGAGGCTGGGCGTGGTCTCGGTCGTGGAGTGCGGGGCCGTGCCCGGCCTGGGCGCGCATCCCGCCACCAGCAGCACCGCTGCGGCCATACCGGCCAGTTTGCGTCCGCGCCGTCCTGACACCATGCCTGCATTCCTTCTGTCATCGGCTCCGGAACCGCCCGGTCCAGGCTACCACCATCGGAGCACGGCACCCCTGGGCGCAACAGGCGCACCGGGTTGGGCGTGTGGACGCCCCGGTCGCGGCCAGTCCCGCCGCCGGCTCGATCGTTCGGGTTTTACAGAGAGTTGTGCGATCGCGCGTGGGACCGAGCGCAAATGACGCGAAAAAGTCACAGAACGAAAACAGCGGAATAACCTATTCAAGATTCAGTTAAAAAATTTCACGGCATGTATGTTTATCACTGAGAGAAGTGAAGACATCGATTCGATACATGGATTCAGGAACGCGACCGCTGTTAAAATGGTACCTCGATTGGACAGGCGAAGCGACCGGGTGGAGTGCCCGTGGCATGGAACGGTTCGTAACACTGCTGGCTGCCGCCTACCTGCTCGGGGTCGTCGCCGCCGGGATGCACCACGGCATCGGCATGAGCGACCGCGGCTGGCCGGTGCACCGCGTGGTGGCGCCCTCGCTGGCGCACGGACTCGCGTGGCCGGTCGAGGCCGGGCAGGCGCTGGAGGGCTGGTTGACGGTTTAACCGGCCGGGCGCTCGCCGGTCATGCGTGCGGCGAGTTCGGCATAGGCGCGTTCCACCGCGTCGTCGCGGGGCGCGAACAATTCGCCCTGGTCGCCCAGCAGCTCGGCCACCAGGCGCGCGTCCAGCGACGCCTGCGGCTCCACGCTGCCGTCGGCAAGGATGTGCCGCAACGCGACTCCGGGGCGTGTGCGGAGCTGGCGGGCGATCAGGGCCGTGCGGTGACACTGCACCGGGTCGCGCTCGGCGCACATCAGCGCGGGCCGGTGCGCGGCGGCGAGATCGACCACGGCATCGAGGGCGTCGTGGAAATCCCGGCGCCGGGCGATTTCGGCGAAGGTCGCGGCGTCCGAGCGCTTGCCCACACCGCCCAGGGTGTCGCCCATCCAGCGGTAGCCGATGTCGTGCTCGGGCAGGGAGCGCTCCAGCGCCCGCTTGCGGTACTGCGGGAAACGCCCCGAATGCGGCACCGCGCGCACGTCCACCACGACCTCGATCCCGTGATGCCCGAGCAGCGCCAGGAGGTCCCCGAGGTCGTGGTTGCTGTGGCCGAGGGTGTGGATGACCGCGTCCGTCATGGGCCCGTGCTCGCGCCGTGACCGCGGAAAGCGATCAGATGAGCGTGTCGAGCCCGGCCTGGGCGCGCGCCACGGCGGCGGCCGGGCCCTCGGGGTCGTCCCAGACGCCGGCGCCGAGGGCGACGAAATCCGCGCCCGCCTGGGCCAGCCGGCCCGCGTCGTCGGGCGTGCAGCCGCCCATGGCGACACAGGGCACCGTCATCATCAGTTGCCACCAGCGCAATGCCTCGGGGTCGGCTGGGCCGTCGGGGGCGTCCTCGGTGCCGGCGAAGGCCACGTAGTCGGCCCCGGCTTCCCCGACGACCATGGCGGTGTGGCGCGAGCGCCCGCACTGCACGCCGACGATGCCGTCGCCGCCCAGGGCGTCGCGCGTCTTTTTCACCGGGGCCTCGCCGTTGAGGTGGACGCCGTCGGCACCGAGCGCGCGGGCGAGGGTGGGATCGTCCGCCACCAGCACGGCCACGCCGCGCGCCTGCGCCGCCTCGACCAGCTGGCGCGCGTCGCGGCCGGCGTCGGTGAGCAGCACACAGGCGACGTCGCCGGCTTCCACGGCCGCGGCGAGCTGCTCGGCCGGCGTGGTTCCGGGGACGATGAGGTAGAGGCGGGGATCGGGCGCTTGGCTCATGGTTCCGGGGACCTAATCGGGCACGACCGCACGATCAACGCCAGCGCACGCACGTCGACCCTAAAAATGCGGTGGCCATGAAAAAGGGCCGGCGCGGGCGAACCCGCACCGGCCCGGGATGGGCGATCGTCGTGCAAGGGGTTGGACCGGAGCCCAGCAGCCCGGCTTACTTGGACTGCTGATGGCCCCGCACCAGCTCGTCGACCACCGACGGGTCGGCGAGCGTGGAGGTGTCGCCGAGGTTGCTCGTGTCGTCCTCGGCGATCTTGCGGAGGATGCGGCGCATGATCTTGCCCGAGCGCGTCTTGGGCAGACCGCTGGCGAACTGGATCATGTCCGGCTTGGCGAGCGCCCCGATCTCGTGGCGGCACAACTCCACCAGTTCCTTCTTGGTCTGCTCGTCGCCTTCCTCGCCGGCGACCAGGGTGCAGTAAGCGTAGATGCCCTGGCCCTTGATTTCGTGCGGGAAGCCGACGACCGCGGCCTCGGCCACTTTCTCGTGGAGCACCAGCGCGCTCTCGATCTCGGCCGTGCCCAGGCGGTGGCCGGAGACGTTGAGCACGTCGTCCACGCGCCCGGTGATCCAGTAGTAGCCGTCCTCGTCGCGGATGGCGCCGTCACCGGTAAAGTAGCGGCCGGGGAAGGTGGTGAAGTAGGTGCGGATGAAGCGGTCGTGGTCGCCGTAGACCGTGCGCATCTGGCCGGGCCAGGAATCGGCGATGCAGAGGTTGCCGCGCGTGGCGCCCGTCTGCTCGTTGCCCTCGTTGTCCACCAGGATGGGCTGGACGCCGAAAAAGGGCAGCGTCGCCGAGCCGGGCTTCAGCGGCGTCGCGCCGGGCAGCGGCGAGATCATGATGCCGCCCGTCTCGGTCTGCCACCAGGTGTCCACGACGGGGCAGCGCTCGTCCCCGACCGTCCGGTAGAACCAGCGCCACGCCTCCGGATTGATGGGCTCGCCGACGGTGCCGAGGATGCGCAGGCTCTTGCGGCTGGTCTTCTGCACCGGCCCGTTGCCCTCGCGCATCAGCGCGCGAATGGCCGTGGGCGCGGTGTAGTAGATGTTGACGCCGTGCTTGTCGACGACCTGCCAGTGGCGCGAGGCGTCGGGGTAGGTCGGCGTGCCCTCGAAGATCAGCGTGGTCGCGCCGTTCGCCAGCGGGCCGTAAACGATGTAGCTGTGGCCCGTGACCCAGCCGACGTCCGCCGTGCACCAGTAGACCTCGCCGTCCTTGTAGTCGAAGACGTGCTGGTGCGTCATCGAGGTGTGGACGAGATAGCCGCCCGTGGTGTGCAGCACGCCCTTGGGCTTGCCGGTGGAGCCGGAGGTGTAGAGGATGAACAGCGGGTCCTCCGCGTTCATCTCCTCCGCCGGGCAGTCGTTGGAGACCTTCTCCAACTCCTGCTGGTACCAGCGGTCGCGGTCGCCGTTCCACGGGATGTCGGCGTCCGTGCGCTTGACCACGATGACGCGCTCGACGTCGGGGCAGCGCTCCAGCGCCTCGTCGGTGTTGGCCTTGAGCGGGATCGTCTTGCCGCCGCGAACGCCCTCGTCGGCGGTGATGACCACGCGCGCGTCGGCGTCGAGGATGCGGTCGGCCAGGCTGTCCGGCGAGAAGCCGCCGAAGACGACGGAGTGCACGGCCCCGATGCGGGCGCACGCCAGCATGGCGAACGCGGCCTCGGGGATCATGGGCATGTAGATCGTGACGCGGTCGCCCTTCTTGACCCCGTTCGCCTTAAGGACGTTGGCGAAGCGCGAGACCTCGTCGTGGGCCTGCCCGAAGGTGATCGTGCGGTGTTGGTCGGGCTCGTCGCCCTCCCAGATGATGGCCGGGTCGTCCTTCTTTTGGGGCAGGTGCCGGTCCAGGCAGTTGTAACAGGCGTTCGTGGTGCCGTCGTAGAACCAGCGGATGCGCACGTCGTCCGTGCCGTAATAGACGTCCTTCACCTTGGTGAAGGGCTTGAACCAGTGGATGCGCTTGCCGTGCTCGGCCCAGAAGCCCTCCGGGTCCTCGACCGACTGGCGGTACATCTCGTCGTAGCTCGCGCGGTCGACCCAGGCGCGCTGCGCGATGGAGTCCGGAACGTCGTAGGTTTCGACCTGTGTCATGGTGGTGTCGCCCTCCCTGTTTGCGCGGCCGGGGCACGCTCGCGCGGTCGGCCGTGGGGTGTTTTGCCCACGATATCGGAACCGGTGCCGCGATGCACAACCCGGGCGGCGCGCGGTGTGGGTGTGGACGCCGTCAGGCGTCGGTTTCGCCCAGCTCGCAGATGACGCGCCAGGCGTCCTCGCTGATGGGCATGACGGAGAGCCGCGGCTGGCGAATGAGCGGCAGGTCCTGAAGGCGCGGATCCGCCTTCATCTCCTTCAGCGACACCGGCCGGTTCATGGGCTTGATCGCCTTCACGTCGACCATGCCGAAGCGCCCGGCGGGGTCGGTCGGATCGGGATAGTATTCCCGCACCACCTCGACGATGCCGACGACCTTCTTCTGGTTGACGGAGTGGTAGAAGAAGGCGCGGTCCCCCACGCGCATCGCCTTGAGATTGTTGGACGCCTGATTGTTGCGCACGCCGTCCCATTCGGCCACGCTGTCGCGCACCTGATCGTCCCAGGACCAGGTGCCCGGCTCGGACTTCATCAGCCAGTACGCCATGTCGCTCGTGTCGTGCCTCGCTCGCGCGGTCGGTGTCGTGGTCGATCTCATTCGGCGGGGTTACGGAAGCACCTGCTTCCACGGCTTGATCTCCACGCGCGCGAACAGACCCGCCTTGTTGTAGGGGTCGCCCTCGGCGAACGCCTCGGCCGACGCCTGATCCGGGAACTCCATCAGCAACAGGCTGCCCGCCGGGCCGCCACCCTGGTCATCGGCCAGCAGCGGCCCGGCGGCGTGGATCTTGTCGCGATGGTCGTTGAGATAGGCGAGGTGGGCGTCGCGATTGTCCTGGCGGATGGCCGCGCTGTCCGCCTTGTCCACGCAGTGGATCATGAAAAGCATCGGTGCCTCCCCGTTCGTTCTGGCGGGGAGGCTAGCCCACCCGGGCGGAGACGACCAAGCCCCGGACGGTGCGCCGGATCGTCCGAATGACCCCGTGCAGCTTCTTCGTTCCAGTCGCAGCCTGCCCCCAGGGCGACGGGTGACGCGGCAGGATTCCGGGGTAACCCCAATGCGCCTGTCGTTGCGGCCATCCGTTCCGTGCGGGCGGACGTAGATAGAGCATTGCTGCAACAGGAGGCGAGCGAGATGCTGCGCACATTCCTCATGGCGACCGTCGTGACGACCGGCCTGACCTCCGCCGCGGTGGCGGGGCAGATGAAGGACCTCGTCGACACGGCGGCGGGTGACACCCGCTTCTCGACGCTCGTGGAGGCCGTTCAGGCCGCGGGCCTCGTGGAGACACTGAAGGGCGAAGGCCCCTACACCGTGTTCGCGCCGACGAACGCGGCCTTCGACGAGATTCCCGAGGATCGCCTGAACAGCCTGCTCAAGCCGGAAAATCGCGATGCTCTGCGCGACGTGCTCACCTACCACGTCGTGGCCGGAAATGTGATGTCGGGCGACATCGCCGGTACCGAGCAGAACGTGGACACCGTGCAGGGCACCGCGCTGCGCGTGGATGCCACGGGCGACGGCGTGCGCATCAACGACGCCCGCGTCGTGCAGGCGGACATCGAAGCCAGCAACGGTGTGATCCACGCCATCGACGCCGTCGTCATGCCGCGTGCCCAGCTCGGCGAGCGCCCGCCCAAGGAGGCCGAGGAAGGCGGTCCCAGCGACTGATCGCACCTATCTCGTCGGTATAGTCTTTTATGCCCCGCCGTTCGTCGGCGGGGCTTTTTTGTCTCCAACCGTGTTGCTGCGAAAGACCGCCAAGTCGGACCTTGTCGGCGCGCAGGTTGTTTCGTAAAACAATTGTCGGCGGGGCAAGAACGCAAAGCGGCGTTACCCAAAGGAGGCGAGCGATATGCTACGCAAATTGGCTTTGACGACTGCTCTGACAGCTTCGATGACAACGGCGGCCATGGCCGGCGAGATGAAGGACGTGGTCGACACGGCCGCGGGCGACGAGCGGTTCTCCACTCTGGTGGAGGCCGTGAAGGCCGCCGAGTTGGGCGAAACCCTCAAGGGCGAGGGGCCGTTCACGGTGTTCGCCCCCACCAACGAAGCCTTCGAGCAGCTTCCCGAGGGTGAGTTGGACTCCCTGCTGAGCGCGGAGAACCAGGATCAGCTTCGCGACATCCTGACGTACCACGTGGTTTCCGGCCAGAAGCTGATGTCGAGCGACATCGCGGGCAGCCGGCAGAACGTGGCGTCGGTTCAGGGCGCTGAACTGCGCATCGATGCCAGCGGCGCCGGCGCGGAAGGAGCGAGCGCAACCGAGGGCACCGCCGAAGAGGGCATGGAAGGCGCCTCCGCCGAGGCCGGTGCCGAGGGTGAGACCGCCGAAGGTGGCACCGAGGGTGTTGCCGCCGAGGGGGCCCCCGAAGGCGGTGCCGTGACGGTGAACGACGCCCAGGTCGTGGAAGCGGACATCGAGGCTTCCAACGGCGTCATCCACGCCATCGACGGCGTCCTCAACCCGCGCGCCCAGGTCGGTGAGATGCCCGAGGAAGGCGAAGAGATGCAGGAAGAGGAAATGCAGGACGAGGAGATGCAGGAAGAGGAGATGTAGCCGGCATCCACACAGTGTGCCGAGCGCGCCCCGCCCCGTCCGGGCGGGGCGTTTGCGCGTCCGGCCTCCCTCGAAAGCGGGCTGCGCTTCCCCGCCCGCGGCGGTCGGACAGCCCGCCGGTGCGCGCTAGGCTGGCGAGCGGGTTAACAAGGATCGTGCGATGCTGCGGGCCATTGTGAGCGTGATCGTGGTGGTGGGGCTGACAAACGGGTGTGCGGCGGGCGCGCCCGCGGAAAGCTTGCTGGACCGGCTCGCGGCGAATGACCGGTATTCCACCTTCGTCAAGGCGGCGCGAAGCGTGAAACTCGACGTCGCGCTCGGCCGTCACGAGCCCTACACGGTTTTTGCGCCCACCGACGCGGCGTTCGCAGCGCTGCCGGGGCCACAGCGCGACAAGCT
The DNA here is from genome assembly GCF_900100655.1 of Limimonas halophila. Lineage (NCBI taxonomy): Bacteria > Pseudomonadati > Pseudomonadota > Alphaproteobacteria > Rhodospirillales > Rhodovibrionaceae > Limimonas > Limimonas halophila. The sequence continues at coordinate 323,168 of NZ_FNCE01000001.1, forward strand.
GTTCGATCCGAAGAGGCGGAATCGCCTGCGCGAGCTCGTGGCCTATCACATGGTGCCGCGGGAGGTCCCGATGGAAGCGCTGGCCGGGCGCGAGCGGACCGTGGTTTCGCTCGAGGGAGGCGATCTGCGGCTCGACGGGACCGACGGCGCGTTGCGGGTGAACGGAGCAACCGTGGTCGCGCCGGATCGCCGCGCCGAGAACGGCATCGCCCACGGCATCGATACCGTGCTGACTCCCCCCACGCACTCGAACGACGCGCTGCGTGAGCGCGCCCGCGAGGTTCTGGGCATCGGGCCGGGACGCGCCGACCCGTCCGGGTCGTGATCGCGGGATCGGGCAAGGACACAAAGAAAAAACCGGCGTGCGGCCGTGGGTTGGATCCCCGGTCCGCTGCCGGTTTTCGGGGACGGGCAAGACGTCCCCCAAGCCTTCCCTGTCAACTTGCCGCGGGTGAAACCGTAGGTGAGCGCTCACACCCGGTCAAGAAATCTTGTGGCGATTTCGGCGAAAGAGGTATCGCCTCCCACGAACGAGCAGGTGCCCCGGGGGCAAGCGGGCACGCACGCAAAAAAATGCCGCCGGCCTGGACCGGCGGCAAGTGAACAGGGAGGCTTAAGGAACGCGTGCCATCGCCATGCAGCCGGAATGCCCGGCCACGGCGAGACCCGAGGTGGACCGGGATAGCGGAGGCCTTCACAGCAATCCCGGTTCCTCGACCCGCAGTGTCATCATGAAATCGGCAAGTTGAAAAAGGGTTAAGCGTTGTGTGAGATACCGCTATTTTTTGCTAATTAACTGCGAAACGGCTACGATATGGGCGCGGCAGGGGGAATACACATGCGCGTTGCGGGTGTTGACGGCTGCCGCGGCGGCTGGATCGCTGTGATCTGGGGCGACGACGGGCTGTCGCTGCGGCTCGCCGCGGGGTTGCGTGCGCTTGCCCTGGATGCCGCTGTCGTTGCCGTCGACATGCCCATCGGTCTTGCGGATGTCGGCCCGCGCGCATGTGATCGCGCCGCCCGCCGCACGCTGCCACGGCCGCGCCGGGCCAGCGTGTTTCCGCCGCCGCGGCGCTATATGCTCGGTCTGGACTGGGCCGACGCGAACGTGGCGGGCAAGGCGCGCGAGGGGGTCGGCTTGTCGAAGCAGGCGGGGATGCTGCTGCCCCGTATCGCCGAGTTGGACGCGGCGCTGTCACCGGCGGATCAGGTCCGCATCGTGGAAGCCCACCCGGAGGTGCTGTTCCACGGCCTGGCGCACGGCGCGGACCTGGGCCGCAAGACCACCGCGGCCGGCCGCAGAGCCCGGGAAGCGGTCCTGCGCCGCGCGGGGGTGCCGGACCCGGCCGGGCTCATGGACGTTTATCCGCGAAGCCGCGTCAAGCCCGACGACGTCGTGGACGCGGCGGCGTGCGCGCTCACGGCCGCGCGCGTGGCGGCAGGGACCGCCGGGCGTCTGCCCGACGGCGAACCGCCGCGGGACGCCCGCGGCCTGCGCATGGAGATCTGGACGTAACCGCCGTTACTGCGCCGTCCAGCCGCCGTCGATCTGCACCTGGGAGCCGGTGATCGTGCGCGCGCTGTCGCCGCACAGGAAGACGGCGTACTCCGCGATCTGCTCCGGTGTCACGAACTCGCCCGCGGGCTGCTTTTCCGCCAGCAGGCGGCGCTCCGCCTCCTCGATGGAGACGTCCTGCTCCTCCGCCTTCTTTTCGATCTGGGCGACGACCAGCGGCGTCTTCACCCAGCCCGGGCAGATGGCGTTGCAGGTGACGCCGGTGCCGGCCGTGTCCAGCGCGGTGACCTTGGTCAGCCCGATCATGCCGTGCTTGGCCGCCACGTACCCGGCCTTGCCCGCCGAAGCCACGAGCCCGTGGGCGGAGGCGATGTTGATGATCCGGCCCCAGCCCTTGCGGCGCATCGCGGGCAGGGCGTGGTGGATGGTGTGGAAGGCGTGGTTCAGGTCGATCTGGATCAGGGAATCGAACTTTTCCGGCGCGAACTCGTCCACGGGCGCGACGTGCTGGATGCCGGCGTTGTTGACCAGGATGTCGACGGCGCCGAAGCGGTTCTCGGCCTCGCGGATCATGTCCGCGATCGCCTGCGGGTCGGCCATGTCGGCGTCGCTGTAGGTGACCTCGACGCCGTTCTCCTCGGCCATGCGCTTGCGCATCTCCTCGATGGCGTCGGCGTCGCCGAAGCCGTTGAGCACCACGTTGCAGCCGGCCGTGGCGAAGCGTTCGGCGATGGCCTGGCCGATGCCGCTCGTCGATCCCGTAACCAGGGCGGTCAGCCCCTGAAGCATGGCGCGCCTCCCAATCCGCGTCCTGTTGGCCCGCGCACACCGTGCCACTGCGTGTGGTGCGGCGCAAAAACGCCGGACGTGTGCGGCGCGACCCGTGTAGCGCGCACACGCCCGACGGCCAAGAGCGGCCCGTCGCGGTTGGCGTCAGCGCAGCGGGTTCACGCCGCGCGGCACACCCCAGTAGGCACCCATGCCGAGCAGGAAGTCGATGATGACGGCGAGGATGGCGGTGGGGATGGCGCCCGCCAGCATCATGCCGGTGTTGTAGAGGCTGATGCCGGTGAAGATCAGCTGGCCCAGGCCGCCGCCGCCGATCAGGAAGGCCAGCGGCACGGTGCCGACGTTGATGACCAGCGCCGTGCGGATGCCGGCGATGATCACGTAGAGGGCGTTGGGCAGCTCCACCTGCCACAGCATCTGCAGCGGGCGCATGCCCATGCCGTTCGCGGCCTCCAGGATGGCGGGGTCGACCGCCAGGATGCCCTGGTAGGTGTTCCGCACGATGGGCAGCAGCGAATAGATCCACAGCGCGAAGATCGCGGGCACCGCGCCGATCCCGAGCACGCTCATCGACAGCGCCAGCACCGCCAGGGTGGGGATGGTCTGGCCCAGGTTCACCACCTGCATGACGGACTCGGCGATCCCGCGCATGCGCCGGCGCGTCAGCACGATGCCGAGCGGAACCCCAATGCCGATGGCGAGCCCCCCGGAAATCAGCACGAGGTAGAGGTGTTCCCGGCCCAGATAGAGGATGTCGCCCCAGTGGCTCAGGACTTCGGGCAGCAGCCCGCTGCTCTGGGCCAGGGCGCCGGCGGCGAGCAGCCCGATGATCGCCCCGGCGCGCAGCGCGCGGTCGAGACCCGGGATCGCCATCACGCCGTCCCCTGTTGCTGCGGCGCCGAGCGCCGGCTGTGCGCCAGCGTGTTGCGGATGCTGTCCTGCGTGACGATGCCGACGAAGCCACCGTCGGGGTCGACCACCGGCATCCAGTCCACGTCGTAGGTGAACATGCTGGACACGGCCGTGCGCAGGTCGCGGTCGGCCGTGACGGGCTCGGGCAGGGGACGCGCCGCGTCCCGGCAGACCGTCGCGCCGTCGCCGGCGTGGACGTGCTCGATCAGGCCCATCGGACGGTTGCTGTCGTCCAGCACCACGATGTGTTCGGCCCCCGCCTGCTCCATGATGGCACGGGCGTTGGCGACAGTATCGTCCGCCCGGACCGTGGGCGCGCGCGTGTCCATCGCCGTTTCGACGCGGGTGAGCCGCATGCGCTTGAGCTCGCGGTCGCCGCCCACGAAGTCCG